>CAYTIS010000008.1:0-29500 GCA_964438035.1 uncultured Slackia sp.
ACCTCACGATTATCAGTCGTGCGCTCTAACCAACTGAGCTACAGGCCCGCGAAAACGCGCTTGGCTATGATAGCGCCGAGCCTAGATGAATACAAGAACCGATTTTGGAAAATTTTTCTTCCTTATCCTAGACTTCGTCGCGCTCGGCGTTCATAAGCTCGTCTTCCTCCTCATCCTCTGCATCTGCAGCCAAAAGCTGGGGCTGGTGCGCTCCATCCTGCTCAGCAACAAGCGTTTCTCCCTGATCAATGGTCTTATTTTTCTTGCGTTTGGTACCGTCGGTGGCGATAGCTACGGCACACACCCGATCATGTTCGGCCACATTCATCACATGTACGCCTTGGGTCGACCGTCCAAGCTGACTAATATCGGCTACAGGGGTACGAATCACCACACCCTCTTCGGAAATAATCATCAGCTCATCGTGATGACTTACCACCTTCATGCCGGTGAGCAGGCCTTTTTTCTGTGTCATCGTGATGGTATAAACCCCTTGGCCACCTCGATGATGGGCTGGATATTCCGCCACAGGGGTGCGCTTACCATACCCTTTTTCAGTAATAACAAAAAGCTCTGTGCCGGGGCGAGCAATCTCCATTCCTAGTACCTTCACCCCAGCGGGTACCGTCATACCGCGTACACCCATGGTATCGCGACCCATAGCGCGCGCCTCAGACTCATCCCAGGTGATAGCCTTACCCGCGCTTGAGACCATCATTACGCGCTCACCCGTTTTCACGCGGCGCACAGCGATGAGGCGATCATCGTCCTTGAGATTGATTGCAATCAATCCGTCGCGACGCGTGCGGTCATAAAGACTCATGGAGGTCTTTTTTACCATACCCTGTTCGGTGGCAAACATAAGGTGTTCGTCTTCAGGGAAGTCCTTGGTGGCAATGATGGCCGCGATGGTCTCGCCCTTTTCTAGTGGTAGCAAGTTCACGATAGCCGTGCCGCGCGCATGGCGGCTTGCTTCAGGAAGTTCATAGACCTTCAGGCGATACACCTTACCGCGTGTAGAGAAGAAGAGCATGAAGCTGTGGGTGGAGGCCACAAAGAGGTGCTCTACAAAGTCGTTATCTCTGAGATTCACCCCCTGCATACCTTTGCCGCCGCGCTTTTGCTGGCGGTAAGTGGCGATGGGTAGGCGTTTGACGTAGCCTGCCTTGGTCACCGTAACCACCATATCCTCCTCGGCAATCAGATCCTCCACGTCGAGGTCTCTCGCCTCAGAAGCAATACGAGTGCGCCGGGGGGTACCGTACTTGTGCTTAATCTCTTGCAGTTCCTCTTTGATAACCTGGCGCAGGAGAGCCGGATCGGCAAGGATACGACGGTACTGATCGATTTTTTCCTTAAGTTCGGCCAGCTCCTCCTCAATTTTGGTGCGTTCAAGACCGGTTAGGCGGCGCAGACGCATCTCAAGGATTGCAGAGGTTTGCGCCTCAGTAAGCCCAAAGCGCGTCTGGAGTTTTTCGGCGGCCTCTTTGTCGGTCTGGGAACCCCGAATAATCGCAATGACCTCGTCGATGTGGTCTAGAGCTACCAGCAGGCCTTCCAAGATGTGTGCGCGCTCCTCGGCCTTGCGCAGATCATAGCGAGTGCGCCGTGTAACCACATTTTCTTGGTGGGAGATGTAGTGAAAGAGCATCTCTTTGAGCGAGAGTGTCTGAGGTACACCATCCACCAAGGCGAGCATGTTCACACCCCAGCCCACCTGCAACTGCGTGTGCTTATAGAGTTTGTTAAGCACCACCTGGGGAATAGCATGTTGCTTAAGCTCGATAATGATATCTACCGGACTATTGCGGTCGGCCCCGTCGTGCACGTTGGAAATCTCAGGCAGCTTCTTGTCACGGATCAACTCGCCCAACTTGGTCATGAGATTGGTGCGGTTGACCTGGTAGGGAATCTCAGTCACGGTAATGGTGCTCTTACCGTTTTTACCATCTTCCACCCTGCATTTGGCGCGGATAGTGAGACTTCCCCGGCCTGTCTCATAAGCATCCCTGATACCCTTGCGGCCCATAATGATACCCCCTGTGGGAAAGTCTGGACCAGGCAGCACCTCCATCAGCTCATCAATGGTCACCTCAGGGTTGTCTAACATCATGCAGGCAGCATCAATGGTCTCACCGAGGTTATGAGGTGGGATATTGGTAGCCATACCCACCGCAATACCATTGGAGCCGTTGACAAGGAGGTTGGGAAAACGCGAGGGAAGAACCTCGGGTTCTTGGAGGCTCTCATCGTAATTGGGACGCCAGTCTACCGTTTCTTTTTCCAGGTCACGGAGGAGTTCCATAGCGGGCTTAGCCAGGCGAGCCTCGGTATAGCGCATAGCAGCGGCACTATCACCATCGATGCTGCCAAAGTTGCCATGTCCATCCACAAGCGGCACACGCATGGAGAAATCCTGCGCCAGACGCACCATGGTGTCATAGACCGCACTATCACCGTGAGGATGGTACTTACCAATCACGTCACCCACGGTACGGGCAGACTTGCTATGGGGGCGATTGGGAGTGATGCCGCTGTCGTGCATAGCGTAGAGGATACGGCGATGCACGGGCTTGAGGCCGTCACGCACATCGGGAAGAGCGCGCGACATGATGACACTCATCGAGTATTCGAGGAATGATGTACGCATCTCGCGGCCTAGTTCGGCGGACTGCACGCCTGCAGCGCCGGTCTGCGCCGCTTCGATAGTGGTGTTGTCAGCCACAGTTCTCCTCTCTCATCCGGGGGCTACCCGGAGGGGTTTTCACGTGAAACGTCGTGGGAAACCGCAGATAGCGGCCCCTTCATGGCATAGAGTTATTCTTAGATGTCCAGGAATCTCACATCGCGAGCGTGGCGCTGGATGAACTCCTTGCGCGGCTCTACCTGATCACCCATCAGTTCAGATACAGCCAGCTCAGCAGCCGCCGCATCCTCAATGCTCACCTGAAGCAGCGTGCGCGAGTTGGGCTCCATCGTGGTTTCCCATAGCTGCTCAGGGTCCATCTCACCCAGACCCTTGTAGCGCTGCATGTCGTATTTTTCCGCCTCAGAACCAAGCTCAGCCATAAGCCGGTCTTTAGCCTCGTCATTAAAGAGGTATTTAAGAATCTTGCCACTCCTAGAGTTTTTCTTTTTAAGGCCGTAGAGCGGGGGTTGTGCAATATAGACATAGCCCCGGTTGATGAGATCAGGCATATAGCGGTAGAAGAAGGTAAGGAGCAGACAGCGGATATGCGCGCCATCCACATCAGCATCGGTCATGATAATGATGCGGTGGTAGCGAGCGGCATCGCCATTGTAATCCTCACCGATATTGGTGCCGATTGCAGTAATGAGACTGGAGATAGTGTCGCTTGAGAGCGCCCGATGCAGGCCCGCCCGCTCCACATTCAAAATCTTACCGCGCAGGGGCAAGATTGCCTGATACTTGCGGTCGCGCGCCTGTTTGGCGGATCCGCCTGCGGAATCACCCTCCACGATGAACATCTCGGAGAGCGCAGGATCTTTACTTGAGCAGTCAGCCAACTTACCCGGCATGCTAAAGGTATCAAGAACGTTTTTGCGCCGCGTCATCTCGCGAGCCTTACGGGCAGCCTCACGAGCCTTAAGCGCCTGAGCAGCCTTATTGATAATACGCTTGGCTGGGGCGGGGTTTTCTTCTAGATATTCCGAGAGACCCTTAGTGACCGCACCCTGTACAAGGCCGCGAATCTCAGTGTTGCCCAGCTTGGTCTTGGTCTGACCCTCAAACTGCGGATTATGAAGCTTGACGCTGATGACGGCAGCTAGCCCCTCACGGGTGTCATCGCCGGAAAGGTTGTTGTCCTTTTCTTTGAGAATCCCGTGAGAGCGGGCGTATTCGTTGATGGTGCGGGTAAGGGCGTTTTTGAAGCCATCAAGATGGGTGCCACCTTCGTGGGTGTTGATGTTGTTAGCAAAGGCCATCACCCCAGCAGTGGAATAACTGGACGACCACTGCATGGCTACCTCAACCGTACCACCAGCGTTTTCGGCCTCAAAATGAATGGGTTTATTAAGGGTTTCTTTGCCCTGATTGAGATATTTCACAAAGTCGATAATGCCGCCCGCGTAGCGAAATACCTCTTCCTTGATGTTGCCTTCATTATCGTGTTGGCGTTCGTCGTGTAACTCAATGATCAGACCCTTATTAAGGAAGGCCATCTCACGAAAACGGTTGGCTAGGGTATCGTAATCAAACTCCACAGTCTCGGTGAAAATCTCAGGATCGGGCCAGAAGCGTGTGGTTGTACCTGTGCCCTTAGCCGAGCCGATATGCTCTAATTTTTCCACCGTTTTACCGCGCTCAAAGGCGATTTTATAAAGGCCACCATCACGTTTAACCTCCACCTCCATACGGGTGGAAAGCGCATTCACACAGGACACACCCACACCATGTAGGCCACCGGAGACCTTATAGCCCTCACCGCCGAACTTGCCTCCGGCGTGTAGAATGGTAAGCACCACCTCAACCGTAGGTATTTTTTCTTTAGGATGCTTTTCCACGGGAATGCCACGGCCATTATCAACCACAGTGATGGAATTATCCTCATGGATAGCAATATCGATCTTGGTACAAAACCCGGCCAGCGCCTCGTCTACAGAATTATCCACTACCTCATAGACGAGGTGATGCAGGCCGCGCGGGCCAGTGGAACCGATATACATGCCCGGGCGCTTGCGAACCGCTTCCAATCCTTCAAGCACCTGAACATCCGAGGCATCATAATGACCAGACTTTTTCTCAGTCACCTATGCTCCCTTCTTGCGAGCAGACCGCGCGAAAACCAGGGGACATACGTCCTTGGGACACGCTTACTCAGACCGCCTCAGTGCGGTACAAGGAGTGCGTACGGGTTTCGACGGTATTTGAACCAACTCTCTGATTCTACCACACTTACAGGTTTCATACCTTGTTCAAAATGCTATTCTGTGACCCTTCTCAAGCGCCCTGAGAGGCGATATTAGGATTTTTGGTCTTTTTCTTCATATTTACACTCAAGTCCTGAAATCATCGCTTTCACGAGCGCTTTACGCACCCGAGTATCCTTGATGGATTGAGCGCGCTCCTCAATAGCAGCGCACTTTTCCTGCGAAAGCGAAGTGCGTGGGAGTTTGGAAGAATAACGATCAATCTCGGGCTTTTTGAAGGGGTGGTTATCTTTATACGCCCCTCGCGAAATAAGGATGCGAAACTCGTCAATCTCCTCATCAAAGTGCTCGAGTATCTTGAGTTTAATCATCTCACGCCGTGCGTTGAGCTCAGCTGCAAAGATACTGTCGTCCACATAGACGATAAGAATCCGTCGTCCTTGGTCTTGAATGATATAGACGGAGTTGGTGTGCTCAAGGAAGGCCTGGGCGTTGGGACGACAGCAAATCTCGATAACGGCGCAATACATCTGCCTGACCTTGTTTGCGCGAGCGGCTTTGGCAGCCAAGACATCGTCTTGAGCAAACGCGCGTAGCGTGTGACCTAAGGCAGTCGAAAACGTAACCATCCGGTTTCCCATATACACTCCTTCCTGAAGATTGTAGCCTTTAGTGGTATGGATTATTTACGCGTGATTTCTTTGAAGTGCGATCCTACCCCAACTCCACGATACGGGCCCTCTCCATAAGAGCGTCTTCAAAGAGGGCCGTCTCGGTGGCGGTGATGAAAGTTTGGGTATGATTATCAAGCAAGCCTACCAAGGTAGCTCGACGGACCGGATCAAGCTCGCTCATCACATCATCCAGCAAGAGCACCGGAGAGGTGCCCATACGCTCGCGTACCAAAGACACCTCGGCAATCTTCCAAGCCAACACAAAGGAGCGCTGCTGGCCTTGAGAAGCAAAGACTGATGCGTTTTTGCCATCGATAAAAAACTCCAGGCGATCAGCATGTGGACCCACGCAGGTGCGTCGGCGTGCAAGCTCTTCGGGTGCGCGCGCCACGCAGGCACGCTCAAACAACTCCTTTGCTTCGTTTTTACTGCGCTCCAAATTAAGGGGGGCTGCAGCTGCTGCCTCCCGCATCGCGCCATCTTCCCAGGAGGGTACGTATCCGGCTTCCAGGCGCTCTTGGCCCCTGGTGAGTAAAGTATACGTATCCTGCATTCGACGGGTGAGATTACGAAATAAGGCTATGCGATAGAGATAAAGTTGCACAGCTGGTTTTGTCATCAGCTCTCCCACGCTCGCGAGCACCAAAGGGTCGCCCCCGTCTTTGAGCAGGGCGTTTTTATGACGCACCATACGGTCATAATCGCGCTTAAGGATGCGATAGCTGCGCGAAAGCTGACAACCCAATAAGTCGAGGGTGGCACGCCTGCGACTTTGCGGGCCTTTGATAAGAGTAAGGTCATCGGGTGAAAATACCACCGAAGGCAGCACACCTTGCATATCCTGAACGCTTTTTTTCTTAGCATTGAGCGCACAGCTACGCTGGCCGGGATGAATCTCGCAACACACATCGAGAGAGCGCGCATCCGAGCGCAGATTCGCCTGAAGCGTAGCAGAGCGCGCCCCCCAGCGAATCAGTTCACGCGAAGTAGCCCCACGAAACGACCCATAGGCCGTAAGTGATTGGATACCTTCGACCGCGTTAGTTTTACCCGAACCATTGGGGCCAATGAATACGGTGAGCGGACCTACTTCATCAAGCCCAAAATACTCATAACTGCGAAAATCCTTAAGCGAAAACGCAGTGATACGCAGGTCGTGTGATGGCGCGGCAGGTGATGCACCTTTAAGGGAAGCAATCCCTACACGCACCGACTCTTCGGCATCTTCCACCTGAGGTTCCTAGAACGTATCAGACATGATACGCACCGGCATGACAACATAAAGAAAGCTCTCGCCCTCTCCTGACCGAAATACTCCCGGCCTGAGAGATTCCTGTGTTTCCAAAAAAACCTGCGGTGTAGACACGGCCATGAGACCGTCGAGAAGGTACTGGCGGTTAAACCCAATCTGGATGTTTTCGCCTGTTACCTCACACGGTACCACCTCCACCGCACTTCCCACGTCTTTAGAGACCGAACTTACTGACGTATCGCCTGTATCCTTATTGATATCGAGCTTAACTGAAGAAAGTGCGCTACCCACTAAGCCCACGCGGCGCACCGCCGTAATGAGTTCGGCGGTGCTAAAGCAGGTCTTCGTCTCAAAGGTGGTGGGAAGAATCCGACGATAGTCAGGGAACTCTCCCTCAAGGCGTCGGTTGACGAGCACCATAGTTTTGAACTCAAAAACCACCTGATTATCCGAAAGACCTATCTCAATAACTTCGTCTAGATGAGGTAGTGAGGCCACTTCCTGGAGGAAATTTCCCGCCACCACCGCCTCAAAACCTTCCTGAACGTCAGGTATCTCCACCTCGGCTACAGCCGCGCGGTAGGAGTCGGTGGCTACCATGCGTAATACACCCTCATCAGTCACAATAAGTACGCCGGCCTTAGCGCCGCTGCCTTGGTCCTTAGACACCGCCCGGGCAACCTTTTTGACCATGGAACAAAACTCAGTGAAGGGCACCTTGATACGACTCTCTACATCCACCTGAGGGAAGGCGGGAAAATCCTGGGGATCAAGTGCTTTGAGAACAAAGGAAGCAGCATCGCAACTCACCGACACACTACCGCTTTCAGCCTTGAACTCCACTGCGGCATCGGGAAGATTCTTCACGATTTCCTGGAGGAGCTTTTCAGGTACAACGGTCTGCCCCGGCTCGTCTATAAGTGCGGTCACATCGTAACGAATGGAGCGTTCAAGGTCGGTGGTTTGAAAGGTAAGACTCGCCCCTTCAGCTTTGATATGAACACCTGAAAGAACAGGAAGGGTTGAACGCGTTGAAGTGCCCTTGGCTACGATGGTAAGGGCATTAAGAAATTCGTTTTTGTTGATGGTGAAGATCATGAGTGTGCTCTTCTCTCCCTTTTTTAATTAAATAGATAGTAATAGTAATAAGGGCGGTGGAATGCTTGAAAACACCCTATCGTTCCCGATGAGACCCCTTTTTTGGCGGTTGAAGACGTACGGGAAAACCTGTCGCGATCTCCACCAAGTTTGGGGGGTTATGGCGTTTTACACCGCTCTCCTCTCATTTTCCCTTAGTTTTCCCGAATGTTTTTAATGATGATCTCAAGCTCCTCCTGAAGCTCCCTACTCCCGTGTATGCGCTTCTCGACCTTCTCGACTGAATACATTACGGTGGAGTGGTCGCGATTAAACTTCTTGCCGATCTCGTTATAGGGGATATCAAGCATTTGGCGGCACAGGTACATGGCCACATGCCGGGCGTAGGCAACGTTGCGCGAGCGGTTACCACTTGCCAGGTCGGTATGGCTGACCTTGTAAAACTGCGCTACCTCCTTTTGAATCATTCCCACGGTGACGCGCCGTGTCATACCTGATGAGAAGTGGTTTTCTAACAGCTCCTTCACCTCGGTAAGAGTGATGCCGGGGTTGTTGAAGTAGGTAATCTGCGAGATAACCTTGGTTACTGCGCTCTTAAGCTCGCGTACGTTGGAGCTGGAGATGTCGGCGATGTATGCTTGGATTTCTTCGGATACGTAAAAGTCATAGTTGTTTTCGGCTCGTTTGTACTCATCGATGAAACCCTTAATAATCCCGAGTTTGGTTTCCACCTCGGGGGGTTGGATGTCGAAGGTGCCGCCGGAGTTAAAACGGCTTTTGTAGCGCTCATCAATATCAATCATCTTGGGTGCGCGGTCAGCTGATAAGACCACCTGGCAACCCTGGGCGGTAAGCTTATTAAAGAGCTGAAACACGATGTCTACGGTGGCCGATTTGCCCTGGAAGTACTGGACATCATCGATAAGGAGGACCTCAGCATCAAGGTAGCGCTTCTGGAAGTTTTGGTAGCTGTCTTTGTTCTTGTCATGTGCTGCTACCGCTGAGGTGTAGTCGGAGAGGAATTCTGAAGAGTCGATATAGACCACGTGCAGGCTTGGACTGGTTTCTAGGATGTAGTTTTGTATAGCACGCAGTAGATGTGTTTTACCAAGACCTGATTTTCCATAGATGAACAGGGGGTTCAGATTGGGCTTGCCGGGTTTTTCAGCCACGGCCACCGCCATGGAGTACGCCAGGCGGTTGGAGTCACCAATGACAAAATTCTCAAAGGTGAGCGACGAAGTGGGCCCCACGTAGGTGTCGATTTCGGTTGCTGCGCTTGTGGTGGTCTGCGGGGAGGCGACGGAGCGGGTCGATCCTTCTCCCCAGGTGAGACGCTCAACGGGTGCGGGGATATGGCGTGTCGGGGTGGGTTGGGGGGCCTCCTGGAAGGGATGAATAGCCTCGTGGCTTTCCTGTCCCCGATCAGAGGGGGCATAGAGCGGCTGGGCCGCAGCAGGAGCTGGTTGAGGTGTGGGCGCGGAAGGGGTCTGGTGGGAAGTCGGGGTGTTCACCTCTATTTCCACGAGGTAATCAATGCCGAAGAGGTCGCGCAGGGCCTGTTCGATTGAGGAGAGGAAGCGTTTTTCCACCTGCGCCTTAATGAAATCAGTGTCTGCGGTCACGATGAGAAACCCGTCGGATATAGCCTGGGGCTCAAGGCGGCCAAAGAAGGCATCTGCCTGTACAGAGTTTACGTTCTCGTATCCCTTTACCTGATCACAAATGCGTTTCCAGGTGGCGTAGAGGTTGGTGGAATTCATGTGTCGCTCAAATCTCCCATCGTCGCAGGGCAATTATAACGGCCTTGTGTACGCTTGTGGGCAGCCTGCTTGTGCGGCTTGCTCTTTCTCTGTCTTTAATCAGCCCGCTTGGGTTTGCGTGGACGTGTGGCTGGATCGACCCGTACGTGCGAAGTGGTGTGTCCGGTGGAGATAAGCATGCGGGCAGCGGGGTCAAGGTATTCGCTCTTATCTCCTGTGCGGGGTGTTTCAGCTGAATACAGCCCTAAAACAGCTGATTTACTACATCGCTTCCAAAGTCTGTGAGGCTGCGAAGTTTGCCTGTCGTTTGGATTAAGCCGTATTCCTCCAACTTGGCAAGGGTGCGATGTGCTGTGGAAGGGCTGATTTCTAACTCCTCTTTAATATCAGTGAGTCGCAAGGGGCCTTCTTGGGTAAAGAGGAAAAGAATATCCTTCTCGCGGTCGGTAAGGGGGGGGATGAGTGATTCTCGCTTCTTGCGTGAGATATGTGCCGGGCCGCGTTCCTGCTCAGGGGCTACACTGATAGTAACCACTGCACCTTGGATAAGGTTGTCCTCGATGGTGATGCGTCCATGTTTGAAGCTGAGGTATTCCTTTACCAGGGGTAGACCGCTTCCCACGCCACGGATATAGCGCTTCATGGGTTCGGTCGCCGAGGAAAAGCCCGGCATTTGAGCCTTTTCCTTTTGAGGGATGCCGGGGCCTTGATCGGAGAAGCGGATGGTGTTTCCCTTATCCAAAATAGACACGATGATCTCGCGAAATTGCGCGTGGATGAAGTTTTCACTCACCTCACGGATGGCTGTGTAGGGAATGGAGCCGCCGGCCTGCTGGGCCTGGGTGTAGACCGTGGAGGCTAGATGCTCAATAAATTCCGCCGTGGCGTTAGGCGGTATCTCTGTGATACGGGGTGCACTTGCTAGGTCGTCGTAGCACGCGATGCGCGCCGACGTGAGCGCATGGGAATAGTCGTAGCCCAGAGCCTCTTGTTCGGGTGCGTCGTGCGGTGTGTTTGATGTGTAATTCAACGCGGTTCCCACAGGTTCGTTTTTCCAACGTTTTCATTCGGTTTGGAAAAGGCCTGAACCCTTTCTCGAATGAACGGTCCAATTCTATAGGGGCTGGCGCAGTTTTCCAAGGACTTTTCATGAATGGTGGAATTTTCACCATTGGTTCACGACGTGTTTTCCTGGTTTTCCACTTTTTATTCAAAGGATGTGGAAAAGAATGGAAAAGGCGGAAAGCAACGGGGGAAAACGTGAAAAAATGGGCTTGACTTTTTGGAAAACCTCGAGGCACCACAGGCGATAACGAAGGTTTGTATGGTTGTGAGAGTTGGGAAGCTCAAAGCGGGGCATCCGAGGTCGCTGTTTTTACTGATGACAACAAAAGCCCAGGTAATGGCCATAATATGTATAAAAAGCCAGGTGAGAAACGTCCTTGTATGAGCGTCTCTTTGAGTAGCGCACCTCTTTTCAGAGGGCTTTTCCACGAGCTTCTATGCGTAAGTACTGGCTTTTCCACGTTTTCCACAATCTTGTTTCGGTATTTTCCATTCCTGAGGGCCTTAGATTGAAAAAGAAGGCTTACGGGAAGGCTCGCGGATATGTGTTCCTCAAAAAAACTCAGATGTTGGTGCTGGGGACACATCTGAATGAGACTCTTTTGTAGACCTTCTATATATCGTACTCACTTTTTCTGTCCTACTTCTTCCTGTACAAAAAGTGAGTGCTGCGTTGGTGTTGTGGCGGATAGTTTTCTGGAGGAAAAAATGCCTCTTGATATCGTGTTTTCGAGCGATATAATCATACGGCTATTGACCTGAAACCGCTTTCAACCACGCTGCGAAAGGGAGTAGATATGAAGCGCACCTATCAACCAAACAACCGTAAGCGCGCCAAGACTCACGGGTTCCGCGCTCGTATGGCCACCAGGGGTGGTCGCGCCGTTTTAGCTGCGCGTCGCGCCAAGGGTCGCAGGCGCCTGTGCGTGTAGAGCCCTTGTCGATGTGAAGTCGACCATTACATCGAGTGCCGACATATCACTGCTGTTCTCGCAGGGAAGAAAAATCGGCACTCCGTTTGTCACAGTACTCGCCCTAAAGCGGAGCAAGCAACACGACCATGAGGGCGATCATGGTCGTGTTGCTTTTATTGCAGGGAAAAAACTAGGCTCTGCCGTATGGCGTAATGCTGCAAAGCGACGTTTGCGTGCCGTTGTCTGCGACCTAGGGGGTCCTTGGGAGGGTTTTGATATTGCCTTTCTGGCACGCCCTGCTATTCTTGATACCTCGTATAAAAAGGTAAGGGCTGCCTGCGGAAAAGCCCTCATCAAGCTTGGTATTGAGTACTCCACTTCGCGATAATGCACAAGATTACGCCCATGGACGGTCATGCAGTCTTCGAGGATACACCGGGGCTACAGCCTTCCCGCCCTGCGCGGATGGCGCTTTCCTTTATTCGGCTCTATCGGCGTTTTATCTCTCCGATGTTTCCCCCGAGCTGCCGCTACCTTCCCACGTGCTCCGAGTATGGATTGATTGCTATTGGGCGATTTGGACTCATCCAAGGAGGATGGCTCACGCTGAGGCGGATTGCGCGTTGTCATCCTTTCCGCAAAGGCGGATATGACCCGGTTCCTCGTCGATAAGGAAGGTTACTTATGTGGGACGCAATTAAAGACTGGATATTTAACTGCAT
Source organism: uncultured Slackia sp. (assembly GCA_964438035.1). Lineage (GTDB taxonomy): Bacteria > Actinomycetota > Coriobacteriia > Coriobacteriales > Eggerthellaceae > Slackia. The sequence goes on from CAYTIS010000008.1 coordinate 12,382, forward strand.
CCAGTTTTTTCAGGGCATTGTTGGTGACTGGGGTCTGGCTATTATCATTATTACCATCATCTTCCGCCTTTTGGTCGCGCCTATTATGCATAAGCAGACTAAGTCGATGTTTCAGCTTCAGAAGGTGCAGCCTTTAATTCAAGAGGTGCAGACCAAGTTTGCGAATGACCCGGTTCGCATGAATCAAGAGATGCAGAAACTCTACGCGGAATCCAAGTTCAATCCATTGACTGGCTGTCTACCCATCCTGCTTCAGATGCCTATTTTTATGGCTATGTTTCAGACTCTGCGTGAGATTGGTGCCAGTCATCCTGATATTCAGTACACCTTCTTCAGTTTGGTGCCTGATTTGACAGCTACGCCCTCCACGATGTTTTCGGAAGGCTTTATTTCATTTCTTCCCTACCTTGTGCTCATGATGGTCTTTGCCTTTGCAACGTTTTTGCCGATGATTCTCACGAATGCTTCGAGTAATTCTGCCCAGCGCAATCAGATGATGGTTATGGGTGTCGTTATGTCTATCATGATGCTCTGGATTTCATGGGGTTCACCAGCTGGCGTGCTTTTGTTCTGGGGTGTGTCATCAGTGCTGGGTATCTTGCAAACTCAGGTGACACGTCGCCTGCTCAAGAAGCAGGAGGAACTGCGTGAAGCTGAGGTTATTGAGACGGCGCCGGTCAAGGTTGATGTGGAGCGTCGGGTGAAAAAGAAGCGCCCCACTAAGAAACATTAAGTACAGTAGGTGCTGCGCTTGGTGGTGCAGCAAGATCGGCTTGTGTTTTGAGTTCTGAGGATTTGGCTTGCGCCTGATGGTTGCGGATTTGATATCGGCTTTGCAGGTGGATTTGAGGTCTTGATTAAGGGAGTGCTCTTTTTTGGTGAGCGACGTCATTTCTATTTGCCCTGTAATGTTCGATACGTGGGTGTTGGCTGGAAGTAGGTCTAGAGCTGCGACGTTATTTTTATAACGTTGTTTGATGATGGATGGTATCGCTTTGAGCCTGGGCCGGACAGGCGAAGCTCTTACGAGAGAAAGGACGCGTCATGGCCGACGAACAGATCATGACGGATGATGAGAACGAGGTAGTTCCAACAGAGCAGACTGATAGGGAAAGCTACGAAGGATTGTCTGATGAGGAACTCGATAATGTTGCTGATACCGCCATTGATGCGATTCTGGACATCCTGAAGTACTTTGATGTCGGAGAAGTCACCATCGATGAGTATGTAGGCGATGAAGGTGAGCTTATTCTCGATATTACTGGCGAGCAGATGGCCGTGCTCATTGGGCGTCATGGTAAGACCCTTGATGCTCTTCAGTTTATCGTCTCAGCTATAACTACCCGCACCCTGGGCTTTCGTTATCCTGTGGTTGTAGATGTTGAAGGATATAAGAACCGTCAGCGTCAGAAGCTTGAGAGTATTGCGCGCTCAGCTGCTCACCGCTCACTTGATCAACAGCGCAGTATTCATCTACGACCCATGACTCCATATGAGCGCAGGATTATTCATCTAGCCCTCCGTGATAACTCCCAAGTCATGACTATGTCAGAAGGGGAGGGGACTGCTCGTCACGTGGTAGTTATTCCCCGCTCTTAAATTTGATATTCATGCGCGATATATGAAGGCGAGGCACTGCCCTCGCCTTTTTTATGCACAGGGAAAAGACTCTTGTATAGGGTCGCCTCTATAGCTGTATCTTATAAGATATGCGATACCTCTAATTCAAATAAGAGAGTTGCGAAGGAAAACTGCATCATGGGAGTACTAGTCGACAGGATGAGCTCGCTCTATGGGATAAGGGTATCCAAAGAGCAAGAAGAGCTGCTTCTTCGGGATCTTCAACTTGTTCTTAAGGTGAACCAAGTAATAAATCTTACTCGCATCACCTCAGAGGATGAGGCCTTGGTTACCCATCTTGAAGATAGCCTATCGGGGCTCCCCTTTCTCATGGATGCTCCTGCCGGTCCTTATGCTGATCTAGGTACGGGCGGGGGCTTTCCTGGAATCCCTCTCGCGATTATATCTGGTAGGACTACGCTTCTTGTCGATTCAGTTAAAAAGAAGGCGAGGGCCTTAGAGGGGATTGTCGAGAGTCTTGACTTTCAATCTTCAGTAGGGATATATGCTGGGCGCATTGAAGATCTTGCCCACGAACAGCGGGGGAGGTTTTCTGTTCTAACGGCACGGGCACTCAGTTCACTTCCTTCTATTATTGAGCTTGCTTGCCCTCTTCTCCATGAGGGGGGTCGCCTTATTTGCTATAAAGCCCGACTTTCCGAGGAAGAGCGCGATGCTTCCGTGAAGGTTGAGGAGCTGCTACAAATGAAAAAGATTACCGAAAAATCCTTTCAACTTAGTGATGGTTCCCATCGGTGTATTCTTGTGTATGAAAAAGCAGGAGAACCTCGGATTAAGTTGCCGCGCAGGGTTGGAATGGCTCAGAATTCACCCCTTTCAGTGAAGGTTTAGCAGTAAGACCTTTCGTTGGTTCCCTACATCTGTCAGGCTTGGTAGTGTCGCATCTTTATGATGGTGACTCTGTAAACGTGTTTCACGTGAAACACGTTCCCCCCAGTTAATTAACGTTACGATGGGCACTGCGGTAGTGCACAGCAAGAGATACTGTAAGAGGCTAAAGGATATTCTCTTAGGAGGCGAAGATCTCCCAAGTACTCTTGTGTGTTCTATCGGAGAGATAGAGGCTTGATCTAATTAAGAGCACGTTTATAACAGGGCGTCTGTGACAAAAATTCTCGCATCAAGAAGTTTTGTCACAGCCTTTTATGCACTGCACTGCTCGTAGTGAAGTGTTTCACGTGAAACACTATCGTTTGGAATAAAGTGAAAGAGCGCATAGAAGACCAGGGTTTAATGAAGCTATTGTTAATGTATGGCCGAATTTAAAATCCCCAACAACGAAAAAAGTAACAAAACAGGCAATAAAAATAAGATAGAGACAAATGCGTTATCTAATAGTCAGGCACACCGAAGGTCTACGCAGTATAATGAGTCACCTGTTACTTCTAATAAAGATAGTCTCGATTGTTTCACGTGAAACAATCGGTGTTTCTCAATGATGTCTCTATGCACCAGGTTTGATAGACCTTATGTAAGGGGTGGATACAACGGCAGAGGAGGACTTTGTGGGTTTGTTTAATAGTTTCAAACGCCAGACACCTCAGGAGGAAGATCAAGAAGTGAAAAAATCAACTGAAAAAGAAACCGAGATAAACAACCCATCCCTAGAAGACTCATCTGGAGAAGTTCCCAATACACATTCGGAGTCGTCCTCTTATATCGATAATAGCTCTCAAGAGGATATCTCTGAAGATAATAAAGAGGAAGAGGATGTTTCACGTGAAACATCGGATGACACAACAGAGGATGATATTTCCGCAGCAGATCGCTATATTGCAACACCAATAAAATCGTATGCTGAGAAAAAGCCGGTCACCCATGTTGTAGGAATGACGAAGGTAATTGCAATTCTGAATCAAAAAGGTGGGGTTGGTAAATCAACAACCACAATCAATCTCGGGGCTGCCCTCGGTGAGCTCGGTAAACAGGTGCTCCTTATTGACTTTGACCCCCAAGGAAACACTTCTAGTGGCCTCGGTATTGAGAAGAATCGCTTGGAGCAGTGTATCTACGATGTCTTACTGGGTGAAACCGCCCTTACTGATGTCATTATTCCCGATGTATGCGATAACCTTGATGTGGTTCCTGCAACTATCAATCTTGCAGGTGCTGAGGTTGAACTGGTAGCAGAGATGGCGCGTGAGAATCGGCTTAAAGAAGCTATCGGAGCCATTAGGGGACGTTATGACTATGTGTTTATCGACTGCCCACCATCTTTGGGTCTCTTAACTGTTAATGCCTTAGTTGCGGCCGACAAGCTTCTCATCCCTATTCAATGCGAGTTTTATGCGTTGGAGGGTGTGACCAAGCTCCTTGATTCTATGAAACGAGTGAAAGCCCATCTCAATCCAAGCCTTGATATATTCGGCGTTCTCCTCACGATGTACGACGGTAGAACCACTCTTTCAAAACAGGTTGAAAATGAAGTGAGGAGTTTCTTTAATAAGAAGGTCTTCGATATAGTAATTCCTCGTACGGTTAAGATTTCAGAGGCACCGAGTTTTGGTCAACCCATTACCCAGTATGACCCGGCGGGTAAAGGCGCTGAATCGTACAGTGTGCTTGCGAAGGAAGTGGTAAAACGTGGCTAAGAACACTAAAACGGGATTGGGAAGAGGTCTTAACTCCTTGCTCGGAGGCTATGAGGCAGCTATGGAATCTCCTCACTCCACAACGCCAGCTTCTGAGCAGGCAAAGGAGACGAAAGTGCCTGCCTCAAAAAAAGAGGTGATTGAAGGCAGTCGTGCGCCTGTGGATAAGACATCTCAAAAGAAGTCCGAATCATCAAGGGAGGTTCGCACGGTTGAGCGTGAAGTCATCCGTGAAGAGGATTTACCACAAGAGGATCGTATCGTTATTGATGGCGAGAAGAAGGAACAAGCTTCTAGTCTTGGCGGGGCAACCGAAGCAGTGAAGCCTAAAACAGCTGTAAAAGATGTGGTTGCCAAAGAAGAATATATTGAGGAAAACGATGGTGTCACAATTGTAGGCATTGCTGAGCGAGCGGTCGAACAGTTAGCAGCTACTCCATCTGGGTCAAAACCCATGGAAGGAAAGGTTGCTGTTGTGAGCGAGGAAGAGGAGGGTACCCGTCCTGCATCCGATGAGATTCCCATTGGGCTGGTGAAGCCTAATCCAGATCAACCGCGTATGCATTTTAATAAGGAGGAGCTAGAGGAACTTGCTGCCTCGATAAAAAAAGACGGCCTTCTTCAGCCGATTTTAGTGCGTGAAGTGGCCGATGGTTATGAGATCATTGCGGGTGAACGCAGATGGCAGGCCTGCAAGCTCGCAGGAATGGATAAAGTTCCCGTTCGTATCAAAGAGGCGGACGATTTAAAGATTCTAGAACTCGCTCTCATTGAAAATCTTCAGCGCAGCGATCTCAATCCCATAGAAGAGGCCTACGGGTATAAACGCATGATGGAGCGTGGGGGACGTACCCAATCAGAGGTGGCAGCCGCTGTCTCCAAAGGGCGTTCTACTGTTGCTAATGCACTGAGGCTTCTCGACCTTCCTGAAGAGGCGCAGCAACTCCTCTATGAGGAGAAAATTACGGCTGGGCATGCCCGTGCAATCCTTTCAATCCCTACACCTGAGGGGCGCAAAAAACTCACCGATAAGCTCAAGAAAGAGAAGCTTTCTGTAAGGGAAGCGGAAGCTATTGCTCGTCTGCTTGCAGGTCGGAATTCATCCTCTTCATCATCTCCAAGGGTGGTTCTCCCGCCCGTATATAAAACTACGGCCAAAAATCTTTCTACACAGCTTGAGGCAAAGGTTCGTATCCGCAGCGCCAACGGGAAGAATAAGCTGGAAATTGAATTCAAAGATGAGGAAGACCTACGCCGCGTACTCAGGAGAATGCGAGAACAGGATCTCGCAGAAGATTGAGCCGTATTACATAGCTAAGGAGGGTACCTATCTTCCCTGTATACGAGATACACTCACTCAGTAATCAACTGCCGCAGGGCAGGTACAAGCACAGCTACAGCGGGCTTCGCACTCACGCGAGGCCCGCTTCTATAAAGAGAGGATGCGTAGCATCCATGGATGAGATAAAAGGCTATTCTCTTAAGCGTTTACAGAAGCGCTTTGAAGATTGGGGAATTGCAGGGTATCGAGCTCAGCAGGTCTATCAATGGCTCTATCAAAGAGGAGCACGATCCTACGACGAAATGACGAATCTTCCAAAAAGTCTTCGTGAGCAGCTCAGTAAAGAACTACCGCTTCTCCCAGCACAGGTTACTGACCGGCAGGTATCACAGGATGGGACACGTAAATACCTCATTATCTTCCATGACGGGATCGCAGCGGAAATGGTAGCCATTCCCACACGCGAGCGCCTGACTGTGTGTTTTTCCTCCCAAGCAGGATGTGCAATGGGCTGTAGTTTTTGCGCCACCGGCAAAGAGGGGTTTACTCGTAATCTACTTCCAGGGGAGATGGCCGAAGAGGTGCGTTTGGCAGAGGAGGATATGGGGCGGCGAGTGACTAACCTAGTTGCCATGGGACAGGGTGAGCCCTTTATGAACTACCGTAACCTCATGGATGCCCTTCATATTTTCAATAGGTCAGATGGATTTACTATCGGAGCGCGGCAGATTACGGTATCAACCTGTGGAATTATTAGCGGTATCGAGAAATTCGCTCATGAACCAGAGCAGTTCACTCTTGCGGTGTCACTCCATGCAGCTATCCAGGAAACACGCGACATCATCATGCCCAAGGTAGCTCATCAAGCACTTGACCAGCTATACAAAGCCCTTGTGAACTATCAAAAACAGACGAAGAGACGGTTTACCTTTGAGTACCTCCTCATACGGGGGGTGAACGACACCTATCGCCACCTTACAGCTTTGACTGAGTACTGTCAGGGCCTGCTATGTCATGTCAATCTCATCTCGCTTAATACAGTAGAGGGATCCTCCTACCAACCCAGTTCACATACCCGCACCAAGGAATTTCTCACAACTCTACAGCGTGCAGGAATTGAGGCAAGCATACGCGAGTCGCGCGGATCAGATATTGATGGAGCCTGTGGGCAACTTAAAAATCGACAGAGCAAGATAAAGGCCTGATACGGGTTCGGTGTGTTCTCAGTGAGGCTATAAGCGTGGTAACTGCTATGCGTTATAGTAGCCTCATATTAAGTCAAAAGAGCACCTATATTTCAGGGGATGTAAGGTGTTTGCATGTGAGGAGGAATCATGGCCTACTCCGGCAATCCAGCTGACTATTACGTTGCGGTCATCTATGGCGGTACGAGTGGCGAGCGGGAAGTGTCTCTTAATTCTGGAGTGTGTTGTGCTGAGGCGCTTACCCAGGCAGGGTTTAGAGTAACTCTGATTGATTCAGCTTCGCGCGATGATCTGAAGCGGTTGCTTAATGAAGACTTTGACGTAGCCTTTCTTGCCCTCCATGGTAAAGGTGGCGAAGATGGAGCCATACAAGGTTTTCTCGAAGTCGTCGGTATTCCCTATACCGGTTCAGGAATCCTGACAAACGCAATCGCCATACGCAAACCTCGTGCTAAAGAGTGTTTTGCTGCAGCGGGTCTACGCGTGGCACCATCCTTTGTTATTGGTAAGGACGATGTCCTTGATGAGGATGATTTAAAAGAAATTAAAGAAACCGTCGGTATTCCCTGTGTGGTCAAGCCAGCAAGTGAAGGTTCATCGCTCGGAATGAGCATCGTACGAGAGTTCGCCAATCTAACACCTGCTCTTCAGATGGCCCTGTCGGTAGACAATGAAGCGATGGTAGAAAGCTTTATTGAAGGAGATGAGCTGACTATTGGGGTGCTAGGGAATGACGATCCGGTGGCTCTTCCTATTATTCAGGTGGCCGTGAAGAGCGATGAGTTTTATAACTACCATGCCAAATACAGTAAAGGGGGCAGTACACATCTGTGTCCTGCACCTGTAAGTCCCGAAGTAACGCAGGTGGCTCAAGAAATGGCAGTGGCCGCTCATCTTCTCCTTGGGTGCCAAGGTATTTCACGCAGCGACTTCATTCTCGACAAGGAAGGTCAGGTCTGGATTCTAGAAACTAATACACTGCCAGGCATGACCGCAACCTCTCTCGTGCCCGATGCTGCCCGCGTAGCTGGTATCAGCTTTCCCCAGCTCTGCGAAAAGCTCATCGAATATGCGCTTGAAGAAAGATAGCCGCTAGACAAGCTCCACAAGCCGCATAATACCGATAACACTGGCAATAAGAACAGTAATAAGGATAAGGCTTGCCAGATAGCAGCCAGGATTGTTCTTGCGCCCCTGATCAAGCATGCGGTCGTAGAGAGAGCGGTGATCTTTGATGATGCTGGTATGCTCATCACCATGTGGTAATTTCACCTTACTGGTGGGCTTCCACGAAGAGGGCTTAGCTATAACAGCTTCTACCATCATGGGGGTAAGATTTGGATCGGGACGCAGCCCCTCGGCCACCTGATGGGCAAAGCTTTTAAGGAATTGTTCAAACTGGTTGGCATAGCGTGGGGCGTAGGCGATAACGGCTACCTCTCCCCAATAGTGACCGGGGTTGGCACTGTAAGCCACAAAGCTGAGAATAGGGTGCACAATCCAGCCTTTGGCCTGATAGACAGCTAGGGTATGCGAGGTTGGAAGATCAAAAGAGGCTACAACAATCCCGTAAGGGTTGGCATACCAGGCTTGCTGATGACTCTGCTGTTCAGTGCGCCACTCGATGCTGCCGATATCACCCACAGCATTGTCGGGCCCAGCCAGTGCAGCTCCCTCTCTGGTGTTATCAGTCTGAATTCGAGCGTAGGTACCAAAATAAACATCCGATGCGATGAGATGTGCCATCTACGAGCCTTTCGTGCTAGGCTGTCACGACCTAAGAACCTCTCTCAATGAGGAAGCAAAGTATGAGTGTATACGACTTTATCTCGGAAGGCACGCCTGCGGCCATTCGTAAGCGCTATGCAGGTTTGAAAGAGCTGGCTGCGCGCTCCGACTTTGGTGAGCTTGACCGTAATATCGTGGTGTTAGACACCGAGACGACAGGCTTTTCTTACAAGAATGACGAACTAACTCAGATTGCAGCCGCCCGTTTAGAGTGCGGCGAGGTGAGTGAGCGGTTTGTAACCTTTGTAAATCCCGGTAAGCCCATCCCTGATGAGGTGGCGCGGCTCACTAATATCCACGACGAGGATGTGGCAGGCGCGCTCTTGCCCGATGAGGCACGAGGTCAGCTTGCACGGTTTGTGGGGGATGCCACGGTGGTGGCCCATAATGCTTCTTTCGACCATTGGTTCGCCACCAAGAGCAGCTCGGGCTATCCACTACGCGAAAACCTCTGGGTGGATTCGCTTGACCTTGCGAGAATTGCCTTACCGCGTCTTAATTCACACCGTCTCATTGATCTTGTGAGGGCCTTTGATGCGCCCGTGTCTACTCATCGAGCTGATGATGACGTGGAGGCCCTCTGTGCGGTTTATCGTATTCTTTTGGCGGGGATCGCCTCGATGCCTCTTCAACTCGTCGAGCATATTGCTCAACTCAGCCCTGTGGAGCACTGGCCTACAGGAGCGGTGTTCTCCCTGATGAAGGGCTATATGACAACACTGGAGGAAGCTCAAGGAAATAAACTGGGTCAAGCGCGTACCTATCCCTTCACGATTCGAGGCTTGCGTCATATGCGTCTTACTAGTCAGGATACCAAAGGGTCTTCGGTACCCGACGATGCAGTCCTTTCATCCTGCAAAGCCGAGTCTATCACCCCCCGTGAACAGGTATCCCCATCAGGAGTTGGTGCCTCTGGTACGGCAGGGGTGTGCACTCAGCGTCCCCTCGAATTTCCTGAAGTCACAGAGGTGACTGATGCCTTCACAACAGAGGGGATGATAGGCAGGCTCTACGAGGGCTTTGAACCTCGTCCCGAACAGGTGATTCTTGCTGATAAGGTGCGTGCTGCCTTCGCTACAAGCACCAATCTAGTAGTTGAAGCTGGTACCGGTGTGGGTAAATCAATGGGATATCTGCTACCTGCTGCACTCGTGGCTGTGCGCAATCGTATTCCCATTGGTGTAGCCACTAAGACAAATGCCCTGCTCGACCAGATAGTACACAAGGAGCTGCCCCTGCTCGCTCAAGGTTTTAGTCAAGGAGGGGAGGATGAGTTGCGCTATGTGGCCCTCAAGGGTTTTTCTCACTATCCCTGCTTGCGCCTGGTGGAGCGTGTCGCGCACGAAGGAGCACAGCTGGTGACTGTTCATGGTAAGGAGGTCAGTCAGGCACCCTCGCTTGCCATCCTTCTCTCCTTTATTGAGCAGACCGAGTATGACGATATTGACAGTCTCAAACTCGAATACAAGGCGTTGCCTCGCTACACCTTCACTACTACTTCGCGTGACTGCCTGCGGCGAAAATGCCCCTACTACGGCGCGCCATGCTTCGTCCATGGTTTACGCAAAAAGGCCGAGGCGGCTGATATTGTGGTAACTAACCACGCCCTGTTCTTCTGTGATGTGGCTGCCGATGCTGCCCTGTTGCCCAAGGCGCGCTTTTGGGTGGTGGATGAGGCTCATGGTGCTGAAGAAGAGGCGCGTCGTGCGCTTGAGATCTCCCTTGATGCTCAGGAAATGATTCGTCTGGCCAACCGGCTCGCCTCTGATGATCCCCGTCGTAACGCCTTTGTGCGTACTGAACGACGTGCCCCCTTGGATGAAGAAACGCAACCTGAGGCCAGTAGTCTCTTTTTTGGCCTTGTCGAGAAAGCCCGGGCGCGCGGCAAGGTCTTCGCTGAGATAACAGGAGAGCTGGCTCGTCACATAAAGGATCTGCTAGCCTGTGATCAAGCTCAATCTAATAAGAGCTACGACACTGTTGAACTTTGGATCGACGAGAAAGTGCGAGCTCATGAATGCTTTGAGGCTCTTAAAGGTCTGGGTAAGACCTTTCGGGAAGAGGCTGAGCGCTTTATTAGCTCGGCCAGCGAACTGGTGGCATATCTAGAGGGGATAGATGGCGTGGCTGAGTGTCAGCGCGAGATTGCTACCATGGTGATCGATGCAAAGGCTATGGCTCAAGCAAGCGAGCTCATTCTAGAAAAGCCCAACCCTTCCTATGTCTTTTCTGCCACGCTTTCGCGCAAGCCAGAGCGTGTGGCTGAAACGCTTCATGCTCAGATCATCGATATTGGGCAAACCCTCAACGAAACACTCTATGAGAAGACGGAAAGCGTTGTTTACACCAGTGCTACCGTGACCGTTGGAGGAGGGTTTAAGAATTTTCTGACCGCCATGGGGATTGCGGAGGGCGACTTTCGGGCAAACACCTGCATGCTAGGGTCAAGCTACGATTTTGACAGCCAGATGCATGTTTTAGTTATTAATGATATTCCCGAACCTACAGCACCAGGCTACCTATCTGCCCTCCAAAACCTGCTTGCGCGCCTCCATGTGGCCCAAGACGGCGGTATGCTCACGCTTTTTACTAACCGCCGCGAGATGGAAGCCTGTTTTGAAGAAGTAAATCCCATCATGAAGGAACACGGTCTGCGCCTGGTCTGTCAAAAGTGGGGGGTATCGACCAAGGGTTTGCGCGACGACTTCCTTAAAGACGAGCACCTGTCATTGTTTGCCCTCAAAAGTTTCTGGGAGGGATTCGATGCGCCGGGTGCCACCCTGCGAGGGGTGGTTATTCCCAAGTTACCGTTTTCCAAGCCTACCGACCCACTCTCTTGCGAGCGAGCTTTGCGCGACCCACAGGCCTGGTCGCATTTCACGCTACCTAAGGCCGTCATTGAAGTGAAGCAGGCGGCTGGTCGTCTCATCAGGTCATCCAGTGATTCAGGCGTGCTCGTACTGGCTGATTCCCGCCTGCTTACTAAAGGATACGGTCGTATATTCCTTAGGTCGCTTCCCTCACGCACCATCACTATATGCAGTGCGGATGAAGCGGTTGCCTACGCAGCTCATGAAGCGCACAGGCGAGTAGCGGGCTCGTAAGATGCGAGAGTAAGAGGCGTAAGCTTTGCGAAGGGGTTGTCGACAAAAGGAAGGGGAGGGGTCAAAGACCTGTTCAAAAAGGTGAAGTGGATAAGCGTGCAATTATTCGAGATTATCGGAGTGCATAGGGGAGAAAAAGCTTCCATGAGGTGCTATGAGATATACTACGCAGCATATTTGTCTACAATCGGGAAGAATGACAGGCGATAAGGCGCAGGCATGAGCAGACCCATGGATCATATAGCGTACCTGTCCCAAGAAATTGGGCCTCGTCCGTCAGGCACCGAGGAAGAACAGCAGGCAGCACTCTATATTACCGACCGCCTCAAAAAGGATGCGCGCCTTACAGCAAGCATTGAAGATTTTAATTGCGAAACCAATCCTAACCTGCCTAAAATCATCTGTAATGCAGTGAGTGTGGTCGCGCTTATCCTTGCCATGATTGTGCCATCACTCTCTCTTTCCGCTGCTATCGCTTCGGCGCTGGCGGCCGTTATTGTAATTTTTGAAAGCTTGGATAGGCCGATCATCTCCCAGCTTCTTCCCACAGGCATCAGTCAAAATGTGGTGGGCAAGTACGACCCCCCGCGCGATCCAAAAAGCGGCAGCGCACGGCGGCGTAAGGTCATCATCGTTGCCAATTACGACTCCGGCAAGTCCCGTATAGATTTAATGCAACCGTTTTTGGGACTGCATCGTTTCACAGATATTGCGGTGCTTGTGGCTAGTGTGGCCATCCCGGTCATTCTCTTAATTGGGGGAATTTCCTCTGGTGGGGAGGACTCAGGTGGCGGCATGGGAAGTGCCATAAGGGTTATTCTCATTGTCATTATGCTTAGCTCCGTAGCGATCTTTGTGGGCGAGCAGCTTTCTGCTTACAACGAAGCTGCTAACTGCAATGCTGCAGGTGTAGCAGTCATGCTGGAGGTAGCACGCAGGCTTGGCAGGGACGAGGTTTCTACCGAGTCACAGATGGATGCACAAGCGGTAATGCATGATGAGGAGACGGCTTATGAAGCAGGAGTGGTACCCGAGGGTGCCACGGTGCACTATGAAGAGGAGGATTTTGGCCTAGGAAGCGACCTGGTGTCGCCTGAAGATCTGCCTACGGGTGAGTTTTCCCTTACCGCAGCGCCCGCGCCTGAATCCGAGCGGATGTACGACATCGCCGAAAATCTCGTGCAGGTGCGTGAAGAGCCGGTGCCGGTTCCCGATCAGGACATGGTGAATCAGGCTGCCCAGGATACGGTCGCTGCATTTTCATCTGCTATTACAGGCGTGATTGTCGGTACGGCACAAAACGAGCAGGTCCAGGCTGAAATTCAGGTTATGGATGCCGAACCTCTTAATACTTCAGTATCGGCTGCTCAAACGGCAGTTCTTGATTTGAACCCTGATGGTGCAAAAGAAAGGGCCGCCGAAGCCGTCCTGCGTGAAGAAGAGGAGCGTCGACGCGCCGAGGAAGAAGAGCGACTTCGCATTGCGGAAGAAGAGCGCAGGCGCGCTGAAGAGGAGCGGATTCGCCTTGAGGAGGAAATGCGCCGCGCCGAAGAGGAACGCCTGCGTGCCGAGAAGGAGAAAACTCCGAGCGTTCCTGACTGGTATAAGAAGGCCACCGAAAAGGCCCGTCTCAAGGCGGAGCGCTCGGGGAGTGGCGAGGATTCCGAGGTGTATCGGTCGCGCTATGCAGACTTTCCTGGCTCCGGCGATACTGGTGAGGGAGATAGTAAAAACAAGGCGCACGAGGGTGTGGGTGGCATAACCGCAGGGGCGGTTGCATCTGCGGGCCTGGGTGCCGCTGCATCCGCTGCAAAGGCAGGAGCCTCAAGCGCTGGAGGTGCCGCCGTGATAGGTGCGAGCGCATCGGCTGCGCCCAACAAAGTTAATCTGCCAGAAAAGCCGACGCTCTTGTCTGGTCGCGTCCAGGCTTCATCTTCGAAAGAGGCACAGGAGTCGAGCGTAGGTTCGGTGAGGAGCGCCTCTGCTGATCCAATAATTGATGTGGCCCAAGCTGGGATGGCCGTGACTACAAACTCCCCGAAGGCAGTACCCTTGGCGGAACATACTGTCAATCACACCCATGATGCGGGGGTATATACCTCTCTTACGCCAGATCCTTCTGTACAAGAAAGTGTTCGGCCTTCGGCTGCTTCTGTTATGGGGGATAAGGCAACGCCGGTGACTGAGGGTGGTGTTGCGGCTGCACCATCTGGGCCGGCCGCTACGGCTGCTATTCCTCCTGAGGTGTCTGCAGGGATAGCGAGCAACGAAAGGAGTGCGGCTGAGTCGCTGCCCGTGTCTGATGTTCAGACCGCGTCAACTCCTCTGGTTAATAGCTCTGGCGGGGTGGCAACCTCGTTCGATACCCCTCTTAACCCGCAGTCTGTATCTCATATTCCCTCCGAAACAGCATCGGAGCCTGCGAGTGAACCACGTTCTTCAACGTCACAGCCTGCTATGCACAATCCTCCTTCGGGGAAAGTGTTCGTTCAGGCCGAACAGCCTGATAGTACAACAGCGATGTCCCCCTTAGAAAGTGCTGGCAATCTTGATTTAGAAGCTCTGCGGGCAGTGGCGCGGGGAGGGATGACGGGCATGAGGGACGCTGTGCATTCTCAGCCCCACATGGATGAGACGGCATCTCCCTCAAGCCTTCCCCAGATGATGTACTACACGCCTCCTTTAGAGAGGCCTGAGGTGCTGCGAGACAGGGCACAGAAAAATCGCGTCGTCGTGTCCGCTGAGGGCTTGGAGCAGGCGGCTGTGATGGATGTCGCCGAAAACAGCGACGAGCGCCGTTATGAATTCAGTCTGCGCACAATTACGGTTAAAGACGACGAGCCGTATGAGCAAGCCATGCCCGAAGTTGAGGCTAGCAGCACCCATGAGTCGCGCGATGAGCAGCTCCAGGATACCTTTTTCCCCGATGAGGGTTCGTCTGTTCAGGTCATGCGCGATAAGGAGAAGACTCAATACCCCCATACTGAGCAAGGGAGTGATATATCCGGGGTGCCGACTTTCGAGGGTCAATACGGCAAGGTGTCTTCATATCAGCCCTCTGAAACATCGCGCACTGCTTATGCGGTGGCAGGCCAGGACGGGGCGGATGCGCAGGCCTCTCTCGATCAGCTCTATGGGGAGACCTCTCATGTGATTCAGCCCGCAAGCGAGGAACCCTACGAGCAATCCGCCGAAGAGCGCTTATACGGGGAGCATACTCCAGAAAACCCCCTTCACAAAACCAGTCAGGACGCACAAGAAAACTCCGCATACGAAGGCCAGTTTTCTGTTGATCTCTCGTTTGACGCAGCACCTTCAAGTCGTGGGGGCGTGCCGTCACTTGAAAACATTCCATCCCCCTCTGATCTTCCGGCAGAAAACTCCGAGCTTATCCAGGGTGTCGCCTCTGCCGAGCGCGGCGTGGGCGCCCGAAGCATCTCAAGCAATGAGAATAATGGGGCCGCTCGGCGCGTGGCCACAAATATTCCCATGGTTGATCTACCCTCATTGGATGTTTCGCCAGGTGTTAACGCTGATCTCCAACCGGTGTCTTTCGAAGATTTTCGTCAGCATTCGGCTTCGAATAATACTGCTTCAAAGAAGGCTGATACTCCCGAAAATGCGGTCAAACAGCAGCTGGCTTCTTCACTACCCTCGCTTGATATCTCAAGCCTTGATGCAGTAAGGCCCTCAGACATTGGTACTAAGAGGCGTTTGAACTCAATGATTCCTAATCCTGCAGCAGAGGTTGCGAGCGCTTCGACGGTTTCCGACTTGAGCACTGGCACGCGCCGAAGTGCGTCAATTCCTAATCCAGCAGCGCGATCTCTTAATATTCCCGATGTTTCTGCCGCGCCATCTCTTTCCTCCATCCCCTCAATCTCAGGGAAAACCCCCAACGTAAGCCTTACCGGTAGTTTTGCAGCTATTGAGGCGGTGGGTGCTCAGCCAGTGGGTGATGAACTGCTCGATGGGGTGGCTTTGGATGATATCTACGTGGATGATGCTGATGACTCAGCGTTTAGCGAGGAGTTTACCGAAACCGGGGCCTTCGCCGGACCAGGATATGTTGAGATGCCCCAGTCGCGCATGGGTAGGCTATTTGGTCGTTTCCGCCGCAAAAAGGACGAAGAATCGCAGATGAGCGCTCAGGAATGGCTGGGCGTGGGCGAGGATTTTGATGCCCGTGCTGTGGGTAAGGCGCGTGGCAGCTGGGATAGTTTCCGTGAGGATGATGTAACCTGGAATGGCGGTGCCTTCAATTCCAATCGCATCCAGGTGGGAAGCGAGGAAGAGCTGACGGAGGAGGTTCCCGTCAAAAAAGAGGAGCAGCAGGAAGCTTCCCCAGCTCGTTCAGATCGGGTTACAGCCGATGCGTTTGCGGCCGTTGCCGCCATTGCGGCGAGCAAGGCGAGTGAAGCGCGTGAGGAAGAGCAGGCACAAGCCGAAGAGGTGGAGGAGGTTTACTCCTTTGCCGCCGGCGGCATCAACACCGAAGTATGGTTTGTAGCGCTTGGCTCTGAGCTTGCCAATCATGGCGGCATCCGGGCGTTTTTGGCTCATCACGCCTCCGACATGCGCGGTGCAATCATCGTAAACCTGGAGGCCTTGGGTGCGGGAAGGCTCAGCTATATTGAGCGCGAGGGTATTCTTAAGCAGGTGGGGTGCTCGCCGCGTATTAAGCGTATTTTACGGAAGGCGGCCCAAACATCCAGAACCGACGTGGCTAGTGCTACTATCGACTGGCGCGAAAGCCCTGCGAGCTTCGCGATGCGGCATCGGGTTCAGTCGGTAACTATCGCCGGTATGGATGGGAAAAAACCGGCGCTTTACTGCGAGGCTGAGGACCTGATTGAACACATCGATGAACAGTCACTTACCAAGGCTGCCGACTTTGTGGTTGAGATACTTAAGAATATATAAAACGAGTAAGCCGCCACGTATCCAAAACATGGGGCGGTGCTTGTCTGCGTAGTATGCCGTAGGAAGGAGCCTACATACGGCACGTGCCCCGTAGGGGCTCTTATGTACGGCGCGCCTTATGGAATGAAATTATGCCACGAGCCTTCAGGGATGTTCATCATCGTGGTGACTGTGCGCGCTTTGGCACTGCTATAAAAATACAGCGGGGCCAAAGGAGGTAGCGGGGGTATGATAGCGCGGTTCGAAGACGGCTCAATGCGCCGTTGAAGTGGGGTTATTTCCTTAAGAAACAGGGAGGTAAAAATGGCTGTTGAGGCGTACTGCGTGAAGTGCAAGGCGAAGAAAGTCATGCAGGATCCCGTTCCTAGCACAACCAAAAACGGCAAGCCTATCACTAAGGGAAAATGTCCCGACTGTGGTACCACCGTCTGTCGTATCGGTGCTGCCAAATAAGTATTCCTTATTAAGAGGAAGTTCAAGAAAACCCGCTCCCTGGCGGGTTTTCGCATTTCAAGGGGTTTTATAAGACGCTGGAGCGGGTGACGGGACTCGAACCCGCGAATGAAAGCTTGGGAAGCTTTTGCC
>CAYTIS010000009.1:0-29170 GCA_964438035.1 uncultured Slackia sp.
CCTCGTCCCCGGCGCGGTCCCCTGCGCCGCCTGGCCCGTCGTTACAGGGCGTTCCTTCTGCGTTCTGAGGGCTTTTCTGGCCGTTCCGCCCGCCGATGGGTTCGCCGCGTCGATGCCAACAGGCACGCCGACAACGGTTTTTTCCGCGCTGAAAAGCGACGCGCCTACCGGTGGGGCTTCATGCCTGCTGACGTAGAAGCCTTCCAGGTTAACGAATCTAATCGAGCCTCTTTTGTTTCCGAGCGCGATTATCTGTACCTGCATCCCATGAATGGCAAGTACGATAAGTGGATTCGCGATAGGGTGTCTGCTCTCAATGTCTTTCGCTCCTTTAAGGACTTTTTCGAGCCGCATCATTTCCATATCATCGTGCGCACAGGCGCCCCGTTTGCCATTGCGCTAACCGATGAGGCGCGTGCGGTGTCTCCCGATGCCAAGGGCCTGCGGGAGTTTCTGTGTGAGCACGGTCCCATGACGGTGGCTAGTGCCTCCTGGTCCAAGACGCAGCGCTGGCGTATTGAAGCTGCGGCTGATGGGGGTGTTGCAATCGATGGCACGCCGGTGAGCCTCAAGCAGTTTTCGCAGTGGCTTGCCCTGCTAGTGCGCCGCCACGCTCTGGTCATCGTTGATGATCGCGAGGATCGTTCGTGGACCAGGGACTTTGTCCCCCATACTGAGTGTGCCGTGCTGGTGCGCATGCTCAACCGCTCGGGCGATACACCCCAGGTGGCTCAGGCCTTTATCCAGACCGCCCTACCCAGCGAAGAGAGCTATGACGCCGATGGTGAGTCTGATGACGATGCCGTCCTCGACATCCAAGACGAGGACTTTTTGGCCGGCTTTTTCTCCGGCGAGTCGGCGGAGGGCGAAGGCGGTCCTGCTGCTTCGCGCGCCGCTCGTCCTGAGGCATCCCAATCCTCCTTTTTGGCGGCTCACCTTGTGGAGCGCAAGAGATTCAGGTCCTGTATGTACATTTCGCCGGTGGATGATGCGGGTGTCTTCAGCGGTGTTCTTGTGCGCGATGATAACCAGGTGGTGCGCCTTGAGGCACTGCCAGATGCTCACGCACCCTTTGCGGGCCAGGTCCCTCACTGGGACGAGATAAAGACCACGTTGGCGGCGATGTGTCGCCACATCCCTCAGGTGGAGTTTTTGGAGTTTGAGCTGCGCGTGGGTCAGACCGGTTTTACCGTGGTAGGCCTGCGCTCCTTGCCTCCCTTTAATCGAATCATTCCCTTCTCCCCACCTTTGGTCGATTTTTTCAAGGCGCGTATTCAGGCCAAGCGCACCGGCTTTAGTCGCCTGACACAGCGGCGCAAGCGCTTTTTTCACAATCTCTCACTCAAGATTCGCCGCACCTATGCGGCGGCGGTGGCCCCCAAGGGGCTGGTGCCCTATCAGAGCACGCGCTGGGTTCGTGATGTGTGGCGTGATCTGGTGTCGCGCAACGGGCTTGCGCTCAAGGATAAGCTGTGGGCCTATCGTCACGGGTTTTTGTCCTACCGCATCACCCAGTACGATATCACGCCAGAAAATTGGCGCAGCTTCATCTCCGACTTTGAGTATCGCTGGCTGCGCCACATCAACACCAAATATAAGTACTGGCTTGAGGATAAGATTACCCTCAAGTACATCGCCTCAGACTTTAGCGAGTGCTTTCCCGCCTACTACTATTACACAAGCCTCAAAGACGGCCGCAACCGGGTCATTCCCATGATGGATGCCCCCGAGGGCTATGCGGCCTCCTATTCTGAGATTCTGCGTTTGGCCAAAAACGTGGGCACCCTGGCTCTCAAGCCCGATGAGGGCTCGCACGGCGAGGGCTTTTATCGGCTGTCGTGGGACGGGCGAAGCTTTGCCCTCAACGGTGAGCCGGCCACGGAAGCCGACGTGCTTGGCGTACTGGAAAACCCCGCCAACCAGTACCTCATCACCGAGTATATCGAGATGCACCCGGCGCTTAAGGCGATATACCCCGAGTCGGTAAACACGATTCGCGTGACCGTGTTTAAGCGCGACGGGCGCACGCCTGAGATTGGTAATGTGTATATGCGCATCGGCTCGTCTAAGACCGGCGTGGTGGATAACGTGGCTGCGGGGGCCATTGTGGCGGCGGTGGATATTGAGTCGGGCCGCTATGGCAAAGCTCAGCTGCTCGACGGTGTTAACCAGGGTAATTTAATACCCTGCCCCGTTCATCCCGATACGGGCGTGCGCATTGAGGGTACGCTTCCCAACTGGGAGTATGCCAAGGCTCAGATCCTCAAGATTGCCGAGGCCATCCCCCAACTGGAGTATCTGGGCTTTGATTTGGCCATCACGCCCGATGGCATCAAGCTGCCCGAGATCAACCGCTTCCCGGACTTTCCCCGTATCGATCGGCTTACGCCGCAGATTATCGCGTACCTGCTCTACAAGCTGGAGTGCAAAAAGCGCGTGTACGGATACGACAAACATCCCTGTCGCAGACCGCTGCGGCTTCCCCAGCGTTAGGAGGTGGCATGCAGGCCGCTTTGCTCAGAGCGTGGAACCTGGTTTTTGCCACGCTCTACGTCCCCCTGAAGCTTCTGCGTCGCAATCGCAGCAAAATCGTCTTTATGAGCCGTCAGGAAAGCAGGCCTTCGGTCGATTTTGTCCTGCTGCGCGATGAGCTGCTGCACCAACGGCCCAATCTGCACCTCGTATTCATCTGCAATAGGCTGGGGCCGGGGCTCGCAAGCAGGCTCTCCTTTATCAAGGATCTGCTACGAAGCCTCTATCACCTGGCCACCTCCTCCGTGTGCATCCTGGATTCGTACTGGCCGGCGGTGTCGGTACTCAACCACGGGCGGGGCCTTACCGTCATCCAAATGTGGCATGCCTTGGGCAAGATCAAGCAGTCGGGCCTGCAGACCGTGGGGCGTCCGGGCGGGCGCAGTGAGGATGCGGCCCGCATCATGCGGATGCATCGCAACTACGATTACATCGTGGCGGGCGCGCCGGTGTGGAACGATGTGTACTGCGCCTGCTTTGGCTGCACCGAAGACCGGCTACTCAACGTGGGGTTGCCCCGGCTTGACCTGCTCGTATCTTCTCGCGACATAGTGGTGCGCAGCATCAAGGCCTGTTATCCCCAGCTGGCGGAGCGCGTGGTGGTACTCTATGCTCCCACCTTTCGCCGTGGTGCGCACGCTGAGCATGCCCAGCTCATTGAAGCCATTCGCAAGGAGGACTGTGAGCTGATTGTCAAGTCCCATCCCAATCAGGAGATTGACGCTCACGGGGCACTTGAGTGTCCGGAGTTCAACGGCATGGAGCTACTCGCTGTGGCTGACCTGGTCATTACCGACTATTCCGCCATCGCTTTGGAGGCCGCTGCCGTGGGCGTGCCCACCCTCTACTATCTTTACGACTATGATGACTACCGTGCCCGCAACGGAATCAATCTGGACATTCCCGCTGAGATGCCGGGGTGTGTGTACTACGATGCAGCTTCTCTCATGGAGGGCGTGCGCGCGGCCCTTGCAGGGCGCTATCCCTCTGAGCAGCTAGAGCGCTACCGCAGTAAGTTTCTCATATCCGACCCCGGCCACTCCACACGCGACCTCGCCGCGTTTGTGCTGGCCTGCGCCGATGGCGGTAAAGATGCCGGGGCGCAACTCATTCGCGAAAAGAGGTGCGCATGAGTCCGTTCATGAAGAAGGCCGTCAAAAAGGCCAAGCTTGCCTTCCTCTGGGTTGAGCGCATCCTGCGCGCGCCCAATCACTTTGGTGTCAGCTTCGGGGCTCGTCTGAGGCTCGCCGTGTTTGGTGGCTATATGGTCGACCAAAAGGCGCTCTACGATTTCGACAACAACGATAAGCGCGAATACCTCTCGGAGTTTGACTGGTATCGCTCGCGCTGGATTAACGAGCCCTTTGATCAGATGCTCAACAATAAGATCATCTGCACCGAGGTGCTCAGTCCTCATGCTTATGTGCCCAAGATCCTGTTCATGAAGAACAAGGGCCGCATGGTGTCGCTTGAGAAGTGGCGCTCCGATGGGTATCGCAGCCATGAGGACGTGATGGCCCTGTTCAAGCGCTTTGACGTGCTGTTTATGAAGCCCTTGGCGGCCGGTAAGGGTCGCGATGTCCATCGCATTGAGATGGAGGAGAGTCTGCGCGGTCACAGCGCTCACGAAATCGACCACGGTGTGGGCGGGAAGGTGCTTGTGGACGGGGTGCCCATGAGCAAGGACGATTTCTTCGCCTTTTTGGATGCCAACGACGAGTGGTTTCTCTCTGAGGGGGTGCGCCAGCATCCGTTTTTGGACTCGCTGTATGACAAGACCACCAACACGATTCGCCTCATCACCCTGCGCGACCCGAAAAGCGGGGTCTATAAGGTGTTTTTTGCCGTCCAGCGCATTGGCACCTCCGATACCGTGCCGGTGGACAACGGCAGCCGAGGCGGTCTCATTGCCAAGATTGACCTGGACACAGGGGAGCTCTCCGAGGCGCGCTCGCTACAAGCCCTGTGGTCTTACGACCTGCATCCCGACTCAGGTGCCACAATCAAGGGGCAGCGCGTGCCGGGGTGGCAGGCGCTCAAAACGCAGATGGTGGAGCTGGCAAAAAAGTTTCCCTTCATGAACTTTATTGCCTGGGACATCCTGCTCACTGAGATGGGCCCGTGCATTATCGAGGCCAACACCTCCTCGGGCGTCAACATCATTCAGCTGTGGGGTCCGCAGCGCAACGGGGAACTGGGCGATTTTTATCGGGCACACGGGGTCATCAAGTGAGCGATGCCGCTTTGGAAAGGAAATCTGTGAGGTACGTCATTATGGCCAACGGCCGAGGTCGGCGTTGGGGTAACTACACCGGCAGGCCCAAGCACCTGATTGAGGTGGATGGCGAGACCTTGCTGGCGCGCACTACGCGCCTGGTGCACGAGCGCGACCCTCGAGCCCAGGTGATTATCACCTCGGGCAACCCCGCCTACACAGCACGCGGCGCTACTCGTCACGTTCCTCAGCGTGGCGAGCGGGAGCTGGATCGGTTTTGCTACGAGCTCATCGAGGACGAAACCTGCTTCTTGTATGGGGATGTGTTCTACACCGAGGCGGCTCTTGATGCAATCGTGGCTCGAGCCACCACAAGCGTGGCTTTTTTTGGCAATGAGCGCTCGATTGTAGCGGTGAAGGTGGGCGACGCTCGCCTGGTCAAAGATGCCATCGACTCCCTCAACGCCCTCATTGATCGGGGTGAGATTGCGGATGCCAAAGGCTGGCAGCTCTATCATCAGATAGAGGGTATGAGGCTTGAGGGTCGTGCAATCGGTGGGGGTTTTGACTTCATTGCCGATGCGACCAAGGACTTTAACACCCCGGAGGAATGGGAAGCCTTCAGGCGTGAGGAATGCGGCCAAAACCAAGGGGGTCAGGGGGACTAAGAACGCTCAAAAGACGAGGCCTGCACAATATCGGTGCACCCATCACGACAGAGAAGCATGATTGAGAAAGGTTTGTCCGTGAATACTAAGCAGGAAGCTCAATCCAAGTTTGTCCGCCTGCTGCGCTCCCGCTTCGCCGCGCGCAACCCCTATGGAAAACACCTGGTCATAGGAGTGCTCCGCCCGAATCGCAACCCTCCGCTTTTCGCTACCACCCTGGCTGCGATGGGACCCCAGTATCATATTAAAATCGTCTATTTCACGCCCCATGGTGTTCATCCTGAGATGGGTGTTATCCATGGTAAGGTCTTGGCCGGCTCGGAATGGATGGACTACGTGGGGCCTGTCCCCAAGGTGATTGACGCTTCGCCCTACTGCTTCAAAAAGGCCAACCGTGAGGTTATAGAGTTTCTAGATCAGCGCAGCTATCTTACCTATAGCCGCGCCACCTCCGTCACCAAAAATAAGCTGCACCAGCTGCTCGCTCAAGAGCCTGAATTTGCCCCCTACGCCATTACCACCAGGCGCGTGAACAACGTTTCCGGCCTGCTTGCCTTCGTGCGCACCCACGGGAAGTGCGTCGTCAAACCCGTATACAGCCAGCGCGGCGCGGGGGTCTATTATGTGTCGAGAGGGGAGGGTGATTCCGTGTGCGTGGGTCTGAACACCTCCTCTGAGGTGATGAGCTTTAAGGAGTTTGAGGCCTACGCCGCCGAGCGCTTCCTCAAAAAGCTTCACATCATGCAAAAGTACGTATCCTCGCGTTCGGTTGCCGGTGATCCCTTCGACTGTCGCGTGCATGTGGAGAAAGACGGCAGTGATACGTGGCGCGTGGCGCGTATGTTTATCCGTGTCGGCATCGGCCAGCAGGTGATTTCGAATGTGAACCAGGGTGGGGGTATTGCGGATGTGGAGCCCTTCCTGAAGGCCAACCGTCCTGACTGCTGGAAAGACATCATTCAAAACCTGAACCGTCTGGCTACGACCTTTCCCTATTATTACGAGGAACTGCGCGGGCGCAGACTTGCCTATCTGGGCGTAGATGTGGGGATTGCTGAGGACGGGTCACTGAGCATTTTTGAGTGCAATGGCTCTCCGGCTACCGATGCGGTGAGGGTTGAGGCAGCCCTGCTTCGTTTGCCGCACTATCGTTTCCTCTATGAGCACGTGGTCAAGGGCAAAGAGCCCTATGTGCCGCGTCGACCGTGGCGTGAGGCATAGAGATAAGGTGCTCTCGCCTCATAGGGGCGGCAGTAAGGCCGCAGATATCTGAAAGGAGTGTGCTGCATGAGCGATAAGGTCACACAAGAGGAGCAACTCGAACGAAAGCTCTCGCCTCTCAACGTATGGGCGTTGGCTCTGGGCTGTATCATCGGCTGGGGTGCCTTTGTTATGCCAGGCAACACGTTTTTGCCGAATGCGGGTCCTGCTGGTACGGCGATTGCCATGGCGGTTGCGGCGATCGTGCTTTCGATTATCGCCTTCAACTACAACTATATGATCAGGCGCTATCCGGTGGCAGGTGGCGAATTTGTCTATGCCAACCAGGCCTTTGGCGGCAAGCATGGCTTTGTGTGTGCGTGGTTTTTGAGCCTGTCTTACCTAGCCATCGTGCCGCTTAATGCCACGGCCTTGGCCCTCATCGGCCGCAACCTTTTGGGTGGTATCTTTCAGGTGGGCTTTCATTACACCGTTGCTGGGTATGACGTGTATCTGGGCGAGATTATCCTTGCCCTTGCCGCTTTGGTCCTCTTTGGTTTTTTGAGCATTCGCGGCGTGAAGTTTTCGGGCATCTTCCAGACCATCCTGGTGTTAGCACTGGTGGGCGGGGTTGCTGTGGTGCTGATAGCCGCCCTGGTAAGCCCCGAAGCCACGGTGGAAAACTTAAGCCCTTCCTTCTCGTCTGATGTGGTGCCGGTGGCCGGTATTTTGGCTGTGGTGGCCGTGGCACCCTGGGCCTTTGTCGGCTTTGACACCGTGCCTCAGGCGGCCGAGGAGTTTAAGTTCTCTGCGTCCAAGGCAAAGCTCATCATGATCTGTGGGATCATCTTTGGCGCTGCCGTCTATATTGCGCTGACGCTCATCACTGCTGCTGTGGTGCCCGAGGGCTATGCAAGTTGGGAAGAGTATATAGCCGCTTCCGGGGAACTTTCAGGCCTGGCTTCGCTTCCCACCTTCAACGCTGCCTATATCCTCCTGGGCAATGCGGGTCTGGTTTTCCTCGGAATTGCCGTGTCAGGCGCGATTCTTTCCGGCATCGTGGGCTTTTATATGGCTGCCAGTCGTCTCCTCTTTTCCATCGCGCGTGAAGGGGTGCTGCCGCCGTGGTTTGGCAAGATTCACCCGAGCTATAAAACGCCGGTCAACGCGCTGC
The DNA here is from genome assembly GCA_964438035.1 of uncultured Slackia sp. GTDB lineage: Bacteria > Actinomycetota > Coriobacteriia > Coriobacteriales > Eggerthellaceae > Slackia. The sequence goes on from CAYTIS010000009.1 coordinate 7,790, forward strand.
TCTTCATTATGGTCATTTCTGCTGTCGCGCCGTTTTTCGGGCGCACGGCGCTGGGCTGGATTGTGGACATGTCATCGTTGGGAGCGGCCATTGGCTTTGGCTACACCTCCTTTGCGGCCCTGAAGTTTGCCCTGCAAGACAAGCGGCCCACCATTATCGTCTCGGGCATCATCGGTGGCTTGCTCGCGATTGCATTTGCTGTCCTGCTGTTGGTGCCCATTCCGGGACTGAATGCCTCATTGGGGAGGGAGTCCTATATTTGTCTCATCATCTGGGTAGTACTGGGAGTGATCTTCCATGTGCGGGCCCAGAGTAAGGCTCGCGCGGTAAAGGAAGCCTAGTGTGCAGGGGTGGGGCGGGTCGCTGAAGCGAGGCGAGGCGCCCCTGCGTTTGCTTGAGCGTCATACATACAGCAGATAAAGGCCTGTCGTATCCGACAAAGGCCAGGCCATACTGCTCAAAACGGAGTCTTTCGCAGAACTGCGCTGGGAAACGGGGGTATGCAATGAAGTGGAAAGCCTTGCAACGTGGCACATCAAAGCTCTTTGGAGGGGAGACTACCCACAAGTCTGACAAGCCCGACGCACCCTCTTCGACGACACAGGAGCACAGCGCATCAGATAAGCAGCGCTTTGTGCATAAAGAGCTTATCTATGACATCACCACTAAAGACGATGTGCGTGGCGTCAGAATCCTTGGTTTAACAGAGGCGGTGCAGGAGCTTTCCATTCCTGCGTCCATAGATGAAACGCCGGTGTGCTTCATTGGAAAGGCGGCCTTTAAGGCCAACACCAGCCTTCGCACTGTGGAGATTCCTGATAGCGTGGTGTTCGTGGGTGCTCAAGCCTTTGCGGAGTGCACCTCTCTTCAAAGCGTGCGCCTGCCCCTTGATCTTCGGGTCATCCAGGCATCTACCTTTGAAAACGACACGCAGCTTGAGCAGGTGGTGCTTCCCTACGATCTCAAACGGATTGCCACCAGCGCGTTTCAGGGTTGTACGAATCTTAAAGACCTGAGTCATTACATGAAGCGCGGAATCAGCGCAACGATGAAGGTGGACTACAGCTCCAAGGAGCACAATCTTCCCAGCGGACTTGAGTACCTAGGACCCCATGCCTTTGAGGGTTGTGCTTCGCTGCGCGAGGTGTACCTTCCCGTTGCTGTGAGAGCGATTCCTAGCCATGCCTACAAGGGCTGCACTTCCTTGGAACGCGTGCTGCTTCATAATGCGGTGCAAACCATTGGCGAACATGCCTTTGAGGGATGCAGCGCTCTCACTACGGTTCGGATGCCCTCGTCGGTGACATCGCTTGGTTCCCATGCCTTTCCTGAGAATACGACGCTGTTGTATGGGAGCGGCGCGCGTGTTCCCGCCGTGGAATCGGGAGATGTGTGGTCATCGAAGCATCTCTCTTCGTATCAGCTGTCGTGCTCTTCTCGGATGATTCCTGCCTCTGGTGAGCCGGTGAGCCCGTTTTATACCGAGGACGAGCTGCGCCAAGCCATTGAGATGTATGAGCTGCGTGACGCTACACCCCGCAGCTCTCGTCCTGCCTACGCCGACGCATCAGCTACGGCTCGCTTCACCTTGGAAGATGACCTCTACGTTGCACAGGATACTACTAGGGAGGGCTACGCCACCATCGTCATGGCGGGCGACCTCATGTGCCGCCAGGGTCAGCAGCGTGCCGCTCATACCAAAGACCAGAAAGCCTATGATTTTTCTGGCTGTTTTGAGGGCGTTTCCTCCATTCTTGCCTCATCGGATTTAGCCATAGGCAATATGGAATCCATGGTCTCTCATTCGAGTATTTTGAGCGACGAGAAAGACCTGATAGACGATCGAATCTACCTCAATGCTCCCGATGAATTTTTGGCGAGCGTTAAGGCGGCCGGATTCGACATGGTCATCAATGCGCAAAACCATGCCTACGATGCGGGTCTTACCGGGGTGTATGAGACCCTGGATGCCCTCAATCGCAACCAACTTATGCACACGGGCATGTTCGCCCATGGCGAAGAGAAGCGCTTTGTGCTGGTGAGGGTACAGGGCATAACCATCGGAATCGTGTCGTACTTTGATCAGGCCAGGCAAAAGATGAAGCGGGCAAACTTCACGCCAGAAGGCCTTGATGCAATCTTTAGTAATTTCAATAAGCAGCAGATTGGTGAAGATATCCAAAGGGCCAAGGCGGAGGGTGCAGAGTTCATCATCGCGTATTGCCATTGGGGTCGCGAATACACCGACCAAATCACCAAGCGCCAAGAGGCTTTTGCGCAGATGGTTGCCGATGCGGGTGCTGATTTTCTGCTCGGGTCGCACTCCCACTGTATCCAGCCCTATAGCGTGATCATGAGTAGTGATGGCAGGGAGGTGCCGGTGGTGTATTCCGCAGGCAATTTTCTCTCAAATATGGCCATCTATCTGCCCTACAACCGGGATACCATGCTGGTTGAGCTGAAGCTCAAGCGCGATGAGGCGGGAAGGGTGGTCATAGACTCTGAGGGCTATTACCCCTGCTACATCAAAGAGAATCCGGCGGTCAGGGGATTCATGAGTGTTGGTGTGCTGGCGAAGGAGTATGAAGCTGCCTCAGCTGAGCGTCAGATAGAGCTTGATGAGACCGCGCTTCGCATCAGGCAGCGCGTGGGCTTTTCGTCTCGGTTTGCGTGCCTGGATAAGTCGGCTCGTGTGCCGGATGAGACTTTTGATGCTACCCCCCCCGACAGGTTGAGCGCTTTATGGTGGGGCAGCCTCCTGTTGCCCCTAATCGTCAGGTTGATAGTCCTGAGGCGACCCCGCCCCGCTTTTCGTTCGATGCAAGCTCCCAGACCTACAAGCCTGCTAGCCAGCGTGCTGTACGTGAGGCTATCGTGAGCTTTGCGGGGCAGATTATGTTTGACGATGCTCTTGAAAAAGATAGCTACAACCTGGGACGATACGATTTCTCGCGGATGTTTCAAGGGATAGAGCGGTGCCTGAAGGAGTCGGATTTTGCCATCGGCAACCTCGCGTCAATGGCCGCCCCGTCGTATCCCTCGATGCGTTCGTTTGCTCGCGACAAAGCAATACGAGCTTCGTATTGCAATGCGCGCGTGGAGTACGTGACGGCACTCAGGAATGCTGGCTTTGATGCACTGGCCCTGTCAAATCCTTTTAACGTGTGCACAGGCCTTGACGGTATTACTGAAACTGAGCGTGCCGTCAAAGACGCTGGACTGCTTCCTGTTGGCCTGGGCAAGAACAGGAGCATCCTGGTTGAGATAGGCGGGATGCGCATCGCTTTCCTCTCGTTTGTGACCGAGTGCATTGGCAAACAAAATATCCTCACCCACCAGGGAGGAAAGCTTCTGCTGTGCGAGTACAGCCCGGCCGCATGCAAAATCCAGATTGACCAGGCGCGTCGTGCCGGCGCAGACGTAGTTATGGTATACGTCAACTGCGGGAGCGTGACCGAAAAGGCCAACCTTGCCTCGCGTACAAAAATTGCTGAAGAAATTGCCGAGCTGGGAGCGAGCTATGTTGTCTGTTCCATCCCGTATGTGATTTCTCGCTACTATCGCTATCAGACCCAAGATGGGCGACAGGTGCCTATTGCCAGTTCGGTGGGCAGCCTCGTTTCGGGTCGATACTCCGCAGGCGATTTCATCTCGATGCTCCTTCGCATTCATGTGAGAAAGACTTTTGAGGGCACGCTTGAGATAGAAGATACCTTCATCCCGCTCAAGTTTTTCAAAGCAACCGAAGAGCAAAGCAATGCAATCCGGCCTGCCCAGAAGTACTTCAATGCCGCCTACAAAGTCGCTCGCTATAAAAACGTCAAGGCAGACCTTGGAGCCAAACTTGGCAAGGATTTGCCGGCCAATACCCAGAGGACGATAAAGATTCACTCCCGCGACACCAACGAATTCAGCATTCAAGAGATCTACCGCATCCTTGGAGCTACGCCGTCCCAAGAGGATCTGTCTCTGTTGGGTGAGCGGTATACCGCCGAGGTCTCATGTTTTTGCGGCAGGCGAACGGATTTGATGCCGGGGTGCGTGGCCTTCATGGGTCAGCATGTTGCCTACCAAGCTGACACCACGCGCATCCGCGAAGAAGACCTGGCGGATAACGATGTTGCCCTTGTGGTGGATACGAAGCATCATCAGGGGATTCCCACCATTCTTGTCGAGGATGTCGGCAAGGCGTTTCGCACACTCTCAAAGGCGGCGCGCGATCGATTTGATCCTTTGACGGTTGCGGTGACAGGAAGCGTGGGAAAAACCACCACCAAGGATTTCCTCAAAGATATTTTCGGCTCCCACTACCAAACCCTCTGTGTTGAGGGCAATAACAATACGGTGACCACCGTCCCCCTCGTTGTACAAAAGCTTTCGGCCGACGATAAAGCCTATGTGCAGGAGGTGCATGGAGGAACGCCGGGTTCTGCCAAAAAGCTCTCTGAGCTTTTGAGCCCGAATATCGCCATGATTACCGCCATCTCTCCCGCTCATCTATCTGAGGCGGGTTCGATGGAGGCGCTTGTGCAGGCAAAGATGGACATTGCGGCGGGTCTGCATCCCGATGGTGTCCTGGTCTTGAACGATGATGCGCCCGAGCTTCATGCGCAACGTCCTTCTGTGCGCACGTGTCGATACAGCATGTCCAATCCCGAGTGCGACTTTTATGCCACAGATGTGCAGGTGGAAAGCGACTCTTCGACCTTTACAATTGTGAGTAAGGGTGGGCAGTTTGATCAGCCCGGGGAATACGAGGTGCGCCTCAATATCCAGGGTGCACACAATATTGTCAATGCGGTGGGAGCCTTTGCCGTGGCGCGCATCGCTCAAATTCCGCCTCATAAGATTGTTGCGAGCTTAGCGCGCTATCAAACCGAAGGAGACAGGCAAAACTTTGTTGAAGTCAACGGTGCTCGCTTCCTCGTAGACGTGTACTCGATATCCAAACTCTCCCTGCTCACCGCCGTAGAAGCCCTGTGTGCCACCCCGGTTGCTGAGGGTGGGAGAAGAATTGTCGTCATGGGCGAATTGGTGGGATTGGGAGATGAGTCTGCCCGCGTCCATGAAGAAACAGGCACGGCGCTCGCCCAGTACGACATTGATATGCTGCTTGCCCTGGGAGAGGAAACGCTCCCCCTGGTAAGGGAGGTGAGGGCTGCTGGTAAGGTGGCCTTTGGCTTTAAGGATCATGAAACGCTGAACACCCTGCTCAAGACCTTGATTCGTCCCCATGATGTGGTGCTTTTTAAGGCGGGCACACGCTCTCATCTCAAGGATAAGGTCATCATCCCGCTGTATGGAGATGTGACCAAGGGGTGAGCTGAGCTCTTAGAAACAAAAGGTTTGTAGTAGCGGCCGCGCAGGAGTTTCCATGACGCGCGGCCGCCTACGATGCACGAGGTGGATGCTGTGGGTATACAAAGGCGAATAAGGCAGCTCTCAAAAGTTCTTTCGGGTGAAGCCAGGTTGAAGCTTGTGTCAACCAAGCAGCAGCGCTTTCGGTCACGGCGCAGGAGGCTTGGCGAGAACCGCCCCTTGGTGGGCATTTATCGGCCGCAGCGTATTCCGGGTATCAATCCAACAACCCTTGCGCTCATAGGTCGCGCGATGGGAATTGATGTCGTCTATTTCTCCTACGATGGGATTGATAGGGGCAACGATTGCATCAATGGACGCGCCATCAATCGCCAGGGGACCTGGTATCGTGTGCAAACCCGTATTCCTGATATTGTCGATATCTCACCGTTTTGCTGGCCTCGGGAAACCAATGGCTACTCGAAGCGCCGTGGCGAGCTTTTGGACTATCTTGCCGCACGCAGCTACCTTACCGATTTGCCTGCGGGCGATTACTCCGTGCCGGGGAGCAAAGATGTGTTGCCCCAGCGCCTTGCACTGTGCAAGGAGTTTGAGTCTCTTGCGCTTGAGGATATTCCCCTCCAAACTCCCGAAGATCTTGTGCGCGGTGTTGAGGAGTGGGGGAGCGTGGTTGTCAAGGCGGTATCAAGCCAGCTTGGAAAAAGCGTGCACCGTATTACCCTTGATGCACAAACGCACTCCTATACCGTTGGATTCAAGACTGAGGAAACCGTGTATGACAAAGCGGGGCTCATCGGGTATGCCCAGGAGCATTTCTTTGACAGGAGATATATTCTTCAGCGGTATTTCTCTTCACGTTCGCGGGGTGGAGACCCCATCGACTGCCGTATCCATGTCGAGAAAAACGGTCATAACGAATGGGAGCCCGCGCGCATCTATGTTCGTGTGGGAACGGGGCAAAAGGTCATCTCCAACGTCAACCAGGGTGGGGGAGAGGCTGATCTGGAGCAATGGCTCAAGGCCAACCATGCCGATGACTGGCAAGACATCAAGACACGAATCTATACGCTTGCCAGTACTCTTCCCTATTATCTTGAGGCGATTAATGGACGCGCGCTCATGACCCTGGGATTGGATGTGGGCATTGGCGACAAGGGCGAATGCTGTCTCTTTGAGATCAACAGGCAGCCTATGTATGTCTCGCATGTGGCGGAGACCTCGTTGTTGCGCGTGCCTTATTACCACTGGTTGTATCAGCATGTGGTACAGGGGGGGGGAGATTCACTGCCGGCGCAAAGCAGGGCCTATCTTGCGCAGGTGCCCGGCATTCCTCAGGTGCAGCGTCCCTGGTAGGGAGAGGGGCGGCTCATCATCTGTCGTGCGGGGCGCCTGTTGCTGCGGCACTCTGCCTCGTATCGGTTTGGGTGTGGGTGGGGCCTTTTGTGGGGATGAAAGGTTGTGAGATCTGTGGACAAGGTGCGCGATCTCAGGTTCGACAATATCAAGGGCGTACTCATCATCCTCGTGGTAGTGGGGCACTATCTTTGGGGCTATCGGTATGTGTCTGACCCGGTGAGTCTGGTGGTGTGCCTGATTTACCTCTTTCACATGCCAGCCTTCATCTTTGTGTCTGGTTATTTCAGCAAAGACACGCTGCCCATTGCCTGGCGTGGTATCGCCGAGCTGATGGTGTCGTATTTTCTGATCAATACCACGATTGGGGCCTTTGCGGTGGCGTTTCGCGACTCAAGCGTGTCGCTTCTTAGCCCCTACTATTCGTGCTGGTATTTGCTGGCCTTGGTGTTTTGGCGCATAAGCCTGCCGTTTTTCGCCAGGTATCGCTTCGCCCTTGTGCTGTCTTTTGTGATAAGCATCGCGGTGGGCTTTTCCGGGGAGTTTACCAACCGTTTTGCCCTGGCCCGCACCATCGGGTTTTACCCCTTCTTCCTTGGTGGGTTTTTGTTCAAGAAGGCGGGCCTAGCCACCACGCTTACCTCCTTTAAACGCTCCGGCCTGGTAGGCATACTGCTGTTTGTGGCGGCGATGGTGGCAGGGTACTATGCCATTACAGAGCTTGGCATCAACACCGGCGACATGATGATGACCGCCTACAAAGACGCGTGGAGCATTGAGGTTATCCGTCGGGTGGTAATTATCGTGCTGGCGGCTGCGGCAACCCTCGGTCTGTTTTTGGCCCTGCCCTCAAAGAGGATTCCGCTTGTGACCGGGTGGGGCAAAAACTCGCTAACCATCTATCTGTTTCATCGCTACTTTCCGCTCATAATGCTTGGCGTGTTGCCTGCCTCCCAGTTTAACGATGTGCTGCCACAGGCTGCTGCGGCCGCAGTCCTGCTGTCGTTTGTGACGCTGTTCGTTTTTGGTACCAACCGGGTGGAAGGGAGGTACCGAAGCTTCGTGAAAAAGGTGGTGGCCATTATGTTCGCCGCTCCTGATGACCGGCGGTCATGGGCTTATCGCCAGGCCCTGGTTCTTCTTGTGGCTTTTGTTATTATTGCCGCCATGCTCGCCCGGGGTCTTTTGGCCAGCTAGCTTGCTGAGGGATGTGGCGTTGTGTGCAAGGGCGAGCGCAGAAGCCTGCGGGCAGAGGTCGTGGATGGGGGAGCGGCATGGACAGCGCTGTCATCAACAAGTTGGTTGAAACCTACGAGTACAAAAGCCCCAGCTATGACCTGGTAGAGCGCCAGCCTCGGCCGGGCTTTGCCTGCGATTCGCCGCGCTTTGCGCGAGGTGAGGATGGGGTGTGGCGCTCCACGCGTGCCTCGGAGGCTGACAGCGTTTCCATCCTCATTGCAGGTGACCTGCTGTGTCAGGAAGATATGATTCTTGCTTATCGGAAAAAGGACGGCAGCGGATACGATTTCAACCCCTGCTTCGACTATATTCGTCCGCTTTTGCATTCCGCCGACCTGGTCATTGGCAATCTTGAAACCGTGGTATCCGAGACCGCTCCGTATCGCGGCGAAATCTATACCCATGAGGGGCCGCTTTTCTCCAATGCACCCATTGAGTATCTGGCGGCTTTGCGCAACGCCGGTTTTGACGTGCTCACTATGTCCAACAACCACATCCTTGATGCGGGCCTGCGTGGCCTTGTGGAAACGGCTGACAACTGCGAACGCTTTGGCCTTATCCACACGGGCGTGGTGCCAGGCGAGGGTCGGCGCTGTGAGGTTATTGAGATACACAGCATCAGGATTGGCCTTGCGGGGTTTGCCACCACATACAACACGATGGAGTGGAACCTGACCAGGCAGGGTCGCCTAAAGTTTCTCAACACCTATTTCGACAAAAGGGCCAAGACGCTCTACGACACGCTGCGTCAGAAGGGTGCGGACTATACCATCGCCTTGCCGCACTGGGGGCGGGAATATACCGAAGAGATTGTCTTCAAGCAGCGGCGCATGGCTGATGCCTTTGTTGACCTGGGATTTGACCTGATTGCAGGCTCGCATCCTCGTGTGGTGCAGAAGTTCAGCCGCACTGCGGGCGTGCCGGTGCTTTTCTCGCTTGGCAGCCTCGTCTCACACATCAACAACGCGCTGCCCAATACCCGCAACGAGCGCTATCCCCTCTTGTGCCATGTCGTGCTGCGTCGGGGCGAGGATGGCAGGGTTCAGGCCCGCATACGTTTCATCCCCTGCTGCATTGAGAAGCAGCTGGGCGGGGCTTCATGTGTTGTGGTGCCCTGCGGGATGGAGGGCAGTGTGTCTGAAGAGGTTGCGCGCCGGCTGGCGTGTGCTCGCGAGCGCGTTGCGCAGCGGCTCGGTGTTGGTGCCGAGCTGGTGGAGCTTGCGCATGGCTTTGAGGGCGCGGTGACAATCTCGCCTGTTGTGCAGCAGCTTGAGGGCCTTGACGCCCTTTGTGAGGCACGCTCTGAAGACGCGGAGGGGAGTGAGGCTGAGGCAGCGCAGCAGAGCGCGGCTACTGAGTCTACCGATGACGGTGCGTGCCTGCTCGTGCAGAGCGGATGCGTCATCAGGCTTTATGACGATCACGCCGAACAGGTTGATGTGACGGAGCATCACCGCGTGGTGCGCTGCCCCAAAGAGGTTGAAGGCGTCGCTATCACCAAGGTGGCGCTGGCGGGTAGCACGGGTGAGGGGGTGCGTCTCATGTGCCTAAGCTCCCGTGCGGTGAGCATCGAGGCGCAAAGCTGCGTGGCCTATCCCCATCTGGAAAGCGTGTGCCTGTTCAAGGGCCTAAAGCGCATTGAAAAGGGCGCGTTTGCTTCATGTCCCAAGCTTACCGGTGTGGTACTTCCCGTATCGCTTGAGTCCATAGGGGAGGGCTGCTTCGCGCACTGCAGGGAGTTGCGGAGTGTGAAGGTGCCGCCTAGCGTGCACTCTATCGGCAGCGGGGCCTTTGAGGACTGTCCTAAGCTTGTTATATATTGCGAAGAGGGTTCCTTTGCGCAGCATTTCGCCCAAGAGAACGGCATCCCGTATCGTTGCATGCCCCTTACCAATGTGGCTCGCTCGGGCGCAGGCCGCACCGAGCAGGTGAACAAAAAGGCTGCTGCGATCGCCAGGGGCGTGCGTCGGCTTGCGCCCAAGACCAAGCCGCCCGTGACAGGTGCGATGAACAAGCCCGATGATCTGCCTCCTGTCACCATCCTTGCAGCCTGTGAGCTTTTGGGTGCTGCGCTTCCTTCAGATGCGCGCTGCGGCGCTCAGCCCTCAAGCTACCTAGGAGCCAGCCGCTTTGCTGGCACGCTGCGGGAGCTCAAAGATATTCTGGGCGATCGCTTTCCCTCTCTGCCCGATGGGGACATTGAGCAAAACTATCAGCTGTTTAGAAATAAGTTTGCCTCCCAGCAATGCCTTTACTATACCGACACTGACCTGACGGTCTATTTCACCGACTGGCTGCTGTTCGCGCGCGAATTCGGCTTTACCCATGATTGCTACTTTGATTTTGAGCTGTACAACAAAGAACCCGAGGTGCGCAGTACTTTTTTGAATGAGGGATATCGTCAGCGGGTGTATGAGGCCTGCGCTGGCAAGCGGGCATCGCGTCAGACACTGCTCAACAAGGGCCTGTTCAACAAGACCTTCTCAGATTATGTCCGGCGAGATTGGATTGATGCGTCCACCTGCACCTTTGAGGAGTTTGCCGCCTTTGTAAGCCGTCATGAGAGCTTTTTTGGCAAGCCCATCAAGGGAACGGGCGGCGTGGGCTCACACGTGGTGCGCAGGGATGTCTGCCCGCTGGAGGATTTGTACGCTTCCTGCAAAGACAGCGAGTTGATCTGCGAAGAGATCGTACGCCAGCATCCCGCACTCGCACGGGTAAACGCATCTACCCTCAATACCGTGCGGGTGGTCACCATGCTTGATGTGAACGACGAGCCCCACGTGCTTTTCGCGACGGCCCGCTTTGGTCGGGCGGGCAAAAGCGTCGACAATTTCCATGGAGGTGGTGTTGCGGCCGTCTTGGATGTCGATACGGGCACGATTGTGTCTCAGGCCATCAATAGGGCTCACATCCGTCACTCCTTCCATCCCGATTCCGGCGTTCAGCTTCTCGGGTTTTCTTATCCTCACTGGGACAAGATTAAGAAGGCCGTCTGCGAGGGTGCACGTCGTTTGCCAGATATGAGAAATATTGGCTGGGATGTTGCGGTTACTGAGAAAGACGAGGTCGAGTTTGTCGAGGGCAATGGGCGGCCGAACTACGACGTGATTCAATCACCTGACCAGCTGGGCAAAAAAGACCGATGCGATGCCTATCTGCGAGCCATCGAGCAGCTCAAGGGCATTGAAAGAGTTGAGCCTCCTTTGATGACCATCTCTTTACACAATACCTACGCCGCACAAAAGCGCAGGTGGCCAGGTCTTAGCAGAAGACTTGCCAAGATCAAGAGGCTTGCACGGCGGCTCATGCGCTAGACTTACTTTCTTTGAAAACCCCTCCGAGAACGAGGGGTCAATGTGGACGGCCTTTTCGACGTGATTGCCTCGGGTTCGCTTCTGGGTATCAGGTTTCGAGGGGCTTGGAATAAGGTAAAGCCGCGCCGGAAAGGAGTTCGGCCCGTGCGCGTTTTTCGCTATCTTAAGCATTCCAAGGCTGCTGTGGCTTTGATCCTGGCACTTCTTATCGTGCAGGCCTTTGCCGAGCTGTCGCTTCCTCGCTTCACCTCTGACCTGGTTGATGTGGGCATCCAGCAAAGCGGCGTGGAGCATGCTTCGCCCGAGCAGATGCGCTCATCCACCTTCGCCCTGCTGTGTATGCTTGCCGATGCCTCCGATGAGGAGCTGATAACCTCCTCCTACAACCAGAACAATGAGGGTACCTACATCCTCACCGAGACGGGAAGCCAGGCCCGCGAAGAGCTGGATGCTGCCCTCGAAGGCCCCATGGCGATCATCTATCTCTCAAGTCAGGAAGCTACCGAGGATGCCGAGGGAGAGGATGCGGCCCTGCTTTCCCTCAACCTGGAGGAGCTGCTTGTGTCCTACCAGGCAGGCGCGCTTTCCAAAGATGAGGTGGCAGCTCTGGTCGAGCAGGCACAAAGTGAAGCCGAAACCTCCGATGACCTGACCGACCAGCAGGCAATCCAGGGCGTAATTGCCGAGTATGAGGCCCTGGGCTTGGATACGGGCTCCATCCAGATGACCTACCTCCTTCGCGTTGGAGCGCAGATGCTTGGTGTGACCGCGCTTATGGCTGCAGCGGCCGCCACGGTGGGCTTTATCGCCTCGCGTACAGCGGCAAAAATCTCTCGCTCGCTGCGTGAACAGCTTTTTGCCAAGGTGCTCTCGTTTTCCGATGCCGAGGTGCAGCACTTTTCGGCCGCTTCTCTTATCACGCGCGGCACCAACGACATCCAGCAGATTCAGATGGTTACGGTCATGGTGCTGCGGATGGTCGTCTATTCGCCGATTCTGGCCGTGGGCGGCATCATTATGGTGTCTGCCACCAACCTGTCCATGGGTTGGGTGATTGTGCTGGCCATCGCCGTCATGTTCCTTATCATCGGCGTCCTCATGTCTCTTGCCATGCCTAAGTTCAAGATTATGCAAAAGCGTATCGATCGGGTGAACCTGGTGGCGCGTGAGATACTTACGGGCCTGCCGGTCATCCGCGCCTTCGGCCGCCAAAGCTTTGAGGGTGAGCGCTTTGATGCTGCCTCCTCTGAACTCTATCGCACCCAGCTGTTTACCAGCCGCACCATGTCGATCATGATGCCGTCGATGACCCTGGTGATGAATGGGGTGTCGGTGCTTATTGTGTGGCTGGGTAGTTCTTATATCAACCAGGGTGTAATCCAGACGGGCGACATGATTGCCTTTATCACGTATTCGATGGTGGTTATCATGTCCTTTCTCATGATTGGAATGATGGCCATCATGCTCCCCCGTGCCGATGTGGCGGCTGAGCGCGTGAACGAGGTGCTGGCGGCTACCAATTCGATCGCTGATCCCGCCGCACCTGCCCCTCTTCCCGCTGCGTCTGCTGCCGCCGTCTCCGCTGCATCCACCGGCGCGCGGATTGAGCTGCGCGACGTGACCTTCGCCTATGATAAGGAGAGCGCTCCCGCCCTGCGCTCCATTAGCTTTACGGCTCAACCCGGCTCCACCCTCGCGATTATTGGCCCCACCGGTTCGGGTAAGACCACCATTCTCAAGCTCATTGAGCGCTTCTACGATGTTGATGAAGGCTGCGTGCTTGTGGATGGTATCGACGTGCGCGCGCTTTCCCAGCACGATTTGCGCTCCCAGATTGGCTACGTTCCCCAAAAGGCATTTTTGTTCTCCGGTACCGTGGCCGACACCGTGCGCTACGGGGTGCTTGATGCCACCGACGAAGAGGTGGAGCGGGCAGCTACCATCGCTCAAGCCCGCGATTTCATCCTGGACAAAGAGGAAGGCTTTGCCTCGCCCATTGCCGAGGGCGGCACCAATGTGTCGGGCGGTCAGCGCCAGCGTCTCTCGATTGCCCGGGCTGTGGCTACGCATGCACGCGCCTATCTTTTTGATGACAGTTTCTCGGCTCTTGACTATGCCACCGATGCTCGCTTGCGCGCGGCCTTAGCTGATGAGTTGGGGTCTGCCACCAAGATTATCGTTGCCCAGCGCATTTCAACCGTGATTGATGCCGATTGGATTGTGGTGCTTGACCAGGGCTGCGTGCGCGGCCAGGGCACGCACGCAGAGCTGCTCACCACCTGCTCCACCTACCGCGAGATCGCTGAGTCGCAGCTTTCTGCCGAAGAAATCGCTCGCACCCTCGCCCAGGCCGGCTGCGGTGCCTCGGCAGGGGAGGGTGCGCCACCTACCAGCAGTTCACCGCAAGACACCAGTCCAGACCGTCTGAGTTTTGGGGAAGGAGGGCCAATCCGATGAGTCATCGTGCAAGCACCCGGTCGCCTCACGTCATGCGCCCGCCCGGTCCTCCGGGCGGCTCCGGTCCCGGCCCCATGACGGGCGAGAAGGCTGCGGACTTCAAAGGTTCCGTCCTGCGTTTGCTTGGCTTCATGGCTGACTTTAAGCTGGCCATCGCCGTAGCTCTCGTCTTTGCTGTGGGTTCCACCGCCTTCAATATCGTGGGTCCCAAGGTGCTCTCTACGGCCACCACGGAATTGTTCGAGGGGGTGACCGCCAAGGTGGCGGGCACGGGCGGCATCGACTTCGAAAGAATCGCCTCAATCCTCATCGCCACGCTTGTCATCTACTGCGTGTCGGCCGCCTGTTCCTTTGTGCAAAGCTGGAACATGGCCCGTGTGTCGCAGGGAGCCTGCTACCTGTTGCGCAAGCGCATCGCCGAAAAGATTGACCGGCTGCCCCTCGGTTACTTTGAGAGTTCCAGCACCGGGGATGTGCTCTCGCGGATCACCAACGACGTGGACACGCTGGGCCAAAGTCTCAACCAGGGGGTCACCCAGTTGATCACAAGCGTGGTCACCGTGGTGGGCGTGGTGGCGATGATGCTGATCATCAACGCGCCCATGACGCTCATTGTGCTGCTCATCGTGCCGATATCGCTCGTGCTGGTTCGGGCGATTGTGACGCGCTCACAGCGCTATTTCCGCGCTCAACAGGAGAATCTGGGTGAAATTAACGCCCGGGTAGAGGAGACCTTCTCGGGTCACGCAGTGGTCAAGGCCTTCTGTCGCGAGGACAAAACCATGGCGGACTTTCGCACCACCAACGAGCGTCTCTACGAGTCCGCTTGGAAGTCGCAGTTCCTCTCGGGCCTTATGCCGCCGGCCATGAACCTGGTGGGCAACCTGGGCTACGTGGGGGTGGCTGTGTCGGGTGCTGCCCTGGCCATCCAGGGGATCATCACGGTGGGCGACATTCAGGCCTTTGTCCAATACGTCAAGAACTTTACCCAGCCGCTGTCGCAGCTTGCCCAGATCTCCAACGTGTTCCAGCAGATGGCCGCCGCAGCCGAGCGCATCTTCGAGTTTCTTGACGCCGAGGAAGAGGCTTCTGACCAGACACCTGCTGCCTCGGCTTCTGCCACCCAAGGTGAGGTGGAGTTTGATCACGTGCGTTTTGGCTATGATCCTGCCACACCGGTGATCAACGACCTGTGCGCCCACGTGCGCCCCGGCCAGACCGTGGCCCTGGTGGGTCCCACTGGGGCGGGCAAGACCACGGTGGTCAAGCTGCTCATGCGCTTTTACGATGTGGATGCAGGCGCCATCCGCATTGACGGGCGCGACGTACGCGAGATGGGCCGTGACGAGGTTCGCGCGAAATTCGCCATGGTGCTCCAGGATACCTGGCTGTTCTCGGGTACTATCCGCGAGAACATCCGTTACGGCCGGCTTGATGCTACCGATGAGGAGGTGGAGGCCGCCGCCCGCGCAGCCTTCGCCGACCACTTCATTTCGCTTTTGCCCGGCGGCTATGACATGGAAATCAACGAGGATGCGAGCAACATCAGCCAGGGCCAGCGCCAGCTGCTCACCATCGCACGTGCGGTGCTCGCTGATCGTGACATGCTTATTTTGGATGAGGCCACCTCAAGTGTGGACACCCGCACCGAGGAGCGCATTCAGATGGCGATGGATAGCCTCATGCGTGGGCGCACCTCGTTTGTGATCGCGCATCGGCTCTCCACGATTCGTGAGGCGGATCTCATCTTGGTGATTGAGCACGGAGATATCGTGGAGCAGGGTACCCACGCCGAGCTCTTAGCCCAGGGTGGCGCCTACGCACGCCTCTACAACGCCCAGTTCTTCGACGGTATTGCTACCTAGGGCGGGCGGCAGTGAGGCATGCAGGCTGGGGCGAGGTGCGCGGAGGTGCTGCGGCAGACACTCCGCACCTCGCGTTCGGCCTCCCGCGCACCGCGCCTGGCATCCGCCTGGCACCCACCTGGCATCCGCTCATGCCGCCTTCACAATCGCGCCTCAGAGTCCTAAGTCGACCTTGGGCGCGGTGCGGTATAATTTACGGCTTGGCGTCGGTGTTTCCGGCTCTCACCCCTGAACGAAGCGCGCAGCGCTCTTCTTGGTAGCGTGCGCCTGGCGAAAGGCCCCACCACGGACACCTCTCTTCGCAAGATTGCTGCCTTCGACTTCGATGGCACTTCCATCAGGGGAAATTCCCCCGTTCTCCTCGTTCACTATCTCCTGCGCGACAAGCGGCTTCGCAAGCGTGTTGTTGCCAAAATCGCGTCCTGGGGTGTGGCCTATAAGCTGCGCCTGCCCCAAAACGAGGCCTGGGTGCGCGGTCTGGTTTTCAGCGCCTTTGAGGGTCTTCCCCAAGACGAGGTGGACGCCTACCTGCGTCGCTTCTACGATCAGGTCATCGAAGGCCAGAAGCGCTTTCGTCATCAGGCCGAAGCGGCCATGCATGATCTGCGCAATCAGGGTGTGTACATCGTGCTTGTGTCGGCCAGCTTCGACCCCATCGTGCGACGCGCCCGCGAGCTGCATCCCATCGACCGCTGCATTGCCACCAAGATGGAGGTGGATGCCCAGGGCTGCTACACCACCAGGGTAGCCGGTGCCTGCGTGGAGGGTAAGGAGAAGGTTCGCAGCATGCGCGCCTGGGCCGATGAGCACTTTGGCTCGGGTCGCTGGGAGCTGGTGGCGGCCTTTGGCGACCACCACTCCGACACCCCGCTGTTGGCTGCAGCCAAGCAGGGTTTTGCCGTCTGCCCCGACAACCCCCTGGAGCGTCGCGCCCGCCGCTTTGGTTGGACCGTTCTGGACTGGAGCGAGGATGTGAAGAATTAGGGCCGCTTGATCCCCAGACAAGCCTGGCGTTTGCGTGCCTTTGCCTTGTCCACTACACTTCAACGTTACCTTTTTCTCATCAATTTCAAGGAGGTGGATCCTCATGCTCAACAGTAAAGATAACGATGCCAACATCGCCGGTCAGCATCAGGAGCCAGCCGACGCCCGCAAGCCCCGGGTTGATTACCTTTCCGCCGCTTCTGAGGCACGGCGCGCAGGCGATAGCGTCCTGTCTATGCATTTATACATGACCGCCTACGAAGAGGCCTGCAAACGTGAGCCTCTGCCGAGTGTGGAGGCGGTCGATGCGCTGCGCGAGGCCTGGGATTTGGCCTGTGAGTTGCGCGAGCGTTCTATGGCTGAGTACATCTATGACAAGTTAGAGCCGCATCTGTCTTCCGAGGAGTCCCAGGAGTGCGGTCGTCGCCTTCAGGAGCTTGCTCTCGACAAGCTCTCACAGTTTGGCATCTCGCGCTCCGATCTTGAGGACATGGCCGATTTTATCTCGGAAGAGATGGGCATGGCCGCGCATCTGACAGGCATCGCCTCGTTTTCTGCCGCAGAGGTGGGAGGTGAGGTGCCCGAAGAGATGATGGAGGTTCAGGCCGAAGAGGCTCCGGTTGGTGAGGCTGCCTCCACCCTGGCTGGCGCTCAGGCGGATGAGACCGGTCAGACCGAGCGGTCTGACCAGGCCGATACCTCTCTCAACCAGGCCTTTGAGCAGCCAGGTACGGGCGAGGATCGCAAGTCAGCCAAGACCGATACTAAGGGTCGCCCTGCCAACCTGGCTCCCGCGCGTGGGCAGCGGATTGTGAGCTTCGAGGATTTGGTGGGCTTTGACGGCATCATCGAAGATACGCGGGCCTTGGGTATTGGGGTCAAGCAGGATGCCACCTACCAGCGCTTTATCGAGACGCTTCAAACGCAGCACGGGCTGGACAAGGTTTCGGCCAGTGGTACCGTGGTCTTTCGAACCGCCTCGCGTGAGGATGCCTCCCTTTTCATGAATGCGGTGGTGGGTGAGCTGGGTCTTCCCGCTATGAAGGTGCAGATGCATCCTGAACCGCAAGGCATTCCGGTGCTCTATGTCACCGTCTCCTCCGACCGTCCGTCTCGGATGGCCGGGCGCATGTCGCTTGACGCTCCAGGCATTCTTGTGTTGGAGGACGTGGACATGTGGGGCGGTCCCCTGATTGAGGCGGCCTCGTCCTCTGAGGGAGAGGGTATGATGGCTGTTAACATGGCCCGTGCCGCCCGCGAGGCCCTCACGCTCATCGGGGCTGCAGTGGCTAATCCCGACATCTACGTGCTGGCGTCCATGTCGGGTGATGCTCCTGACCAGAGCTATCTTTTCGACCTCATGGAGCCTATGAACTTCGTGGATATCTATCTGCCCAACGAAGTGGAGCGCCGCGAGGTATGGAACCGCATGGCTCTTGATCACCCCTCCATCCGTCGTCTTGATCTGCGCAAGCTCACACGCTTGTCGCGTAACCTTTCGCGCACCGACATCGCCACTGCCGCCCGCGAAGCCGTGGAGGATGCCTATCGGCGAAGCCTCAAGGCCCGTCGCTATGTGCCTCTCACCCAGGCAATGGTCTACGAGCACATCTCTAATTTTCAACCGCTCGATTCCGAGGAATACCGCGTATTGGAAGATGCCGTCATCGCGAGTTTCCGCAGCCAGATCGACCGACTTGAGGCGCAGGGAGGTATCACGGAATCCGGCGAGTTATCGGGCAGGTGAACACATGGAGTTAACCCGCCGCAGCGACTATGCCTGTCGCATGATTCGCGCGGCCTATGAGTGCAAGGATACCTACATTTCGGTGTCCGAGGTGGCTGATAGGGAGAATATTCCCTACGCCTTTGCGCGCAGTATTCAGCACGATTTGGTGCGTGCTGGGCTACTCAAAACGGTTCGTGGTGCCAAGGGTGGCCTGGCGCTCGCCTGCGACACCTCCATCACCACGCTTCTCCAGGTGCTGGAGGCACTCCAAGGTCCACTCGCGATGTCGCCCTGTACCGAAAACCCTGCCTACTGCGAGAAATGCGCAAACTGCGAGTATCGCGTGGTGTGGTGTCAGGCTGACTCTCTGCTGCGTGACTTCTTCGCCTCAATCACTCTCGATAATCTGTTTGCCAGCAGGCAACCGGTCAATTCCGATGAGGAAGCGGCGATTGCCGAGCCGATAGGGGCTTGAGCGTGACTGTATCCGAACAAGCTGTATCACCTGAAGCGCCCCGTAAAAAGCGGGGCGCTTGTGCGTCACAGCCCCGCTTATCCGCAGGCGGTCCCGATGCTGCATCCACGACCTGTGAGGCTGCATCTGCGACCCTTAAGGCCCCGTCGCCTATCCATGGGATTGCATCACCCACGACTCTTACTGCGCCTGTTTTGCGCGCCTCCGATACGCCTTCGTCCGACACCTCAGCGCCCACACCAGGTCCTGAAGAGATGGCTGCCTTTGTGGCTGAGGTGCGTGAGCAGGGAAGGGAGCTGTACCGCGACCTGCCGTGGCGCAACACTCGTGATCCCTATGCCATCTGGATTTCGGAGGTTATGCTCCAGCAGACCCAGGTAGCGCGCGTCCTGACGCGCTGGGAGCGCTTTATGGCGCGCTTTCCTACGGTGGATGCTCTGGCCGCTGCTACTCCGGCTGAGGTGGTGGAGGAGTGGCAGGGGATGGGCTACAACCGCCGCGCCCTGGCCCTCAAGCGCGCGGCTGACCTCTGCTCAGAGCGCTTTGCGGGGCAGCTGCCTCAGGATGAGGCCAGCTTGCGTGAGCTGCCCGGCATCGGAGATGCTACGGCAGCCGGTATCACCGCCTTCGCCCGTAATCTGCCCTGTGTTTATATCGAAACCAATGTGCGCGCCGTGTTCATCCACCGGTTCTTTCCCGAAGCACAGCGCGTGACCGACAAGCAGCTGCGCCCCCTTGTTGCGGCTGCCTGCCCGCAGCGTGACGTGCGCGGGTGGTACTACGCTCTGCTCGATGTAGGGGCGCACCTTAAGCGCACCCATCGGAATCCTTCGCGCCGGGCGGCAGCCTACACGCGTCAGAGCGCCTTTGAAGGCTCGCGCCGCCAGAAGCGCTCCTGGCTCTTGCGAGAGGTCATGGGCTGTCCGGGTATCTCTGACGATGAGCTGTGGGAGCGTCTTAATCGTGTCGAGAGAAAGGCGGGGCGTGACGGCGTGGATCGGGAGCTTTTTTCCTCAATCATGGCTGATCTTGCCCGCGAGGGCTTTTTCACGCATGACGAAAGCGGCTGGCACGCCGAGGGTGCCTAAGGGGACAATTCTGCCCGCCTGTTCAGATTTTTCTGCTTGCGCATCATCGTTACCTGTGTGTTTTGTGCAATCGCCTGCCATTCGCGGTGCAGAACCGACCTCTGGGGACGGGTGTTTCTAAGGTCTGACCTGCCGTTCAGGGGCGTATTAAGACCTTTTTCGGTCCAAAATGAGTGATGGTTAAGGCACTCTGCCGTTCGCTGCTTCTATGTTACCGCTCAAAAAAAACGTAACACATTCATACCTTTTGCCGTGTTTATGGCTGTGGTTCGCAGAAAGTGGCAATTCCAGCGCGTTTTTTGTGGGTGCTTTGTGCATAATGCTCGTGTCAGTTTCTTCAGCATACCTTACTAGGAGGTGTACGCATGGAAAACAAGGCCACAGCCGCAGAGTTTCAGAATATGCTCGAGGCGCGGGGGGTGTCGCGCCGCAGCTTTATGAAACTGTGCGGAACGCTCGCAGTGATGGCGGGTCTGGGCCAGGCCGCAGCTCCGCGGGTAGCCGAGGCTATCGAGGAGTCGGTCATCGGTGCGACCGAGGGCAACCTTGCCCCCGTTATCTGGATTGAAGGCGCATCCTGCACCGGTTGCACCGAGGCGTTCGCGCAGATCGATGCTCCGGATCCTGCCACGGTCGTCCTTGAGCTCATCTCGCTCAACTACTGCGAGACGCTTTCGGCCGCAGCTGGTTGGTCCATGGAAGAGGCCAAGGAGCAGACCATCGAAGCCGGGGGCTACATTCTGGTCTGGGAGGGCGCAGTCCTCAACGGCTGGGAGGGCAACGCCCTGCGCGTTGCCGAGAAAACAGGCAATGAGCACCTGATTGAGGCTGCTTCCAATGCGGCGGCAATCGTGTCGCTTGGTTCCTGTGCCGTCAACGGTGGATGGATGGCTGCCCATCCCAATCCGTCCAACGCCTTGGGTGTCCAGATGTTTTTGCAGGAGCAGGGCATTGACACTCCGGTTATCAACCTGCCCGGCTGCCCGCCCAATCCCGAGTGGCTGTGCGCCGTGTTGATTGAGTACCTGCTTTTGGGTCGTCTGCCTGAGCTTAACGCTGAGAACAAGCCCACCCTCATCTTTGGTCAGACCATCCATGACAACTGCCAGCGCCGTGGTCATTTCGAGAACGGCGAGTTTGTCTATCAGTTTGGCAGCCCTGAGGAGGAAAAGGGTTACTGTCTGTATGCTGTGGGCTGCCGTGGTCCGCAGACCAAGGCCAATTGCGGCATCGTTCGTTACAACCACCGTCGCAGCTGGTGTGTTGAGGCGGGTTCTCCCTGCATCGGGTGCTGCGAAGCCAATCCTGACAACCCCGGCCAAAACTGGGTCGAGGTTAACACGCCGTTCCTCAAGCGCAACCGCGATCTGCGCATCGGCGATTGGACGGTTCAGCCCACCGCAATCGCCCTTGGTGTCACCGGCATCGTCGCTGTGGCCCTGGTGGTTCACGGCTTTGGCATGAAGGCCGCCGGCCGCGTTCCTAAGGGTGCCGAGTTCGAGAAGGTACGCGCATGGGATGCCAAGCACCCCGATAAGTCAATCGGCGTGTACAA
>CAYTIS010000010.1:0-27064 GCA_964438035.1 uncultured Slackia sp.
CGCCGCAGGCGATAACAACTGCCTTGCAGTTAAACTTGATGTTTCCGTCTTCTCCCGTTGCGACCAGACCAGCAACAGATCCGTCATCGTCCATGATCACATACTGAGCCTCGGTGGAGAACAGGAACTCAGCGCCTGCCTCTTTGGCGAACTCACGGTTGTAGCCATGAATCTTTGTCTGGTTGCACTCCTCGCTGTAGAAGCTGCATACGCTCGGCCAGAACTTGATGCCGCCCAGCTCGTCCATCTGGTGCTCGGTCTTGGGGAAGAAGGCGGTGGTCATGGAAGCCAGATCGTCTTCCGTGCAGCCCTCAAGATACCAGTCCATGTTCGTGCCAGAGTTCTGGGCAAATTTCATGATAAGTTCCTGATTAGGATAGTTCATCGTAATCAACATGAAGTTCTGGAAGAACTCAACAGGATCGATCTCAGGCACGCCGCGCTCCTTGAGGATGGAGGCGTTAAGAATACCGGCCTCGTTGCCTACGGCAGCAAAGGTATCCTCAGCCTGCTTCTCAATGAGATAGACCGAAGCCCCCTGCTCGGCAAGCTCGCGGCAGGCGGTGATGCCAGCGTAGCCATGCCCACACACCACCACGTCGCAATCAATCTCTTGGGCAAAGTCGGTAATCTCATCGGGCGGCGTGCGCCAGCTGGATTCCGAGCTTGAACTTGAGCTGGACTCGGAGGCCGTAGTGGGCGAACAGGCCGTGACCCCGGCGACCGCCGCAGCGCCCGCGCCGACCACGCCCATGCCCTTCAGGAAATTACGCCGTGTAAGACCCTGTGCCATAATGACTCCCTTTCCCTTGTATGCCTCGGTCTGCCTGAGGTGCCCGCCCTCACTCGCCAGGGCACCTCCCGCTGTGCCCAAGAAGTGGTCGAACGATTCGGCCGAGGCGGAACCGAACCTGCGGAACGCTGCCTATGCTAGACCCTTGATGCCGCCTTGAGGAATCGTATATATCCATGAAAAAGTAATAGTGCCTGGTCATGAGTATCAAGGAAATTAGGTATTGCCCTCAGGAGAGGTGTCACTAGAATGGAGCCGAGGGGGGATGCCGGATAATGGGGGGATTTATGCGCAGCAACGGGGATTCCACAGGCATCGAGATACTCGCCCTTCTGGCCTTCTTTGCCACCATGCCTATCTATTCTCCCAACGTGGGGTCACTCAAGCAATACATCGACAGCACCCTGGTGATGGATGCCTTTGTGCGCTCAATGATGGCTGCCACTATTGTGGCGAGCCTGGCAATGCTCATCTTTGCGCTGCTACGCCCCCACCTTGCCTCGACTCAATCACGCCTGCGGACGGCCCTGGGCTGCACCTTGTACCTCATCGGCATGCTGCTCTTTTTGGGAATAGCGGCCGGGTTGATCCCTCAAAACTACCTCGTCGCAGTCGTAGCCGGAGTGTGCCTGGGACCGGGACTGTGCACGCTCGCAATTGCCTGGGGCACGCGGCTGTGCACCTACAGCCTGCGCCAGGCGCTGCTGCTCATGTGCGTGGTATGCGGCAGCACAGCGGCGGCTAACTGGATTTTTTCGTTTTTGCCGGCCGTGCCCCTTACCATCATCGTGCTTGTTCTCGTGGTGGCAGCAAGCCTCTATCCCGTGCTCTCACCCTCACGCGAAGCAGATGCCGATCACCCGCACCCCTCCGAAACATCCCCCGATGACCTACCCCATCTTGTCGCCGAACGACCGGAAAATACCGAGACTACCCACCCCGGAGCCAAAGAACATCCCGCCCTGCTTGACACCATGCGTCGGTTTGCCTCGGTGATGCTTACGCCGCTGGTGGGCTTATCCATGTTCGCCTTCTTTATGGGCACAAGCCGCGTTATCGTCTTTAATGACATCAATGCCGAGGTCATCGGCAACATGGTGGCCGGTGCAATGCTGGCACCCCTGTGCCTGCTCAGGCTGCGCCACCCCTTCATCGTTACGCTCACCTCGGTGGTGCTTCCACTTGCGGCCTGCCTTATGCTCTTTGCGATTGTGCTTGCCTATGAGCTGGATATGATGGAGAGCTTTGTGCCCCTGGCCTCCTACACCCTGTTTTGCGGCATTGCGCAGATATCGCTTGCCGTGGGGGTGGCCAGTATGAAAAACCGGGAATTTCCCCCGGCGCTCACCTGGTCGTTTTACCTGTTCATGTTCACATTATGCAGCGCAGCAGGCTTGATTTTTGGCTTTGCTGAAGCCTATTCGGGCACCGTCTTCATCTCCCCCTGGCTCATTGCCCTGTACTGTGCCCTGCTTATCATCAACGCGATTGCAAGCCTGATCTGTTACCCCGCCCCTATGCCCGAGCCTGCGAAGGGGGCAACACCCGTAGCGCACGACGCTGACGAGCACACCCTGTTCGAGCAGCGCTGCGATGCCCTGGCGGATCGATACGCGCTTTCTCCGCGCGAGCGTGAGATCATGGCCTATATCGGGCGGGGCCACACCGCCACCTACATCACCAAGACCCTCATCATCTCCGAGAGCACGGTATACACCCACGCGCGCAATATCTATCGCAAGATGGGGATAGGATCCAAAGAGAGCCTCATCGAGATGCTCACCGAAGACATCGAGAAGTAGAAACGTCGCTTCCGTGAAACAAAGACGGGCCGGGAGGTCCTGCCTTCCCGGCCCGCGTTCTTTTAGCTAAAGCCAGCTTAGGCTGGCCGCACTTTCAGAAGCGCTAATTGCCCGAGGCGCGTTTGTCTTGATACTCCTGCACGAGCTTTTGCTGCACATCGGCCGGAGCCTGTTCATAACCGCTGTCCACCAAAGTATAGCTACCCGAACCACGCGAGATGGACCGCAGATCCTTGGTGTAGGTCACCACCTCGGCGTAGGGCACGCGCGCCATAATCACGGTGTCGCCCTGATCATCGGAGTCAGTGCCCACGATCCGGCCGCGCCGCGTGGAGATATCACCCATCACCGCACCAGCATACTCCTCACTCACCGTGATGCTCATGTCTACCATGGGCTCAAGCAAGACGGGGTTGGCCTTTTCACAGGCCGCACGAAAACCAATGCGTGCAGCGGTCTTGAACGCCATCTCGTTGGAATCAACCGAGTGATAGGACCCGTCAAACACCGTACACTTGACGTCCACCATAGGATAACCCGCCAAAAAGCCCTCGGTCATGGCCTCCTGCACACCCTTGTCCACCGCAGGGATGAGGCCGCCGGGAATCACGCCGCCCTTGATGGCATCCACAAACTCATATCCCTGACCTGGGTTGGGATCAAGGCGAAGCCAGCAATCGCCAAACTGGCCCGCGCCGCCGGTCTGCTTTTTATGGCGACCCTGGGCCTCGGCCGATTTGCGGATGGTCTCGCGATACGGAATGCGCACGGGCACCAGGCGCACCTCCACGCCGGACTGATCCTTCAGACGGCTGATGAGCACCTCCACCGCAGCATCGCCCATGGCGGTCACCACGGTCTGGTGTGTCTCTTCGCGCCGCTCAATGCGCACGGTGGGATCATTTTCGGCCGCACGGGTGAGGAAGGTACCCAACTTATCCTCCTCGTTTTTGTTAACGGCCTCGATAGCTACGGGGTACTGCGGCACAGGGAAGGGCAGCGGTGCCACCTCAATGTCGCCTGTGTGCGAAAGCGTGTCGCCTGTGCGCGTCTCAGAGAGCTTGGGTACCACAATGATGTCACCGGCCATGGCGCTTTTGACATCGGTAGTTTCCTTGCCCTTCATCAGGCTGATCTTGCCCAGGCGCTCCTTTTTGCGCGTGCGGGAATTGACCAGCTCAATGCCGGGCGTGAACAGACCCGAAATCACCTTGATGAAACTTAGGCGCCCCACATACGGATCCGAGAGCGTCTTGAATACAAAGCCTGCGGGCTGCTGATCTTGCTTGGTGACAAAAATCTCGCCACCGTCAGCCAACGGAATGGGGCCGTGCGCGGTGGGATGGGGGAAATAGGTGCAAATGTCTTCCATCAGGTTTTGGATGCCCTGCTTGATGATGGTGGATCCCACAAACACAGGGATGAAAAGCTCCTGGGCGATGGCCTGGTCAAGCAGGCTTTCCAGCTCCTCCTGGGTCAGCTGCTCCTCCCCATCCAGATACTTCATCATGAGCTCATCGTCGGCCTCGGCCACCAGATCACAAAGCTTGTCGCGAGCATTTTGCGCGTAATCGGCATACTCAGCGGGGATCTCATCCACGCGCTCGCTGTCGCCCTCAAAATAGCGAGCCTTCATGCGCAGTACGTCGATAACACCCTTAAAGTCACGCTCCACACCCATGGGGATGGTGACCGCACCCAAGCGGCTGCCAAAGCGGGCATGAAGGGTGGCCATAATCACGTCAAAGTTGGCGTTTTCGCGGTCGATGTGATTGATGAAAACGGCGCGCGACAGGCGCATCTTTTCGGCCTCGCGCCAGAGTTTGGTGGTCATGACCTGCGGTCCTGCCACCGCATCCACCACGAACAGAGCCATTTCGGCAGCTTGCATAGTGGCGAGGGTGTCGCCGATGAAGTCGGGATGACCCGAGGTGTCTAAGAGATTGACCTTGTAATCTTTGTAGGGAATGGGGGCAACTGAGGTGCCCAGAGTGAACTTGCGCTTGATTTCCTCCGCATCGTAGTCCATGTAGGACTTGCCGTCATGCGTGGTTCCCATGCGCGGAGTCTGGCCGGAAATGTGAAGCATTGCTTCAGCCAGAGAGGTCTTGCCCGCACCATCCTGTCCGACCAACACGATGTTGCGGACATGCAAGGTCTCGGGTGCTGCCATTGTTACCACCATCCCTTTCTGGGGCCTAGCCCCTTGCGCGCCACGTCGCAAGGCCCGTGCCCTGCGCGGTTGCGTGGAAAGGGTGCAGGTGGTACATCAGTGCGGATAAACCTGCTGCCTTCCCTTGACGCGCCCGCCCGCAGCCGCGCCGTAAGCGGCGCAGATGCGGGGCGGCCCTTGCGCAGGGCGGCGTTTTTCAGATAGAGAAAGTGTACCGTAAAAGCAGGGACACAACGGGGGCGAAAGCTCAGGTATTGGAGGAGCCGCCCTCGTGCAAGAGGAACGCGGGCACGGGCTCGCAGGCTAGAACCACTCACGCTTTTGGTAGACGTAGATTTGCTCAAATTCGGCCTGACTTTTGAGCAAATAGAGCACGCCTTCGATGAGACCGATGAGCCACATCACGCCAGCAGCCAGGCCAAAGGTGAAGATGCCACCCACAATCGCGATGCCCAGCATGATAAAGCCCGAGGTGGAATAGCCCAGGTAGAACTTGTGTATTCCTAAGGCTCCCAAGAAGATGCCCAGAAGACCCGCCGCCACGTGATCTTTGGTGCGTGCTACGGGAGGGCTATAGACGTTTTGCTGAGCGGCGTAACCGTAGTAGGCCTGCTGAGCTTGCTGGTAATACTGCTGCTGGGCGCTCCCGATGGGAACCTGCTGGCCTGCATAGCCGCCCCCGTAAGGATTATACGGCTGGGCCTGGCCGACCGGCTGGGCAGCAGACTGCGCCTTGGAAGCGGCCGCCTGCGCAGGCTGATTGACTTTGGCACCCTCCTGCCCTGCGGCCGCTGAGCGCTCCTCGGGTTTTGCCGGAGCCTCCTGCTTTGCGGTCATTGGGCGCTCCTCGGATTTCGCCGGGGTCTCCTGCCCCGCAGCCTCGGCGGCGCTTAACTCCTCAAGACGTTTGCTCATCTCCTCCATTTGCCGCCTCAAAGCGGCTATCTCATCAGAACGGTGCTCGGACGCGGCGCTGTGCTCAGCCATAGCAGCCTCCCATCAAATGCAAGAAAACACGGCACTATCTAATCCCGGGAGCCTGAGCAAGGCCCGCTCAAGGGCGCTTCCCGCTCAGGCCGAGGCCATCCTATAGCAAAACGGCGGCGAATTCGGTTTCGCCGCCGTTCCGTAAAAGCTGTGTCACCGCTTCGTTATCTAGCTTTGCCTTTTCGTTACGAAGGCCTGGTCAGGACCCTTCTGAACCCTGCAGGCGCCCTCCTGCGCCTGCGCAGACGCTCACCTCAAGCGCCCGGGCGCCTTCCCTGCAGGCACCCCTATCTACACCTTATTGGGCACCTTTGCCAGGAATGCAAAGCCGATGACGAAGAGTATCGCCAGCGACAGCACGCCGAGGCTGGAAGAACCCAGCAGGGCGGTGATAGTGCTCACCAAAAACGTTCCGATAACCGCTGCGTATTTGCCAAAGATATCGAAGAAACCAAAGTACTCGTTGGCGTGCTCCTTGGGGATAAGCTTTCCAAACTCAGAACGCGACAGCGCCTGGATACCGCCCTGAAACAGGCCCACCACCACGGCCAAGATCCAGAACTCCACCGCGCTTTCCAGGAAAAACGCCGCATACAAAACGATGCAGGTATAGGCCACCACACCCACCTGGAGCATCTTTTTGGTTCCCACCTTGGCGCTGATCTTGCCGTAGGCGATGGCCGAGGGAAACGCCACAAACTGCGTCACCAACAGGGCCAAAACCAGCTGGGTGGAGTCTATTCCTAGGTCGGTGCCATAGCTGGTGGCCAACTTGATGATGGTGTGCACGCCATCGATATAGAAGAAGTAGGCCAGCATGAAGTAGCGTACCGTCTTGTTACGCCACATGGCGATGAGCGTCTTTTTGAGACCCGCAAAGGTGTCCGCCAGCAAGCGCTCGGTACGCTCCTTGAAATGCGTCTGATGTACGTTGCGCACGATGGGAATGGTGAAGGCTACCCACCAGGCCGCCGTTATGAAAAACGCGATAGACATGCCCGTAGCGGTGTCAATGCCTACCGAACTGCCGCCCAGCACCACCACCAAGCACGCGATGAAAGGAATACAGCTGCCGATATAACCCCAGGCGTAGCCATGGCTAGAAATTTGATCGTAGTGCTCCTCATCGGTAGCATCCACCAAGAGTGCATCGTAGAACACCATGGAGGAGTTAAGCGACACCGACGCGATCACGTACACGATCAAAAACGGTAGCGCCTCAGCGGTAAAACCCAAGGCGCAGCAGGCCACCACACCTGTACCCACAAATCCAATGAGGAACTTCTTTTTCATATGCTGAAGGTCAGCAAGACTGCCCAGAATCGGCATGAGCAAAGCGATGATGAGCGAGGCAACCGTTTCAGCATAACCCCAGGCCACTACCACGCTCCCCGTGGCGATAGAACTAAAGTACACCGGGATAAGCGCCGTGGAGAGCATGACGAAGGCCGAGTTGCCTACGTCATACATAATCCAGCTTTTCTCCTGCTTCGTCATTTTTCTGGCGGCCATGTGTCCTCTTTCTTCGGCATGAATTCTTGGGCGGAAAACGCCGGAACGATTGTATATCATGAGGGCGACTCGCCCGTGCAGAGCACGGTGACGAACAGCGAAAACGATGTAAAGACGCGCAAAGGCCAACTCCGGGTCGCCCCGCGTCTGACCTATAGGAGGAAGCCTATGCCGGCCATCATCACCCACGATTTCTTCGGACGCGACGTGCACGAAGCCAGCCCCACCCTCATCGGGACCACCCCCGCTCAACGCCATGCCTTTTTGCTGGGTAACCAAGGTCCCGACCCTCTATTCTTTCTGGTGCTCTCACCCCGAATGAAGCCGTTTTATGGCCTGGGAAGCGCCATGCACCGTATTGATCCTGCCCTGTTGCTCGTGGCCCTCAAGGAAGGCATCGGCACGCTTGAGACCGTAGAACGCGGGATTGGCCGCGCCTACCTGGCCGGTTTTTACTGCCACTACCTGCTCGATCGCCAGATGCATCCCCTGGTGTACAGCCAGCAGTATGCACTGTGCGACGCAGGCATCGAAGGCCTCACACGCAAGGAGGGCAGCGACGTCCATGCCGAGATAGAGCGCGATTTTGACGAGATGGTGCTGTTCACCAAGACGGGCCAGACTGTGCGCACCTTCAAGCCGCACCGCCGGATTTTGCAGACATCTGAGCGCGAGCTGCGTGCCATCGGAAAGATGTACGCCTTTGCCTCGGCCAAGATGTTTGGATTGTTCCCGCCGCTGAACATGTTCGCCAGCGCCGTGAAGGACTATCGCCTGGCCATGACAGCCTTTTACTCACCGGGACAGCGCCGGGCCAACGCGGCCTCACTGGTAGAACGCACGATAATGAGACGCAGTGTCTCGTTTTTCAAGGCGATGAGCCACCGTGACCGGCGCTCCATCGAAAGCGATTTTGACAACCGAGAGCATGCCAGCTGGGCCAACCCCTTCACGCACGAGACCAGCACCCAAAGCTTCTGGGAGATTTTCAACGATGCGCAGGAACAGGTGAAACATGATCTGCCCATCGTACTCTCACCCACCTTCGACGAGGCTGCAGCCCTCATGCTCACGCGTGGCCGCAACTTCAATGGTGCCCCCGCCTCGCTGCGCACAGACCAGACCGCCCAGCACGAGGATTAGCTCGAAAAACGAGCAAGGAGCCGACGCCACACACCCCAAGAATCACAAAGGAGGATGGGCATGCTCGAAAGCGCATTAGCCGTACCCTTTTGGCTTGAGCTGGCCGGGGCGCTTGCTGGCGGCATGGCAGGGGGCATCGCTGCAGTGCGCGCACAATACGACGTGTTTGGCGCCACGGTCATCGCCATTGTCACGGGGCTAGGCGGCGGCATCATGCGCGACATCCTGCTGCAAGACTACGGCATCTACGCCTTTCAGCACCCCGCCCTCATCCTGGGCTGTGCGGTAGCTGGCATCGCCGTCTTCTTCTTTACCAAGCTGGTGACCAGCTTTGACTGGCTCATGGATTTTCTGGATAACCTGTCGGTAGGACTTTGGGCCGTGGTGTCGGTAAGCAAAGGTCTTTCGGCCGGGGTGGGTATCATTCCCTCCATCATCTTGGGCACCATCACTGCCGTGGGCGGAGGCATCATGCGCGACGTGCTCATGGCCAAGCCGCCCGCAACCTTCCAGGCTGGCACCCTCTACGGGCTTGCCTCCCTCATTGGCTCGGCGGCCTATGCACTCATGAAACAGCACGACATTTTGGGGAGTTACGCAGCCATCACCTGCGTGATTCTGGTGTTTGTGCTGCGCTATGTGGCGGAGTTCTTCAACTGGCGCACCCAGCCCTCCAAAGATTACAGCGACAAGGTGATTCAGCCGGTCAAGAAGGCAGCCCTGGTAGCAGCCCGACCCATGCGCAAGATGGTGAATCCCGTCAAGGAAGCAGTGGTTGATCCTGTGAAAGAAGCGGTGGTGGAGCCGGTCAAAGAGGCGGTGTTGCATCCCATGAAAAACGCCGTAGAACGACACCGCCACTACGAAGACGACGAAAAGGACGACCTGCGCTAGGATCGCGCTCGGATCCTCTTCTACAGCGTCAGATTCACGGCGGTGAAGATGAGGCCCGCACCGATGCCCGCCACCAGCAAAATTCCCATGATGAGCAGGTTGCGGGAAAGAGGACGGTTACTGCGGAAAAGGACGAGCAGGCCCACGCCGGAGCTGACCAGGAGCCCACCGAGCATCGCACCTGCCCCCAGTGCACCATCGAGATACAGCTCGGTGATGGCAACCGAGGCCGCGCAATTAGGAATCAGCCCCACCACACAGGCGGCAACCACCGAGGCAGCCGGGTTGCCCGCAATGAGGGCCGCCAGGCTTTCCTCCCCCACCGACTCAATCACAAGCTCCAGCACCAGCGACACCACAAACACAAAGACGGTGACCTGAAGCGTGTGCTTCAAGGCGCTGCGCACGATGGAGCCATGCGCATGGTCGTGGTCGTGCTCGGTATCGTGGGCAGAGCCGTAGGCCAGCTCGGGATCAGCCTCGCAGGTGGCACAGCCCCCGGTGCAGTCGCAGCGGTCGCGGGCGCACAGCTCGTGGATGCGCAGCTTTTCGTCGGCGCGATTGCGTAGGCGCAGTACGGCATCAATACCAAAGCCTACCACCATGCCGATGGCTGCCTTGATGCCCAAAATCTTGAGTAGCAGACCAAGGGGAGCCTGCTCAGCGATGAGAATGGGTAGCATCTCATCGCTCGTCGAAAGAAACACCGCCACAAGCGTGCCCAGCGACACCACACGCGCCGCATAGAGGGTGGCCGCCGCCGTGGAAAACCCGCACTGCGGCACCACACCCAAAAGTGCACCGATGAATGGGCCTGCCGCTCCGGCCTTGCGCACGGCCTGCTCAGCACGCCCGCCTGCATGGTGCTCCAGGGCCTCCATGGCCACATAGGTCACAAACAGAAACGGAACGAGCCTCAGTGTGTCAAAAAATGCGTGCTCAAAGGCGTGTTCTAGGATGGGGAATATCTCCATGGTGTATCAGCATCTCCTTCGTACAGAGAATGAGAGTGGATCACTTTACGTGGGGCTGGCGCAGAGTCGGCACAGGCTGGCGCTGAGCCGATGTCGAGCTGCCACAGGATCGGTGTAAGACCACGTGGTGTAAAGCCGCTGCGAGGCCGCCTAGCCTTTGCGCCTACGGGGGTGACCCCGGCGCGAGCGGATGCGACGGGCCTCTTCGTTGCGTCGGCGCAGCTCATCGGACTCATCACGCAGCCGCAGGTAGCTCTGCCGCCGCTCGGGCGTAAGCTCTCCTGCATCCACTGCAGCGCACACCGCACAGCCCGGCTCGCTTTCGTGCTTGCAATCGCGAAAGCGGCAGCGCGAGGCCAGCTCGTCAATGTCGGAGAAGGCCGCGCGCATGCCCTCCTCGGCGTCCCACAGCGCAAGACCGCGCACGCCTGGCATGTCCACTATGCAGCCCCCACCCGGAATGGCTACCATCTCGCGCGACACGGTGGTGTGCCGCCCGCGCCCGTCGGCGGCACGCACGGCTTTGGTGGCCTGAACCTCCTGACCGACGAGCAAGTTCACCAGGCTCGACTTGCCGACCCCGCTTTTGCCCAAAAGGATCGCCACCTGCCCCGTAGGTACCAAAGCGCGCACGGCCTCCACGCTTACGGGGTCGGCGGCCGACACCACCAGCACGTCAGTGCCCTGGGCCACCCGCTCCACCAAACTGCGCGCCTGGGCAAGCTCATCAGGGCTTTCGGCTAGATCGGCCTTGGTGAGAAGTACAGTGACCACAGCACCACTCTCGTGCGCCAGCACAAGTTCGCGCTCAAGGCGGCGGATGTTAAGGCCCACCAGCGGCTCAGCCACAAACACGGCATCGAAATTGGCCGCCAGCACCTGGGGGGCAACCCGCTCGGTGGGATCTTTGCGCACGAAGGCCCGGGTGCGGGGTAGAACCTGGTCGATGATGCCCTTGTCATGGCCCTGGGGCAGCGACACCTCCACCACATCACCCGTGGTGGCACGCACGTCAGCCCCCTTGACCAGGGCAACCGCATGCTCGCAGCGCAGCTCGCGACCATCATCCATCCGCACCAGCGGATACCCGCGATCGAGTTTGATTACCACACCCCGCATGCCTGTCTCCTCACTACCCGCGCCGCGCCCGCTACAAATCGATGTCCAGCGACACGGGGCAGTGGTCACTACCCATGATGTCGGCATGAATCTGGGCCTCACGCACCGCATCGCGCAAGGAGTTGCTTACCAAAAAGTAGTCAATACGCCACCCTGCGTTGTTCTTACGCGCGTTAGAGCGGTAGCTCCACCAGGAATACGCCCCGGTCACATCGGGATAGAGCAGGCGGAAGGTGTCTGTAAAGCCAGCGTCGAGCAGCTCGGTGAACTTGCCGCGCTCCTCGTCAGAAAACCCGGCGTTACCCCGGTTGGAGGAGGGGTTTTTGAGGTCTATCTCGTTATGAGCCACATTAAAGTCGCCACAGGTCACCACT
Source organism: uncultured Slackia sp. (assembly GCA_964438035.1). Lineage (GTDB taxonomy): Bacteria > Actinomycetota > Coriobacteriia > Coriobacteriales > Eggerthellaceae > Slackia. The sequence goes on from CAYTIS010000010.1 coordinate 11,772, forward strand.
GGTTTGGGAACAGCAGCCTCATCGGCGGAAGTCAGAGAAAGCGCCGCTATATCCACATGACCAGCACCCTCAGCCGGGCTTTGCACCGGCACATCTGCGGGCACTACACCAGCCTCCAGATCTTTGAGGAAGGCACGATAGGCATCGTCCCAGGCCATGCGGTGGTCGATGCGCGCAAGCTCGTTTTGTGCGTTGGGAGTGTACACATCCACAAACCAAAACGAGGGAAACTCAAGGGCCACGATGCGACCCTCGTCATCAAGCTCGGGCACGCCCAGGCCGTGCAGCACCCGAAGAGGCTGCTCGCGCGTGAACACTGCGGTGCCCGAATAGCCCTTGCGCTGGGCATAACTCCAAAACTGATAGCGTCCCCCCAGGTCAAGTTGGAGCTGTCCCTCCTGGAGCTTCGTTTCTTGCAGGGCGATAATGTCAGCGTCCAGCGCCTCCACCGACTCCTCGAAACCCTTTTTCACCACGGCACGCAGGCCGTTAACGTTCCATGAAACACATCGCATACGCTCACACCTTTCACGATTGGCGCGGCACCCCTCGGGTACCCGGTGCAGCGTACCAAAAACAGCACAGCGGGGCTGCGCGCAAAACGCAACCCCGCTGCATGTCTTAGGTAGAGATACTAGACGGTGGTACCCCATACCCGCTGGGCTACACGGTTGACCAGGTCAATCTTGGCCCACTGCTCCTCTTCGGTGAGCTTGTTGCCAATTTCGCACGAGGCAAAGCCGCACTGAGGCGAAAGGCAGAGATGGTCAAGGGGCACATACTGAGAAGCCTCCTCGATGCGCTGTACGAGCAGGTCCTCGCTCTCAAGCTCCGCCGTCTTAGAACTGACAAGACCCAACACCACGTACTTACCCTCGGCCACATGGGCAAGAGGCTCAAAACCCCCGGCGCGCGGCGTGTCAAACTCCAAATAGAAGCCACGAACCTTCTCCTCGGCAAACAGGTAAGGTGCGATGGGGTCGTAGCCGCCCGAGAAGGCATAGGTGGAGTGGTAGTTGCCGCGACACACATGGGTGTTGATTACGAGATCGGCTGGAGCGCCCTCAATCGCGGCGTTGTTAATCTTCACGCCCAGGCGGCTGATACGCTCGATATCCTGGTCAGTAAGGCCCGTGTTCTTGATGAAGTCCTGGTCACACTAGATGCCCCAGCTACAGTCATCCAACTGAATATTGCGACAGCCCGCCGCGTACAGCTCGGCGATGACAGTGCGGTAGGCCGCCGCAATCGCCTCGGCCAGCTCCTCGTCGGTGGCATAGACCGAACGCAGGCTCTCCTGCTGCCCATCGCAACGATCCAGTACCACCTCGGAGAGAGTCTGGGCGGGCGCGGGGATGGTCTGGCGCGCCACCTGGTTGGGGCCAGCCAGAGCAGCTACGAAGGTAAAATGCTCCACAAAGGGGTGATTTTCGCCGCTGATGGGACCCACCACCACCGAGGTGTCGGCCGTGGTCTCCTCGTCGTGGAACTGGTAGCCCTCGCGCGCAGTGCGGCGCTCAATGCCGTTGAGTCCCCACATAAAGTCCAGGTGCCAGTACGAGCGGCGGAATTCGCCATCGGTCACCGTGGTGAGACCGTGGGCGGTCTGCTTAGCCACCAAATCACGAATGGCAACATCTTCCACGGCACGCAGGGCGGCAGCATCAATCACGCCAGCCTCAAAGTCGGCACGAGCCCGTTTAAGCACGTCGGGGCGCAAAAAGCTGCCCACTACGTCGGCACGGAAGGGAGCGAGAGGAATTTGAGCGGTCATGGTCGTCCTTTCTTGAGATGGGTACCTCTATGCAAGCCGCTTAATCAAGTGCGGCCAGGGCCTGCTCCAGATCCCAGATGATGTCTTTTGCATCCTCGATACCAATCGACAAACGTACCGTGGCCAAAGTAATGTTTTGCGCGGCAAGATCCTCAGCCGAAAGCTGGGAATGGGTGGTAGTTGCCGGATGAATCACCAGGCTTTTCGCATCGGCCACGTTCGCCAAAAGCGAGAAGAGCTTCAAGTTATCGATAAAGCGCCAGGCCTCATCCTGACCGCCCTCAATCTCGAAGGTGAAGATGGACGCACCCCCGCGCGGGAAGTTGCGCTTAAACAGCTCGTGATTGGGATGCTCTGGCAGCAGCGGATGGTTTACGCGGACCACGCGCGGGTGCTGACTCAAGAACTCCACCACCTTGCGCGTGTTCTCATTATGCCGGTCGATACGCAGCGAGAGTGTCTCAATCCCCTGAAGCAGCAAAAACGCGTTGAAAGGCGCGATCGCCGGCCCCTGGTCGCGCAGTAGAACCGCGCGGATGTAGGTGACGAAGGCAGCCGGACCCACCGCCTCGGTGAACACCACCCCGTGGTAGCTGGGGTTGGGCGCGGCGATAGCCGGATAGCGCCCGCTTGCAGCCCAATCAAAGCTCCCACCGTCTACGATAATGCCGCCGAGAGTGGTACCGTGGCCACCCAAAAACTTCGTGGCCGAATGCACCACTACATCGGCCCCGTGCTCTAGCGGGCGAAACAGGTAGGGCGTGGCGAAGGTATTGTCCACCACCACGGGCACGCCGTGGGCGTGAGCTACCTGGGCGATGGCATCGATATCGGGGATGTCGGAGTTGGGGTTGCCGAAGGTCTCCACAAACACGAGGGCGGTATTGTCACGAATCGCACCCTCCAGCTCCTCCAGGTTATGAGCATCCACAAAGGTGGTGGAGATGCCCAGGTTCGACAGGGTGTTGTCCAGCAGGTTATAGGTACCGCCGTAAATGGTCTTTTGGGCCACCACATGGGCACCTGCCGGAGCAAGCGCCTGTATGGCCAGCGCGATCGCCGAAGCACCGGAGGCCACCGCAAGGGCCGCCACCCCACCTTCCAGGGCCGCCACCCGCCTCTCAAGCGCGTCCTGGGTGGGATTGGTCAAACGGCCATAGATATTGCCGCTATCCGTCAAGCCAAAGCGAGCAGCCGCGTGCTGGGCATTGTGAAACACGTAGGCAGCGGTCTGGTAGATAGGCACGGCACGGGCATCGGTAGCCGGGTCGGGCGACTCCTGTCCGGCGTGAATCTGAAGCGTGTCAAAGCCAAAGCTGTGGTCGGTTGCGGTTGCGGTCATGATGAAATCTCCTTCGCAAGAAGGGCCAATAGGTGGCCCGGGAATAAGTCTCAGGTCTTGCTCCGGCTTACCTACCCTATCAGGGCACAAAAAAGCCGGGTTTCTCTCCCGGCCATGCAGCAAACGAATGGAAGCGAAGGAACCGTGCGCACTCAGGCGCAGGCCGCGTCGACACCAACCGGGGGGCACAACCGGGAGCCCAGCATTCGCATGCACATCATCATGACCATAGCGCGCATGGCTGCTCCCTCCTCCCGGAATCCGGCCGACCTTGGGGCCGGCATCGACTGACAGTTCGCGCATCCTAGCGAAGCCCTTCGCCAGACGCAATCCCCCATTTCTTTCCTCTGGGCAATGATATCGGCGAATGGCAGTTTTATTCCGGTAAACGGATGGATACCCGGAACGGGCAGCTTACCTCGACTCGTCAGGGCTCCTCCGTCGGCTCACTACCTACACCACCTACCGCTTCCCGCTGCCGGGCGCGCTAGGGACTTTACTCAGCATGCCAGCATGTGTAGTGCTCGATAATTCTTCCCATGAGGGACATTTCTTCTTTTGTTTTCGCATCTTGGTGGTATTATTTGCACGTTCGTGAGCATGAACCCCTTCACATATCCTGTTTTTGGGCGCGATTTGCGCCCATCCATGTGCACCGCAGCATATCCGTCTGGTTCTGAAGCGGCCTTTTTGCGTATCACGTTACTCAGTCCGAAGACTTTCAATGTGTGACATATGCCCAGGGCGGGCGCTTTTATATGAAGGAGGAGAAGTGAAGTTCTTTCTGGACACCGCCGACCTAGACGAAATTAAGGAGGCGGCGCAGTGGGGTGCCCTTGCTGGGGTGACCACCAATCCCACACTGTATGCCCGCATTGGCGGTACGCTGGAGGATTTTCCGGCGCACATTGGTCGCATCTGCGAGATTGTGGACGGCCCGGTGAGTGCGGAAAGCGTGGCCATGACTCGCGAGGAGATTGTGCGTGACGGCCGCGAGTTGGCCAAAATCGCTCCTAACGTGGTGGTGAAGATTCCCACCATGGTGGAGGGCCTGGCTGCCTGTCGTCAGCTTTCTAACGAGGGTATTCGCGTGAACATGACCCTGTGCTTTACGGTTCCCCAGGCGCTGTTGGCTGCCCGCGCCGGTGCTCGATATATTTCGCCGTTTGTGGGCCGCTTCGACGACATTTCCGAGGATGGATTGTCTCAGCTGGAGGACGTGGTGGCGGCCTTGGGCAACTATGACTTACGTGACAACACTGTGGGGGGTGAGCAGGTGGAGGTGATTGCCGCTTCGGTGCGCAGCGCCAATCACGTGACGCAGGCCGCCCTTATGGGGGCCGATATCGCCACCGTTCCCTTCGGCGTGCTGAAAAAGATGGTTCAGCATCCCTTGACCGATCGCGGTTTGGATGCGTTTTTGAAGGATTGGGAAAAGGTCGCAAACGCATGAGTCCTGATGATGTGAACAATTATTCCGATTCGAAGCCCGCAGAGCAGAGTGCTGGAGCTGTTCTGGCAGCTCCGGCCACCCCATCAGCTCTGGCTGCTCCTGCTAGTCCAGCAGCACGCGAGGCGGTTGTGCCGGAGCAGCAGGCCGAGGCGGTGGCTGCGCCGCGCGAGCAGGTGTCACCTGCGACGGTTTCGCATGAGCAGACCACTGAGCAGCCCTTTGATGCCTCTGCAAAAAAATCCTCTGCCGCAGTGTCCAAACCGGCCCTTGATGCGCGCCCCAATCTGGATTCCCGTCCCGTCTTTAAGCGTCCCTTGGATGCGCGCTTAGAGCGCCTTCGCGATTCAGCCTCCACCCCGGAGAGGACTGAGGCTGATCGCCCGCTCGACACACGGGTGAAGCGTGGCACCGATGAAGACTCATCCCAGACCGAAGCATCTGACAAGCCCGAGCGCAGCAAGACACGGCGGGTAGGGCGCCCTAGGACTCAAAAGGCCGATGCCGCCGAGGCCGAGCAGGCCACGAGAGCAGCAACTCATCAGTCCGAGCGAGCTCCACAGGAGGCAGCTGAGACACCCACCACCCCTCCCAAGCGTCGTCCCGGCCGTCCGCGCAAGACGGTGCCGGTGGCCCCGCCCAAAAAGGAGGCAGCTGAGGCTGAGCGCGCTGAGAGTGAAGCCCCCGCTCCGGCCGAGGAGGACGGTAAGCGCGAGCACGTCGGTGATAACCGCGAGGAGCGCGACTCTCGCGAAGTGCGCGACAGCCGAGACGAGCGCGATTCCAAGACCGACTCCTTCACCAAATTTGAGCGTTACGAGCGGCGCACCCGCCAAAACCAGCGCGAGTATCGCAGTGGTCATAACGGTAAGCAAAACGGCAAGCAAGCCTACCAGCAAAATCGCGTTGACCAGCAGCAGCGTCGCCAGCGCCGCGCCCACAATGGGCGTGAACCCATCGTTCCCAAGACGAGTCTAGAGGAGCTGTCCAAGCTCAAGGTGGCCGAGCTGCGTGCCAAGGCGGCCGAGCTGGAAATTGATGTGACGGGCCTCAAAAAAGCTGCCCTTTTGGAGCGGGTCTACGAGGCTTCGGTGCGTGCTGAGGGCTTCATCGAGGTGGAGGGCATACTTGACACCCTCCAGGATGGCTACGGCTTTTTGCGCACTAAGGGCTACCTGCCCAGCGAGAGCGATGTGTACGTGGGTCTAGCCACCATCCGCCGCAACAATCTGCGCAAAGGTGACCTGGTGGTGGGCCAGACGCGCCCCAAGCGTGACAACGAGAAATACGCTGCCCTCCAACAGGTGAGCACCGTTAACGGCATGCCGGTGGCCGAACTGGGCCAGCGCGTGCGCTTTGGCGATCTCACGCCGGTGTTTCCCGACGAGTGCCTGACTATGGAGCACGGTCGCAATACCATCACGGCGCGCGTGATCGACCTGGTGTCGCCCATCGGCAAGGGCCAGCGCGGCCTGATTGTCAGCCCTCCCAAGGCCGGCAAGACCACCGTGCTCAAGGATATTGCGGCGGCCATCACGGCCAACAATCCCGAGGTGCATCTGATGTGCCTGTTGGTGGATGAGCGGCCTGAAGAAGTGACCGACATGCAGCGCTCCATCAAAGGTGAGGTAATTGCTTCTACCTTTGACATGCCCACCGAGAATCACATTGCCGTGTCTGAGCTGGTGATCGAGCGCGCCAAACGCCTTGTTGAGCTGGGCGGAGACGTGGTGGTGCTGCTGGATAGTCTCACGCGCCTGGCGCGTGCTTATAACCTGGCGCAGCCTGCCAGCGGTCGCATCCTCTCTGGTGGCGTGGACTCAACGGCGCTTTATCCGCCCAAGCGCTTCTTGGGTGCGGCCCGCAATATTGAAGGGGGCGGCAGCCTCACCATCCTCGCATCGGCCCTGATAGAGACGGGGTCCAAGATGGATGAGGTGATTTTTGAGGAGTTCAAGGGCACGGGCAATATGGAGCTGAAGCTCGACCGCTCCTTGGCTGATCGTCGGGTGTTCCCGGCCATCGATCCCATCACTTCGGGCACGCGTCGTGAGGATCTGCTGCTTGACCCGCAGGAGGCCCCACTCATCTGGGCGGTTCGCCGAATTCTGGCGAATATGAACAATACCGAGCGGGCTATGGATATGCTCATCAAGTCGCTCAAGCAGACCAACACGAACCAGGAGTTTCTCCTGCGCACGGCTAAAAAGGCCCAGACGCAGAGGGATGCGGAGACGCTGGAGCTATAGCGTTGCAGCAATGCGCGCCACACCGCTTTCGCGTGCCGCTTGAGCCACGGCGGCAGCGACGGCGGGGGCTACGCGGGGGTCAAGGGCAGGAGGGATGATGAAGTCGGCGCTGCGCTGTTTGTCGTCCACCAAGGCAGCAATGGCGCGGGCCGCTGCCACGAGCATGGCCTCGTTGATATCGCAGGCGCGCACATCCAAAGCCCCGCGGAAGATGCCGGGAAAGGCGAGCACATTGTTGATTTGATTGGGAAAGTCCGAGCGTCCCGTGGCAGCCACGGCAGCTCCAGCCGCCCGCGCCTCATCAGGCATGATCTCGGGTACGGGATTGGCCATGGCAAACACGATGGGGTTAGCCGCCATGGAGCGCACCATCTGAGGGCTTACCATCCCGGCGGCCGACACGCCCACAAATACATCGGCTCCCACCAGCATGTCGGAAAGGCTGCCCCTGCGCCCTTCGCGGTTGGTGATCTGAGCAAGTGCCGCCTTCTCGGCATTCAGTCCTTCACGGCCCTCAACAATCGCCCCCTCACGGTCGCATATCACGATGTCGCGCACGCCCAGACGTGCCATGAGCTTGGCGATGGAAGTTCCGGCCGCTCCCGCCCCCGATAGCACCATACGCACGTCGGTGAGAGCACGTTCGGTGAGCGCGCAGGCATTGATAAGGGCGGCCGCTACGACGACGGCCGTGCCGTGCTGGTCGTCGTGAAACACGGGGATGTCGCAGCACTCTTTGAGCCGCGCCTCAATCTCAAAACAGCGCGGCGCGGCGATGTCCTCCAGGTTGATGCCACCAAAGCTTCCTGCTAAAAGCGCCACGGTGCGCACGATCTCATCCACATCATTGCTGCGAATGCACAGGGGGAAGGCGTCTACGTCCGCAAAGGTTTTGAACAGGGCGCATTTGCCCTCCATCACGGGCATGCCGGCTTCAGGACCAATGTTGCCCAGGCCCAGTACGGCCGAGCCGTCGGTCACTACGGCTACTAAATTGGCGCGGCGGGTGTAGCGGTAGGAGAGGCTGGGATTCTCGGCGATTTTGAGGCACGGCTCGGCCACGCCGGGGGTGTAGGCTACGGCCAAATCTTCCCGCGTGTCGATGGGGGCGCGGCTGACTACCTCAATCTTGCCGCACCACCGCTCATGCTGCTCCAGCGCGAAACGCTTGGCGTCCATGGATATCCTCTCCCAAAAACAAAGGTGCCCGTGAATTCACGGGCGCCTCATGCATACAATACTGCGTTACTGCAGGTCTTCGATGTAGTCGACCAGATCACCCACGGTGTCCAGCCCCTCGGGTTCGCCAAACTCGATTTCGCAGCGCTCCTCAATCTCAGAGATTAGCTCCACCATGTCCAACGAATCCACCCCCAGGCTTTCAAAGGTGTCGTCGGAGGTCACAGTGTTGGCGTCGATGTCGAGGTTCTCCTGCAGGATTTCTTTGATGATGTCCAGCGTATCCATGAGGCTGTCCTTTCTTTCAGGTGGCATTGCCCATGCATGCATTCAGGGCTGACCGAACGTCCAGCCTGCCTGCAAAACGGCGCCATTCTAGCGTATTTGAGTTAGTGGCATGACGGAGGGTTATATTCTGCAAAACTCCTGCGCAGCTTGGGGCCATAATACGCATTATGGCCGATGAGATGCCTGGTCGCTTTTGAGGGCGAGGTCGGCGAGGGTCACGCGGCGGGCCACTAAGTCGGCCAGGGGTTTAAGAATGCTTCGTTCGTGCGGGGCGATGGCAAGCAGACCTTGGTGGGCCAAATCTACCAGTTCATCGCAGATTTCTGCAGCATCTCGTCCGTAAATGCGGGCGGCGTAGCCACGGCGCATGAGCGCGGTTTTGGCATCCTCCACATCACCTTCCTGCATGCCTTCGCACGAGGCGGCCAGCGCTTTGAGGGAGTCCTCAAAGTAGAACAGGCCCTTAATCAGGGCCGCGTAGGCCAGGGCGTAGGGCAGGGGTATGGAGTCGGCCGGACGAATTTCCACGTAGGTTTTAAGACGTACGTCAGGAAAGACCATGGAGAGGGCATGGGCGGCATCCTCACGAGCCATGGGCACCTCGGCATGGATTTGGCCAAAGGTGCGCGTGTCGTAGCGGATGTCACCCTGGCCGTCGGGGGCCACAATCGCGGGGACATCCAGGATGTAGTCGGCGTAGGCATCAAAGCCAAAGCCCTCGTCAAACAGACCCGCCACCGCATTGCAGCGGTCGGGGTCGCAGTGGCGCCATACTTCGGTGCGCATAAGCGGGTGGGGACGTGGGCCGCCTTCAAAGATGGGCGAGTTGTCGCACATGAGAGAGAAGAGCGGGGTGAGAACCTGGGCGATGCGCGCCTTGAGCACGCAGTCGGCTTCGCTGGAGTAGTCGATGGAGATTTGAGTGGAGGCGCTGCCCCGCATCATGCGCGGGCCCCAGGCCGAGATGGACGAGAGATATTCGTTCATATACTGGTAGCGTGCCTTGGGGATAAGTTCCTTGTCGGCGGCGCGGTTCACGGGGTCGTAGCCAATGGTGAGGGCGCGGCCGTTTACGGGGGCAAGCGCTTCGGCCACGTCGGCTTCAAACTCCTCAAAGACGCGGCGTGCCTCGTCAAGGGAGCCAAAGGGACCCGCCGAAAGCTCCAGCTGAGCGGCTGGTTCGATGGTGACGCTCATGCCGGGACGGGCCACACCCAGAAGGTCGCCGTCGTGTTCGGTGCGCTCAGGGTAGCGAGCGCTCAGGGTTTCGAGCACATCGCGCACGCCGTCGGGCTGGCTGTAGGACAGGGAGTCGCCGGTGTTGTCCACCAGGATGTGTTCGAGTTCTATGCCAAGCCGCCTCGTGTGCCTGCAGCCTTCCTCAAGGATGGAGCGGATGGTGGCCTTGTTGTGCGCACGTGCCGGCTGGTCTGCCATGTGTTCTGCGGAGGTGTCCATGTTGTCCCTTTCGCAATTGTCGCTTTGTCGGCATGGTATCGCACTCTTGAGGGAGCTACGAGCGAAGCGGGCAGCATCCATCAAAGCACTCGTTTACCGGCAGAGAGCTTCCAGGTAACTTCCATAGCTTCCATAGGTGCGAGGATTATTGCGAAGGAGAATGTGAGTAAGAGAGCCTAGAAGGGTATAACAACGAAGACCCGAGTGCCGCACGACACCCGGGTCTCGTTCAGCGGAAAGAAGGGACTCTCATCCTCTCATCCGCAGGGGTGGCAATTGCCGTGCAACGCGCGGCGGAAGGTTAACGACTCTGGCCAATCATCCAGATGGCCTTGGAGAAGTACTCGATATAGCCATCAGCCTTGATAGCGACCAGTTCATGACCAGAGGCCTCGGCCTCGCGCTTGAGGGCCACGGCCTCATCGCGCAGGGTGCAATAATCGGCCAGAACGGCATCCAGGACCTCGCCCGAGTTTTGGAACGTGCCGGGAGCCTCCTCGATCTGGCTGCGCTCCAAAAACTCGCTCAACCGGGAGACGGGACACAAGCCCTCGATGAGGGCGAGTTCGGCGACCTCATCCACGAGGTCGCGAATCTCATCGTAGTACTCTTCCAGTTTGGCATGGACCTGGAAGAAATCTCCCCCTTTAACGTACCAGTGGAAGCTCTGAAGCTTGTGGTACTCGACGACCAAATCGGACAAAAACGAATTCAGCTTGCTCTCCATGGGTAACTCCTTTTCTTGTTTACTTCCTTCGTCTTTCTGACAATTGGTACTATACGGAATTTGAAAACGATTTCATACCACTTTTGGCTCTTATTTTAGTACTATTATGTCAGCATTAGAGAAACCCTTGGAGGTGAAGACATGCCCGATTCCCCGAGTGCCACCCCCGTTGTGCTCCCTATCGCGCTTGAACATGAGGATTCGTCCCACCTGCCCCCCGCTGGCGAGCTTGCTCACTGGCATGATGCCATCGAGGTGGTAAGCGCTACCCAAGGCCAGCTCTGCTGTCAAACCAACCAGCACGTATTCACTCTGGGCAAAGGTGACCTGTGCTTCATCAACCGCCAGCAACTCCACCGTCTGGTGGGGCCGCGCACCCCAGAGGAGGGCGGTCGGGGCACGACGCTTGTTATCTACGCCGATGCTCTTGTATCTGACCAGCCCCTGTTCGATGCCTACGTGCGCCCCGTACTGAACGACCCGTCCTTCGAACATATCCGCCTGCCCGGCCACTACAAGGGCGCAGCTCGCATCCGCGAGCAAATAGAACAGATGAGCAGGCTCCTGCGCGACAAGCCGCGCGCCTTCGAGCTTGAGGCTGTAGCGCGCTGCTACCTCATCCTCAAAGAACTGTTTTGCGCACTTGAGGAGCGCGAAAGGGGTAGTGACCCTGTCAGTGTCAACGATGAGCTGGTTAAGCTCATGATTGCCTTCATCCAGCGCAACTATGCCGAAAACATCCAGCTTGAAGATATTGCGGGCAGAGTCAGCGTGAGCAAGAGCACTTGCACGCGGCTATTTAAGCGCTACACTGGGCGCTCACCGGTGGGCTATCTTATCGACTACCGCCTTGAGCAGGCCGCTACCCTGCTGCGCACCACCGAGCAGCCGGTGGCCGCCATCGCCCAGGCCTGCGGCTTTGGACAGCAAAGCTACTTCAGCCGCATGTTCCAGCGGTCCTACGGCTCAACTCCCCGCGCCTACCGCAAAACCGGTTAGGCTAAAACCAGGCTGCTCCCACATCCCAAAAGCAGCCTGACACAAGGGTGTATTGAAGAAAAGGAAAGGAGGCTTTACTTGGGCATCCCTCTGTTCGCTCCCCCCGTCGTGATGGGCATCCCGTACCATGGTGCTTACTCTGGAGTGTGCAAAAAACAAGAAGACCTCACTACGACACCGTTACCCACGTAAACGGGTAATGATACCGGCTATTTCGTGAGCATCTTCAGGGGTGTAGCACAAAGCGAAAATAGAGTCATCACCAGCAATGGTACCTGCAATGCCTCTGAGCTGGGCGGCATCAAGAGCCGCACCCACGCCACTAGCAATCCCCGAAGGCGTGCGAATCACTACAAAATTGTTGACCGCCTCCACGCTATCCACCATCTCGCTCACCAGACGCTGCAACCGCAGATCTTCGGGCAGTACATAATAGCCGTCGCGCGACTTGGCCAACCCCATGCCCGCAATGTCACGCGATACGGTGGCCTGCGTGCATTCATAACCCTCTTCATGCAAACGTTCCACCAGGTCACGCTGAGTTTTTATCCCGTTATGGCGGATGATTTCGCGAATAGACTCATGGCGCACGTCACGTTTGGTCATCGTTATATCTTTCCCTCATATGCAGGCAGTCCGGCCCAGATGTCGAAGCGGTAGAAAATACCAATAGCATACACATAGATGCATGAAACATCAATTCTATCCACACATGCTTATGATGTTTAGGGGAAACGTGTCTTGCCTGGCTTGGTCGACAGGCCACTCGACACAGGCCCTTTCGAGCCTTCTACCCAGATAGTCGTTTATCCCAGAGTCCGCGACAGCACGCACGACAGCCCTTCTAAGGCCGCTTTCGATCTCGGATGCGTAGGGCGTGACGAATCTAAATTCGTCAATGCAGTATGCAGTACTGCATATGTTTTGGAACGACGCTTTCGCCAGAAAGCCGGAGAAGGATACCTACTACCATTGAGCAGTAAAACAGTGACCAATTTCACGTTGTGCCGCTTATGCGCACCTGCGCGCATAAGCGGCACAACATCGTACAGACGTAATGCCGGTTGGAGCTTTTAGCGGCAGCCCGCGCAATCACACCCTAGAAGAAGGCAGCATAAATTTGGTCCTCAGAGCTTTCGTCAATTGTCCACACGTCGCTGACGAGGGTGTAGGTGAACTGGCACTCGGTAGATTGGAGGTCAATCTGATCCATGGCCTGCATCATAATCTGACCAATCTGGAGGTTGATGTCCTCTTCGGTCATGTCGTAAAGGGAGTCCCCAGCTTCTTCCACAAACTCTTGGGACAAATCGTCCACAACATCGGTGAGGTCGTTGAGGCTCTTGCAGGTAACGGTGACCACGGCAGTAGCGCTGCTCTCTTCCACAGTGATGGAGTCGATGGAGTAATCAAAGCCATCAAGGATGGCAGTCACGAACTCCTCTTCGGTGAGGCCATACTCTTCCAAATCCGAGCCTGCAGCAATCAGGTCTACAACCTCCGAATCAAGCTCCATAATTGGCTCAAACTGGGCGACCAGATCTTCGCGGATGAGATCTTCCGCCGACGACGACTGCTGGGAGCAAGCGGTAAGAGCCGTACCGAAGACCAGTGCCATGGCCAGCACGGTGATCGCAGCAATCCTCTTTGCGATGGGCATATGTCTTCCTTTCCTCATAGAAATATATCTCGGGGTATCACCCCTTGGCGGCACAGGAGCGAACTCCGTCCGACCGCTGCTCATTATAGGCAGGCATAAGGGTGACGGGAAGCATAGACGCGGACGCACGCTTTCCTCGGCAACAGGACAGGTGGCGTGAGGGCTAAGGCGCGAGCGGCAAGGCGGCAACAGCGGGTCTTTCCAGAGGCGGCAATCGGCATTGCTCCCCGTAACTTTAGCGCATTAGAGCGTTGACGTGCTTCCTGGCTTCAGGTATCCTGCGGCCCCATCAGGTAGCTCAGCCGCAGGGCAAACGAAGGACATCGCGTGAACCAGGCCTCCCCACATATTTCGAGGCATGCCGCATCCGGCGACCCCTCACGCTGCCCGGTACCCCTGCGCCGCACTATACTGTGCCATCTCTCTCTGCGCCGCACCACCCTTGCGCGCCTCGCTACGCTCTGCGCCCTGTCGGAGTGCCCCTCTTTCTACCCCACACCTCTCACCTCCCTGTATTCCTATCGATACCTCTAGCACGCGGCCTGCGCGGCCGGATGGCACTTGTGCGCTCATCCGCCTCGCCAGAACGCGTGCGCCTCGGCTTTCGCTGTCCTTCCTCTGTCGATAGGAAATCCTCATGCTTATCAAAATCCTCATGGTGGCCATCTTTGCCGCCATTGCCATCGGTATTGGCATCCTGTGTCGCGCCCGTACCGCCAACGTAGACGGCTTTGTATTGGGAGGTCGCAATGTTGGCCCCTGGCTTTCGGCCTTTGCCTTTGGTACCTCTTACTTTAGCGCCGTGATTTTTGTAGGCTACGCTGGACAGTTTGGCTGGAAATACGGCTTGGCCACCACCTGGGTGGGTATTGGCAACGCCATCTTGGGCAGCCTGCTTGCCTGGTGGGTGCTGGGCCCGCGCACCCGCGCGATGACGCAGTGCATGCGGGCGGCTACCATGCCGGAATTCTTCGGCAAGCGCTACACCAGCCGCGCTCTGCGCGTGGCCGCAGCTGCCATCATTTTTGTGTTTCTCATCCCCTACACCGCAAGCGTCTACAACGGGCTGTCACGCCTGTTTGGGATGGCCTTTGGGCTACCCTACGAGGCCTGCGTCATCGGTATGGCCGTGGTGACCTGCATCTACGTAGTTCTGGGAGGATACATGGCCACCGTGGTGAACGATTTTGTGCAAGGCATTGTCATGCTCGCAGGCATCGTGGCCGTAGTGGCGACGGTTCTGGCGGGTAACGGTGGCTTTAGCGAGGCCGTCATCAGCTTGTCGCAGATTCAGGCCGAAGGAACCGAACTGCAGGGAGCCTTTGTGAGCATGTTTGGCCCTGACCTAGCCAATCTTTTAGGTGTGATCGTTCTCACGAGTCTTGGCACCTGGGGGCTGCCGCAGATGATCCAAAAGTTCTACGCCATCAAAAGCGGTCCGGCTATCAAGCAGGGGGCCATCATCTCAACCCTCTTTGCCCTCGTGGTAGCAGGCGGCAGCTATTTTCTGGGAGGCTTTGGCCGGCTCTACGCGGACCAGGTGGAATACGCAGCCGACGGCACACCCGTATACGACTCAATCATTCCCACCATGCTCTCGGGCCTGCCTGACATCCTGGTGGGGCTGGTGATTGTGCTCGTGCTTTCAGCCTCCATGAGCACGCTCAGCTCGCTCGTGCTCACCTCATCCTCCACGCTCACCCTTGACCTCATCAAAGGCAATATCGTGAAGGACTTTGGTGAGCGCGGTCAGCTTTTGTGTATGCGCGGCCTGCTCGTGCTCTTTGTGGCGATTTCGGCCGCCATCGCGGTGGTGCAATACAACAGCTCTATTACCTTCATCGCCCAGCTCATGTCTATCAGCTGGGGTGCTTTGGCTGGGTCATTTTTGGGACCGTTTGTGTGGGGGCTGTACAGTAAACGCATTAGCCGCGCAGGTGTGTGGGCCAGCTTCATTGTGGGCGTGAGCCTGACTACGGGCAATATGATTGCAGGATTTTTCGGCGCGGCCCTCATCGAAAGCCCCATTAACTGCGGGGCCATCGCGATGCTACTCTCGCTTCTCATCGTGCCGCTGGTGAGCCTGGTCACCAAGCCAGCACCCTTCGACCTGGAGATTACCCACCCCAGCCCCAAGGGGGCTATTGACCGCGAACTGGAGGCAAAG
>CAYTIS010000011.1:0-2597 GCA_964438035.1 uncultured Slackia sp.
AGGTGGCGCGCACGGGACGGTCGGATAAAAGGCGGCGGCACATGCGCGCGATGCGTAGGGCACCGGCGGTGTGACTGCTGGACGGCCCAATCATGACGGGACCGATAATGTCACGAATACTGAGGGACTTCACAGGCTCCCTTTCTCAATCGATGTATGCAAGGGGATGCTCGTCGGCGTGGCCCCACAAGGAGGTCATCGCGGATTTTCGCACGTGGTAGGCACGAACGAGTTGTGTGAGCAAAGTGCATGGTACACTCTTTCGCTGCGTTATGGATTAAGGCAAGGTAAAGCAAGGAGGAATATCCATGGCATCGCCGATTCTGGTGTTCGGCCACAAAAATCCCGACAACGACGCTCTTTGCGCTGCGGTGGGCTATGCCTACCTGAAAAACGAGCTGGCCCGCGCTGAGGGTTCAGGCCTGACGTATGAGGCCTGTCGTCTGGGCGGTCTGCCACCTGAGACCGCGTGGTTGCTCGAGGAGCAGGGTGTTGAGGTGCCGCGCCTGATTGAGAGCGTGGGCGAGGGCGACCGGGTCATCCTTGTGGATCACAACGAGGTTCAGCAGTCGGCCGATGGCCTGCTTGAGGCTGAGATTGTGGAGGTGGTGGATCATCATCGCATCGGCGGCTTGGTGACGGCCAATCCCATCCGCTTTAACAATCTGCCCATCGGCTCCTCGGCTGCGGTGGTGGCCCGTGAGTTTGAGGTTCAGGGGGTAGAGCTGCCCAAGCATATCGCCACGCTGTTGCTTTCTGCCATGCTCACCGACACCGTGATTATGAAGTCGCCCACTACCACCGACTACGACCGCCAGCTTACTCTCAAGATTGCTGAGTATGTGGGGGTTGATCCGGTGGAATTTGGCATGGAGGTGTTCAAGTGCCGCAGCAATCCTGCAGAGATTGCGGTGGAAAAGATGATCGGGGCTGATGCCAAGGAGTTCCCGCTTGAAGACGGCACCATGTTCATCGCCCAGTTTGAGACGGTGGACCTACAGGCGCTCATGGCTCGCGAGGACGAGATTCGTGCTGCTATGCGCGCGGTGGTGGATAGCAAAGGCTATCGTTTCATGCTCTTTCTTGCTACCGATATTTTGGCTGAGGGAAGCAATTTTATATGCGAGGGCGAAACCGGGCTGGTCAACCACGCCTTTGGCATTGACGTGGAGGGTAAGGCCGTGTGGATGCCGGGCGTGCTCTCCCGTAAAAAGCAGGTAGCGGCCCCGCTTTTGGCGGCGAAGTAGCGCGGCGATTTTTAGCGGCGGGGGAGGACAGGATGGCGGCGGGGCTGGACGAGTACAGCAGCAGCTTGGGCGGCTTTCGACGGCAGTACCGTCCGTCTCCTGTCCGCCCTCACCCTCAATGAACTCTTAGGTCAATTGGTTTTTTCGCATCATCTCGCTTAACGGGTATCGATGCGTAGTACCCTGGTGGGATCGTTAGATCAGGCAGCCCCATCGCCATGGTGCGCTGTCTCAACGGAGGGAGGCACTCGTGCACCAGATTGGCTTCATTGGCTGTGGCACCATGGCCAGCGCTATCATCCAGGGCATTCTTGCCTCTGAAGCTTTCGCTCCGCACGACATCATCGCCTCCGCTCGCACCCAGACGACCCTTGAGGGGGTTCACGCGCGTTTTGGTATTGATGTGACGAGCAGCAATACCGAGGCAGCCCAGGCCAAGATGGTGATTCTGGCCATCAAGCCCGCAGCGTTTGACGAGGTGGTGCCCGCACTGGCTCCGTCTTTGACGCCTGATGCGCTTCTGGTGTCGCTTGCGCCGGGAAAGACCCTTGCCTGGCTTGCCCAGGCTTCAGGCGCGCGCAAGGTCGTGCGCCTCATGCCCAATACTCCCGCTGCCGTGGGCGAGGGCATGACGGCGGTTGTACCCAACGAAGCCTGCACCACCGAGGATGTCGAAGAGGTGCTGCGGGTGGTCAATGCCTTTGGCATAAGTGAAATCATCCCCGAGAAGCTGATAGACGCTGCCAGCGCCGTTGCGGGATGCGCGCCCGCGTTTTTTTATATGGTTCTTGAGGCCATGGCTGATGCGGCGGTTCGCGAGGGCATGCCTCGCGCGCAGGCCTACCGCTTTGCGGCGCAGACGGCTGTCGGGGCAGGCAGGATGGTGCTCGAATCGGGAGAGCATCCCGGCGTGCTCAAAGATGCGGTATGCTCCCCCGGTGGCACTACTATTGAGGGGGTGCGCACGCTTGAGGAGCTGGGCATGCGTGGTGCGGTCATAAACGCGCTTGCTGCCACGGTGGACAAGGCCCGCATGCTGTAGGGCCGGTAGGCACCTTGGGCGGCAGCCGCTCATGCGGTGACCGAGTCAGTGACAGCCGGATATGGGGCGGCTAGGCTAGGCTGAGGGAGAAAGGAATAAGACGGCGCGATGGCGCAGAGGGACACGTACAGAGCAGGGACGGCGCGTCGGCGGATTGACCCCGGCAACCCCCTTCACGACATCGTGGAAGATCCCCATGATGCTGCCCGCAGGCGCCTTGAGCGGCGCTTGTCGGGCCGCGTGTCCTAT
The DNA here is from genome assembly GCA_964438035.1 of uncultured Slackia sp. Classification (GTDB taxonomy): domain Bacteria; phylum Actinomycetota; class Coriobacteriia; order Coriobacteriales; family Eggerthellaceae; genus Slackia. Next base: position 2,539 of record CAYTIS010000011.1, read on the forward strand.
AGCGATCTTGGCGTGCGCTACGCTTCGTCAAATCGGTCGTCGAGGCGTGCTCGGGCCTT
>CAYTIS010000011.1:2697-13657 GCA_964438035.1 uncultured Slackia sp.
TTGCGGACATGTCGCTTTTGCCCGATGACTTAGACGAGGAGCTGGTGGCCGAGCTGGAGACCCTCGCTGCCTCCGACGGGCGTGTGGCCTATATTATCAATACCATCGGTACGGTTTTTGGCGATGATGTGGCCGACGAGACTTCCCGCTTCCTTCAGCTTGCGGTGGATGATTCCGAGTCCATCGATTTTATCCTTGGCTTTGTCGACAACTATCCCCAAGAGGAGGGTCAGTCCTACGACGAAGAGGTGGAGGTGGGCACCGTACCTTTGCTTCTTCAGTGGGACGCGCGCTGGGGATACACCCAGTATTGCTCCGAATCCTTTGCGGCCGCCGGGTGTGGGCCCACCTCTTTTGCTATGGTGTACATGGGTATTACCGGCGACACGTCACTCACGCCCTACGATATGGGAGTGTATGCCACCGAGCACGGTTATGCGGTGGATTATCAGGGTACTATCGGTGCCGCGTTCTTTTCGGACATTTCTGCTGAGCTGGGGCTGAGTTGCATATCCTTCAGCCCGGATGCTTCTGCGCTTGAGTGGTATCTGAACAATGGCTATGTGGTTATCTGTAACGTGGGGCCGGGGGATTTCACCACCTCGGGCCACTTCATTGTCGTCACTGGTATGAACGATGAGGGTGAGCTGATCATTAACGACCCCTATTCTACCGTGCGCAGCGCTCAGACCTGGGATGTCGATCGAGTGATGAACCAGAGTCGTACGCTTTTCGCCTTTAGCGCTGCCTAGGGAGTGTCGTTACCATCCGCAGATGTTTTCCAAGGCGAGTATGGACGAAGCTGCTAGAAATCTGTAGGGCCGCCAATCGCTCAGCTCAATTCCTGAAAGGTTCTGTACAACTGCGCGGAGAAACCGCGTAGCAGGGGCATTGCTTTTGGGGTGCAGACCGCAAGGGGGACAAACCGCCGTATAATGGCGCAATTCGCGTCCAGAGGTATCACGCACGGAGGAAGCATGAAAGAGTACAACCCGCAGGAGATAGAGCCACGTTGGCAGCAGGTCTGGGAGGAGACCAGCCAGTACATGATGAAGGGCGACTCCTCCAAACCCAAAAAGTATGTGCTGGAGATGTTCCCCTATCCGTCGGGCGACCCGCATATGGGCCACGCTCGCAACTATGCTATCGGCGACGTGATCGCGCGCTACCACACCATGCGCGGCTTTGACGTACTCCATCCCATGGGTTGGGATGCCTTTGGTCTGCCCGCCGAAAACGCGGCCATCAAGAACAATGGACACCCCGCCGCCTGGACTTACGGCAATATTGAGGTTCAGCGTGCGGTGTTCAAGCGCATGGGTCTGTCCTACGACTGGGACCGCACGGTGCGCACCTGCGATAAGGAGTACTACCGCTGGGGCCAGTGGATCTTTCTCAAGATGTGGGAGATGGGTCTGGTGGAGCGGCGCAGCAATCCTGTGAACTGGTGCTCGTCGTGTGGGACGGTGCTGGCCAATGAGCAGGTCATCGAGGGGGCCTGTTGGCGCTGTTCCAATCAGGTGGAGCGACGCGAGCTTGAGCAGTGGTACTTTAAGATCACCGATTACGCTCAAGAACTCTTGGATGACTTGGACCAGTTGGAGGGCTGGCCCGAGCGCGTCAAGCAGATGCAGGTCAACTGGATTGGTCGCTCCGAGGGAGCCGAGGTGGACTTTGTGCTCTGCGATGTGGAGGGCAAGGTCCCGGCTAACCCGACCGAAGACGATATTATTACCGTGTTTACCACGCGTGCTGACACCCTCTTTGGGTGCAGTTTCTTTGTGCTGGCACCGGAGTACCCGGACGTGAAAGATCTGGTAGCAGGCAGTGAGTACGAGCAGGCGGTGCTGGATTTGGTGGCTGCATCCGCCAAGGTGAGCGCGGTTGAGCGCGCCCAGGGCAACCGTGAAAAGCGCGGGGTGTTTACCGGGCGCTACGTGGTCAACCCGGTCAATGGCGAAAAGGTGCCCGTGTGGGTGGCTGACTATGTAGTGGCCGACTATGGTACCGGTGCGGTGATGGCCGTACCCTGCGGCGATCAGCGCGACTTCGAGTTCGCCCGCACATATGACCTGCCCATCGTGCCCATCATCCTCATGGATGACGAGATTGAGGCCATGATGGAGCAGTCCGGCACATCGCGCGACGAGGTCATTGCGGGCTTCAGCGCCCGGACGGTTGACTGGACTGAGGCCCATGCGGCCGAGGGTACGCTCGTGCAGTCTAGCAGATACACCGGCATGCCCGGCGGCAAGCACTCTGAAGGTGAGGCCGCCATCGTGGCCGATCTGGAGGCGGCGGGCTTGGGCAGACGCAAGGTGGAGTTTCGCCTGCGCGACTGGCTTATCAGTCGCCAGCGCTACTGGGGCAATCCCATTCCCGCTGTTTATTGTGACGACTGTGGGATCGTGCCCGTACCCTATGAGGACCTGCCGGTTGAACTGCCCCTTGATTTGGACATCACCAAGGGCGAGCAGCTGGCTGATCATCGCGCCTTTGTGGAGTGTGCCTGCCCTCGCTGTGGCAAGCCCGCTCGCCGCGAAACCGACACCATGGACACCTTTACCTGTTCAAGCTGGTATTTTCTGCGCTTCTGTGACCCGCATAACGAGGAGAAACCCTTCAGCCGCAGCCTGGTGGATCGTTACATGCCGGTTGATCAGTATATCGGCGGCATAGAGCACGCCATTTTGCACCTGCTGTACTCGCGCTTTTTTACCAAGGTGTTTCGCGATGCGGGCATGCTGGGATTTGACGAGCCGTTCACCAGGTTGCTGTGTCAGGGCATGGTCAAAGACGAGCACGGCGAGACCATGTCCAAGTCCAAGGGCAATGTGGTATCGCCCGTGAAGATGATGGACGCCTACGGTGCCGATGCCGTGCGCGCCTATATCCTCTTCATGGCTCCGCCTGATAAGGATTTGGACTGGAATGAGTCTGGATTGGGCGGCATGTATCGCTTCCTCAATCGCGTGTGGCGCATCGTGCACGATTTGGTGGGTCAGGCTGGCGAGGATACGCTTTTCCAGGAGGGAGCCACCCAGGCCCAGGTTGATGAGGCGGCCAAGGTTTTGGTCCGCGAGCGTCATCGCGTGGTAGGCAAGGTGGCCGATGACTTGGAGCGTACCAACTTCAACACCGCCATCGCTGCGATTATGGAGCTGACCAACGCCGCAGGTGACTATCTGCGCAAGACCTCTTTCGATGCGCGCGATGCACAGATGGGCCGCGAGGTAGCCGAAATCCTGGTCAAGCTTTTAGCACCCATGGCGGCACATCTCGCTGAGGAGCTGTGGCGCAGCGTGCTGGGACATAAGGACAGCGTGCATGCTCAAGCGTGGCCCACTTTTGACCCGAGCCTTGCCAAGGCCGATGAGGTGGAGCTTGCGGTGCAGATCAACGGCAAGGTGCGCACCCGCATCACCGTAGCTGCCGATGCTGCCGAAGAGGCGGTCAAAGCGGTTGCCTTAGAAGCAGCCCAGGGTGTTATCGCTGAGAAGACCGTGGTGAAGACGATTGTGATTCCGGGCCGCCTGGTAAACATCGTCGTCAAATAGGGGGGGGAAGCGGCCGTGTGCCTGCTCACGCGCGGGCACACGGCACAGCTTACGCGCTAAGGTTTCCTGCCTCTTTTCGCAGGGTGTGCGGCTCAACATGTGGAAAGGACGGCCCTTACGGGTGATTCGTGGCATTCTCAGAGTTGTTGCCCGCTTTGTGGTGGCGGCCGTGCTTGTGGTAGCGAGCATCAATCTGTGGACGGTGCTTTCGGTTAGATCCTCCATCGAATCTTCTGTTGCCGAGGCGGTGGAATCCGGGCAGACCTACGACTGTATCATCGTGTTGGGCGCGAGCGTCTATGCCGATGGGACGCTCTCGTCCATCCTCCAAAGCCGCGTGGATGCCGCCATTGAACTGTACGAGCAGGGTGTGGCACCTGTGATTATCATGTCGGGTGACGGGCGCGTCGATAATTACGACGAACCCACCACCATGAAGGAATACGCCATTGAACAAGGGGTTCCCGCTGATGCAATCTACTGCGACCCCGGTGGGTATCACACCTATGACAGCATGTGGCGCCTAGAGCATGTCTTTGGTGCGCACAGCGCTGTGGTGGTGACTCAGGAGTATCACCTCTACCGCGCGGTCTATGATGCGCGCGGCGTGGGCCTCGATGCTGTGGGCGTCATAAGTGACGCGGGAACCTATGACAACCAGCTGTGGTATGACGTCCGAGAATGCGCTGGGCGCGTTCAGGATTTCTTCTACGTGCTCTTCAATATTGAGGCGGATAACCCAAACGTGCCGATGACCCTCTAGGGTGCCTGCCGCTGACTGCTTCGACTGCTTACAAGGTCTCTCGGCTGCGCAGTGCTTCCCAGTCTCGTGAAGACCTTCTGAAGTATCTTTTGAGATCGGGTAACGGTTAGGCTACAGGGCGTTGGAACGCCAGGTTTACGAAGTCTTCCCACCAAGCTGCTGATATCATAAGCAAAGTATGACAAAACTGCAATTTCGCCCGCACGCCTGTATCGTGCGGGTTTTCTTGCCGCATCCGACGCTCCTTTCGATGTATCGTCGGCTTTGTGAAACGGCCGTTGTGGATCTCTCGTCTGCATAAGGCTGTTTCGCCTTCGCCCAAAGACCTTTGTCTTGGATACCTGCTAGGCTCGGCCTGCGGCTTCACGGCATTGTGCCGCCAGTGCCTCTTTGTTGGTGAGGCTGCCGTGGTTATTGTCTTTGTGAGCAGGTGGAAGGAAGGTGAGCCCATGGAGTGGCACGAAGAGATGAGGCAGTGCGCAAGGACCTTCGATGACTTACTGAAGCACGGAGCCTTCGTCGAAGAGGATCGAGCCGTCATAGAACCCATATTAAAGCGGGCTCCCATGGCTGTGCCACCGTACTACCTCTCGCTCATCGACTTCTCCGACCCTCACGACCCCATTCGCAAGCTAGCCATCCCTTCGCTTTTGGAGGCTAGCCGTGAAGGCAGTCTAGACACTTCCGGTGAGGCCAGCAACACCGTGCTGCCGGGTTTGCAGCACAAGTATCACGAAACCGCGATGATGCTTTCCACCAACGCCTGCGCCATGTACTGCAGGCATTGTTTTCGCAAGCGCATGGTAGGCCTGGACGAGAAGAAGGCCGACATGAGCGGCTGCGTTCATGATACCAAGGCCGTATGCGCCTACCTCAGAGAGCACCCTGAGATTACCAACGTGCTCATGAGTGGCGGCGATGCCCTCATGAATTCCAACGACCGGGTGCACGAGATTCTCAGTGCCCTGGCCGATATTGAATCCCTTGACTTCATCCGCATTGCCACGCGGGTGTTGGTGTCGCTGCCGCAGCGCATCACCACTGATGAAGGGATTGTGAACATCTTAGGCGAGGTGCGCAAGCGCAAGCAGCTGTTTATGGTCACGCAGTTTGACCATCCGCGTGAGGTTACGCCCGAGGCAGCTGAGGCGGTGCGCAGGGTTCTTGAGCAGGGCATTCCTGTGCGCAATCAAACAGTGCTTTTGCGCGGCATCAACGCCGAGGCATCCATCTTGGCTGAGCTGCTTAAACGGCTTACTTCCATTGGCGTGGAGCCCTACTACGTGTTCCAGTGTCGTCCGGTGACAGGTGTGAAGGCCCAGTTCCAGCTGTCGCTGCGTGAGGGTGTGCGGGTTGTGGAGGGTGCCAAGGTGCTGCAAAACGGCTTTGGCAAGGCCTTCAAGTACTGCATGTCGCACGTGTCGGGCAAGATTGAGATCCTGGGTGAACTACCCGATGGTTCGATGGCCTTCAAATACCACGAGGCCAAGCATCGCGAGGATCTGGGCCGCATCTTTGTGAAGAATGTGTCAGATGACCAGGCCTGGTTCGAAGACGATGAAGAACTGTAGCGAAAAGCCTCGCTCAGTCATAAAGTCAGCAAAGGCGGGGTATCCCGCCTTTTTTGGTGGGTTCGTCTGTGCGTACAAGGGAGTGCATACAGCGACACAGCCGAGTTCAGCGTGCTCGCAGCGTGGGTTGCGGGGCTGCACATGAGGGGTGCGCGGCATTGTGTTGCTTGTATGACCTGCTCAGACCTTGCGGAAAAGAGATAGGCCCTTCTGAGGATTTGGCGTATAATCCCGAACGCTAATGTGCCCTCGTAGCTCAGTGGATAGAGCACTTGCCTCCGGAGCAAGGTGCCGCAGGTTCGAATCCTGTCGAGGGCACCAGTGCAGGTCGAGACATGGTTGTGCTCGACAGGATTCACCTTTCCCGGTGAGCGTGCTTGAGGTAGCCCGCAGCTTGGCGTGCGACGAACCCGAGGGCTTTGGTCGGGTAAACGGCAAATGACACCAAGGAATCCTGTCGAGGGCGAAGCGGCGGATAAAACCCCTGAAAGGCCTGCTTGTGAACGTTGCGACCTGCAAGGCCGTCGATGAAACCGCTCGGGATACCACGGGGCCTGCGAAGTCGTTTGCTGCGGCAACGTATGACAGAAAGGAAGAACGATGGCGCTGTACACGCCCGAATACAAGCCCAACGGCCGCGAGGTGGCGGTCATCAAAACATCCAGAGGTGACATTCGTGTCCAGCTCGCCGGGGAGGATGCCCCCATTCACGTGGGCAATTTTGTCGAGCTTGCGCGCAAGGGCTTCTACGACAACCTCAAGTTCCATCGCTACGTGCCTGGCTTTGTCATCCAGGGCGGCTGCCCTAACACCCGGGCACTTGATCCTGAGAAGGTGAAGGCTGCTGCAGGCAATCCCATGGCTGGTTTGGGAACGGGTGGTCCTGGTTACACTATCAAGCAGGAGTACACCACCAATCCCCACAACTCTCACGAGGATGGTGCGCTTGCCATGGCGCGCTCCCAGCATCCTGATTCTGCCGGGTCGCAGTTCTACCTGTGCCTTGGCCCCCAGCACGCTCTTGATTCGGGCTACACCGTCTTCGGTCAGACCATCGAGGGCAACGATGTCACCAAGCAGCTCCGTGTGGGCGACGTGATTGAAACCATCGTCATCGAAAACGCAGATTAAACCCATCCCATTTCGTGCCCTGTCGCCCGTTGCCCCAGGGTTCGAAGGAAGAAGACGACTTATATGATGGACAACCAATACATTGCCTCCGCCCGTTCAGCGTATCAGGCGCGCGACTATCAAACGGCCTTGGCCCTGTTTTCACAGTGCGTGTCTGACCCTACGATTCTGCGTGATCCAGGCGACATGGGCTATCTCTTCCATCAGATAGGCAACTGCTGCTTACAGCTCCAGCAGTTTAGTGATGCCGTTAACGCTTATACGCAGGCTGCGGCTGACGTCGCCTACGATGCGAGCGGGGCGGTGCACTGCAACCTGGGCAAGGCTTATGCCTCGCTGCATGACTACGAGCATGCGGTGGAGCATTTTGGGATTGCGGTGTCGGATGCTTCCTATGAATCGTCGTATAAGGCTTATCTGGGTCTGGGTAATGCGCTTTTGAAGCTCGGTAAAAATGCTGAGGCGGGGGTGGCCTTTCGCCAGGCTGCCCTTGACCAGCGCAATCCCGACCCCAGCAAGGCCTTACTGAACCTGGGTGTGTGCTTCATGGCTCTAAAGCGTCCGGCCGATGCGGCGCAGTCTTACGAAAGCGCGCTGCAGTTTGACATGGATCGTGACACGCGCAATAAGATGTATGCCAATCTGGGTCAGGCCTACGTGGCCTGCAATCAGATGCAAAAGGCCATGAACGCGTTCGAGTCGGCCTTGGCCGACAAGACCTACTTTTTGAGCGACTCGGCCAGCGTAGATTATTCCGTGGCCGCCAAGGCCGTAGCGACGGGAACGGCGGGCATGCCTCCTGTTGCTCAAGCCGCTATTGCTGCCGCGCAAAACTCTCAGACCGCTCAGCCCTCTCAGCAAGCGCAGCCTGTTTCGTCCCAGTCTGACATGTCGGGGCTTGATGTGCCTGCCACGGGCACGCCCACGGGGCAGGACTCCTTCTACTCTGACTACGTCAACGATCCGCAGTACTATCCGGCCGATGCCTACGGCTACGATGTGCAGGACGGCTATGCCTCTGCCGACGATCGCTTCTTCAACGCGAGCGATGAAGAGTTGGAGCGTTACTCCAAAAACATCGCCAAAAAAGATCGCAAGCGGCGCAACGTGGGCCTAAAAATTCTTGTGTTCATCTTCGCACTGCTGCTCCTTGTGTCCGTGGGAGGCGTGCTTCTCTACACCCAGGGCTATGGCTATCCCATGCAAGAGACCGTGGTGCAGGAGCTGTTCGCCGACACCTCCAACGCTGACCAGTACTTCTCCGAAAATGTCAGCTCCGACTCCATTGATTCGCAGATGCTCGCCGTGGTGCAGGATTCCGACATCACGGTGGACAGCGTGGAGCGAGGTATGTCCACCTCCACCCTCTACGTGACAGCTACCGCCGCCGAAGGAGGCGAGGTGTCCTATCGGGTGGACATGGTGCGTGACCTCTTTGGCTGGAAGGTGTCCACAATCGAGCTGGTCTTTGCCTCGCAGGAGCAGTAGATCTTCCTTCACTATGATTTGATGTGTGAGATGTGGCCCGCGTACCTGCGGGTCCTCTTCTTCGGCGCGCTGCGCCGCCTCTCGTCGTTAAGTGGCCAATCGGCCTGAAGAAAGGAATAAGGATGGCTATCGAAAAGACTTACTCCATGCTCAAGCCCGATGCGGTGCGCAACCGTCACGTGGGCGAGATTATCGCCCGTATAGAGCGTGCGGGGTTGACCATCGAGCGTATGGAACTTGCGAAGGTCACGCCCGAGCAGGCTGCCGCCAATTATGCCGAACATGAGGGTAAGCCCTTCTACAACGGTCTTATTGAGTATGTAACCAGTGGCCCGGTGGTTAAGATGGTCGTGTCCGGCGAGGGAGCGGTTAAAAAGATGCGCGCGCTCATGGGTGCCACCAACCCCGCCGATGCTGCACCCGGCACGATTCGCGGTGACTTTGGCTTGATTATGGATGAGAACGTGATCCATGGCTCCGACTCTCCTGAGTCGGCCGAGCGCGAGATCGCCATCTTCTTCGGCGCGTAGACAATGTTGCACAGGCCTTGTGGCCTGCTTTGACGCGAATGCCCTGCAGGTCAGCATCTGCGGGGCATTCAGCGTTTTGGGTACCTACATAATTCTTCGGAGCTGCTGCTCTTTGATTTCGTTTTCAATTGAGGAGTGGATGATGTTGCGGAAGGGGCCCATGTCAGCAAGTAAGTTGGTTGAGCCGGGTACGCTCACCTTGAGTGATGCGTAGGTAATGAGCGCACCGGTGTAGAACTCGGCGAGGAAGCGCACGTTAGCCGCATCAAGGCAGCGGTTGCTGAGGATGAAATGCACGTCATCTTCGAAGGCAGGTATGTAGAGGCGCATGAGGTAGGCGCGCAACCCGTCAGGTTCCACCGAGCGCAGGGCCCGGGCGTAGTAGGACGCGCGGCGCTCAAGGGCTTGGGCAAAGGCTGCCACAAACTCCGAGCCGTCTAGTGAGCGTACGCCCCGTTTTTTGAAGGCATAGTAGGGCAGGGTGGGCATGGCACCTTCGGTCTGGGGGTTTTCGTACACAAGGTGCTCTTCGTCAAAATGTTCCCGCAGCATGATGGCAAGGTCGCTGCGGAAAATCCAGCGAATGAGGTGGCTTTTATCTTCAAAGTGGTAGTAGAAGGTCTTGCGATTTTTGCCCGAGGCTGCCACGATGTCGGACACCGAAACCTTTTCGATAGGAGTCTGCGCGGCTAGGTTCACGAACGCCTCGGCCAGGGCCGACATGGTTTCGAGCGAACTCATAGGCACTCCCTTTCTCATGCTCAACAAGCGGTACAATTATAGAAAATTGACCCAGGAAATCTCAAGGCATCTCAACACCGATTTTCCAAAATCTGAACTGATTGGCGCTATGACCAGGGATTCATATCCAAAATCTATGAATTCAAGGCAATTGATACGAAAGTTCTAATTTGACCGTATGAGGAAAAAATATAGGACAGAAATGCGTATCTGAGTATCCATGCGCCTCCTTCCTATCGCTATTCTGCCCCTAGGCAAGCCGGGGGTGCGCACGAGGTGTCACGCTGCGGTGGGAGGTAATCCCAGGATTCGAGGAGGAACCATGGATTTCGCACTGACTGACGAACAGGAGCTACTGCTTGAAAGTGTGCGCGAGTTTTGTGAGCGCTACTTCACCGAGGATGTCATCAAGCAGATGTACGAAACACACAGCATGCCCGATGAGATTGCCGAGGCCTATCGCGATGCCGGGTTTGGCCTGATGGGGATCCCCGAGGAATACGGTGGAATCCCGGCCGACCGCGTGACCATCGGTCTTATGATTGAAGAGCTGTATCGCAGCAGCGGCTGCATGCATATCCTCTACCAAAACTCGCTGTCTATGTTCGACATCATGGAGTTTGGCACTGAGGAGCAAAAGCAAAACGCCGTGGATCACTACATGGAGACCGGCTGGCCCATCGCCTCGCTTTCCATCTCCGAGCCCGGTGCTGGCTCAGACAATCGCTCCATGACCTGTGTGGCTAAAAAGCAAGCCGACGGTACCTACAGGCTTTCCGGTCAAAAGACCTGGGTGACCATGGGGGAGGTGCTGCCCTACACCATCGTGGTGGCCAAAGATGAGGATCCTTCGCGTGACAATGCCAAGATGAGCCTGTGGTACATCAATATGGATCGTGAGGGCGTGTCCACTGCGCCGCTGCACAAGATTGGTCAGCAGTGCATTCCGTTTTGCGAGGTCTACCTGGACGACGTGGTGGTGACAGAAGAAGATCGCATGGGTCAGCCGGGCGAGGGCTTCATGATGCTCATGAAGAACTTTGAGGTGGAGCGTGCCTATATCGTGGCCGAGCAGGTGGGCCTGGCTCAGGCTGCTCTTGAGGATGCCGCGCGCTACGCCAGCCAGCGCATCGCTTTTAATAAGCCCATCGCCAAGTTCCAGATGATTCAGGAAATGCT
>CAYTIS010000011.1:13757-24828 GCA_964438035.1 uncultured Slackia sp.
GGGCGTCAGGTGGCCAAGAAATACGCGGATTAAGAAGTCCCGTCACGGGGCCTCACCTGGGGTTCAGCTGGGCTATACTGGCGCTGTTCACATCTGCGCACCGCGAGCAAGGTCTTGGGCCAAGGCGGGGTGTATGACAGAGGCTCCTGGCACAGAAATGTCATCGAGAAGGGAAAGATATACGATGAATATCCTCGTTTCTTTCAAGGTTGTCCCCGACGACCAGGACATTCAGGTGTCCGCTGACCGCAGCCTTGACTATTCCAAGGCCCATCGCATCGTGTCCACCTACGATCTCAACGCCATCGAGGCGGCCGCCCAGCTTGCCGCCAGCGTGGAAGGGTCAAGGGTGGTTGGTATCACCGTGGGTGATGCGAAGATTAACGACTCCAAGCTTAAGAAAAACGTGCTGGCCCGTGGGGTGGGCGAGCTGTACATGACTGCCGACGAGACTTGCGCCGATCTTGATGCGCACGCCACGGCGGCTGCCCTCGCTGAGCTGGTGGGCAAGGTAGGCGACTGGGATCTGATTGTGTGCGGCGATGGTTCCGCCGATACCTATGCACAGCAGGTGGATGTACAGCTGGCCGTGGCCCTGGGCGTGCCCGTGGTAAACGGGGCCACCAAGATTGAGGCTGGTGAAGGCTGCGTTATCGTGGAGCGTACTCTGGAGGACGTGGTGGAGGTTGTAGAGGTGCCGCTGCCGGCCGTGGTAGCTGTCACGCCCGACATCGCCTTGCCTCGCATCCCCGGTATGAAAGACATTCTGGCTGCAGGCAAAAAGCCGATGAACGTAGGTGGCGCTGAGGGCGTGGTTGCCAACACCATTGAGGTGGTGGACTGCAAGGCACCTGAGCAGGCTGAGCGCAAGCTCGAGATCATCGATGCTGCCGAGGAGGGCGCCATCGAGAAATTTGCCGCCGCCATCAAGGCCGCGCTGTAAGGGAAAGGTGGATTGAGCAATGAAAGCATTTGTTCTGGCTGAACGCTCCGATGCCGCGCGCGAGCTGTGCGGTGGTGCGCGCAGTGTGGCCGACGAGGTTATTCTGGTGGCGGTGGGTACCCTTGAGGTGCCGGATGCCTGTGCCGATAAGGTCCTGCACGTGGCTCTGCCCGAGGGGGCGGTCTTTGATGATGCAGCCGACACCGTGATCGTTGCCTTTGAAACCGAACAGCCTGGCGTGGTATTTGCTGAGTCGACCCGTCATGTCAAGGTGGTGGTCGGTAAGCTTGCTGCCCATGCGGGCGCTGCAGCGATCACCGACGTTATCGCTTTTGAAGGCGAGGTAGCCACGAGCATGTACTTTGGCGGAGTGGGCCAAAAGCAGCAGAAGGCCTGCGGCACGGCTTTCTACACAGTAAGCGCGGGTGTGTTTGCTGATACCGAACCGAGCGGCAGCAACGTCACCGAGGAGCTCGCCTGGGTGGCTCCGGCCAAGCCTCTCAAGCTCCTCTCCTCCAAGCCCATCGAGAAAAGCGGCGCGGATCTGTCCAAGGCTGATGTGGTGGTGGCTGCGGGTCGTGGCTTTGCGGAGCAGGGGGAGCTTGCGCTGGCTGAGGCCCTGTGTGAGAAGTTGGATGCGGGCCTGGGCTGCTCGCGTCCCCTCACCGAGGGGGTGAACTGGCTTCCCACTGAGACGTACGTGGGTGTATCAGGCCAGATGCTCTCGCCGAAGGTCTATATCGCCTGCGGCATCTCCGGTCAGATGCAGCACATGGTGGGCTGCAACCGCGCGGGTACGCTTTTTGCCATCAACAAGGACAAAAACGCTCCCGTGTTCAAACAGTGCGACTATGGCTTGGTGGGTGACATCAAGACCGTGCTGCCGGCCCTGACCGAGGCCCTGTAGGCAGTCTTTTTGAGGGGTCGGCGTGATGCAGGCCCCTTCTCAGTGAAGCTTCCTCGTATCGTGTGGGCCGGACGCGTGTGAATGCGTCCGGCCTCATCCTCAGCGAAGCGTATGCTTCGCGCATGCCCTCGCCCTTGTGCTGCGGGCCGTTTTATCCTGAAAGGATGTAAGCCAATGGCTGACTTCGACGCAATCGTCGTGGGTTCTGGCTGTGCAGGCTCTGTAGCCGCCTACGAGCTTGCCAAGGCGGGCAAGGCCGTGCTCGTGGTGGAGCGCGGCAACTTTGCTGGTGCCAAGAATATGACGGGTGGCCGCATCTATGCTCACTGCCTGCGTGCGGTGTTTCCCGATGTCTTCGACGAGATTCCCTTCGAGCGTAAGGTGTCCCACGAGCGCATCTCGCTCATGGCATCCGACTCCAATTTCACCATGAACTTCAACTCCGCTCAGCTGCTTGAAGATGGGCAGGAGAGCTACACGGTGCTGCGCGCCACCCTTGACCAGTGGCTAGCCGAGCAGGCTGAGGCTGCAGGTGCCGAATACATCTACGGTATCGCGGTGGAGCGCCTGGTCAAGGATGACACGGGCAAGGTAGTGGGCATCTTTGCGGGCGAGGATGAGATTACCGCCGATGTGGTGGTGCTCTGTGACGGGGCCAACTCTCTTTTGGCCTCGCAGGCCGTGGGAGCGCCTCGGCCTTCGGCCACCCAGATGGCCGTGGGCGTAAAGGAGGTGTTTGCGCTTTCCGCCTCCGAGATTGAGGCGCGCTTCCAGTGTAATCCAGGTGAGGGCGCAGCCTGGCTTTTCGCGGGCGACTGCACGCATGGTACCTTCGGCGGTGGCATTATCTATACCAACCAGGAGTCGCTTTCGCTTGGCATTGTGGCAGGCATTGAGGCGCTGGCTACCAAGGCCACAGTGCCGGTGTATCAGATGCTTGAGGATTTCAAGAACCGGCCTGAGATTGCCCCCATTCTCAAAGGTGCCAAGCTGGTGGAGCATTCTGGTCATATGGTGCCGGAGGGCGGTATCACTACCATGCCGGAGCTGGTGGGCGATGGCGTGCTTTTGGCCGGGGACAATGCCACCATGTGCGTGAACCTGGGCTATACGGTGCGCGGTATGGACTATGCCGTGGCTGCAGGTCAGATGGCCGGCAAAGCCGCTTCTGAGGCCCTGGATGCAAAGGATACCTCCAAGGCGAGTCTGGCGCGCTATGTGGAGGCGCTGGAGGATTCCTTTGTGCTCAAGGATCTACGTCAGTTCAGCAAGGTGCCCGCCTTTATGGAACACTTCGACCGCATGTTCTGCGGCTATCCCGAGATGGTGCGCGACATGATGAACGCCCTCTTTGTGGTGGATGGCAGTCCTGTGGCTCCGATGCGCAAGACCATGCTGCCCATCGTCAAGAATATGGGCTACACAAACCTGTTCAGGGACGTGAGGGGAGCGATGAAGGCCCTATGAGTCGAGAGATTAGGTTCACTGTCAACGTGGATGAGTATCTATCGTTGAACAAATACGAGGTCGATGAGTCCAACGCTCATATTGAGTTGGTGGATGCGCCTTCGGATGAGGAGTTTGACAAACTCATCATGGTGTGCCCGGCTGCTCTGTATAAGCGTGACGAAGAGGGTCGCAAGAGCTTCGACTATGCGGGCTGCTTGGAATGCGGTACCTGCCGCGTGGCCTGCGGGGATACCATTATTCGGAAATGGGAAAATCCCCAGCCCACCATGGGTGTGGAATATCGCTGCGGCTAGTCTTTCCCTCAAGACGCCCAACCGAGTTTCATATGCACAAAAAAGACCGGTACAGCCGGTCTTTTTTGTGCGTTGAGGAGGGCGTGGGTGAGGAAGGTGGTTCCATCAGGAGGTCATCAAGGGGTAGGGGGTGTCGTGCATGCGCCCGACTCATCCTAGGAGAGAGACAAAGGCCCCGCTAAGGGTGCCTTTGTCACCTCCCTGAAGCGAGAAAGAGCTAGTCGCGCGTGAGTTTGCGGTGCAGGCGATGGGGCTTGGCGGCCTCTTCACCCAGGCGTGCCACGCGGTCTTTCTGGTAGGACTCAAAATTACCCTCAAACCAGTGCCAGCGCCCGGGCTTGTCGTCATCTCCTTCCCAGGCAAGCATGTGGGTGGCGATGCGATCGAGGAACCAGCGGTCGTGACTTACCACCACCGCGCAGCCGGGAAATTCCAGCAGGGCCACTTCCAGGCTCTCCAGGGTTTCTACATCCAGGTCGTTGGTGGGCTCGTCGAGCAAAAGCAGGTTGCCACCCTGTTTGAGGGTGAGGGCCAGATTAAGGCGGTTGCGCTCACCGCCCGAGAGTACTCCGGCGCGCTTTTGCTGGTCGGGGCCTTTGAAGCCAAAGGCAGACACGTAGGCGCGGCTGGGCACTTCTGTCTCTCCTACCAGCATATAGTCCAATCCGTCGGAGACCACTTCCCACACGGTCTTGTTGGGATCGATGCCCGCGCGGTTTTGGTCCACATAGCTGATCTGCACCGCCTCGCCAATTTCGAGACTGCCACCGCTTATTTCTTCCAAGCCCACGATGGTTTTGAAGAGCGTGGTCTTGCCTACACCGTTGGGACCGATGACGCCTACAATACCGTTGCGGGGCAGGGTGAAGGACAGATCATCGATGAGTACGCGCTCACCAAAGGCCTTGTGCAGATGGCTGGCCTCGATGACCTTGGTGCCCAGGCGTGGGCCTGTGGGGATATGGATTTCGGTGAAGTCGGTCTTTTGGAACTGCTGGGACTCGGCCACCATCTGGTCGTAGCGCTCCAGGCGCGCCTTGTTTTTGGCCTGGCGGGCCTTGGGGCTTGAGCGCACCCAGTCCAGCTCCTCGCGCAGGCGCTTGGCGAGCTTGGCCTCGCGCTGGCCCTGGGCCTCCAGGCGCGCTGCCTTGGTTTCCAGGTAGGTGGAGTAGTTGCCCTTGTAGGGGAAGAGCTGGCCACGGTCCACCTCGCAGATCCACTCGGCTACATTGTCGAGGAAGTAGCGGTCATGGGTGACGGCCAGTACCGCACCGGGGTAGCGCTGGAGAAACTGCTCCAGCCACAGCACACTTTCGGCATCAAGATGGTTGGTGGGCTCGTCCAAAAGCAGGAGGTCGGGGGCCTCAAGAAGCAGGCGGCATAGGGCCACGCGCCTGCGCTCGCCGCCGGAGAGAACTGACACGGGCATGTCAGAGTCGGGGCATTGAAGGGCATCCATGGCCTGGGTGAGTTGGCTATCCAAATCCCAGCCGTTGGCGGCATCGATGGCCTCTTGCAGGGTGCCCATCTCGGCCATAAGGGCATCAAAGTCGGCATCGGGCTGGGCCATCTCCTCGCTGATCTGATTGAAGCGCTCAACCTTGGCGAGCACATCAGCAAAGGCCATGCGGATATTGTCGATGACGGTCTTATCCTCATCCAGGGGTGGCTCCTGCGGTAGCAGCCCCACGGTGTAGCCGGGCGTGAGGCGTGCCTCGCCATTGGAGACCTCTTCGAGTCCAGCCATGATTTTGAGCAGGGTGGACTTGCCCATGCCGTTGGGCCCCACTACGCCAATCTTGGCACCAGGATAAAAGGACAGCGACACGTCGTCCAAGATCACCTTGTCACCGTGGGCTTTGCGGGCGTGCATCATAGTGAAGATGAATTCGGCCATAAATCTGTGTTCCTTTCTGTAATTGCTTAGGTGGCGAGCATTCGCAGGCTGCGCTGCTGGTAGAGGTTGTCATGGGCAAGATAAAAGCCCAGTTTACGGTAGTACTCGCGCGTGCCCACGGCGCTGATTACGTTGATGTGGGCGTATCCGGCCGCGCCTGCGATGGCGCAGGCACGCTCAATAAGGCGCCGCCCCAGCCCCAGGTGTTGGGCACCGTCGCTGGTGGCATGAAGGGCTGCCACCGCGCCGTATATGTGCACCTCGCGAATCATGGCTTCGGCTGAGGTGGCGCTCCAGGGGCCTGGGGGAGCATCGTCTCCCTCAGCATCTATCACGGTGCGAACCGAGGCGGCATCAGGAAGCGACAGGCGCAAAAAGCCGGCAATCACGCCCTCTGCGGTCACCCACTGCAAAAATACCTCACGACCCACCGAGGTCTGATAGGTCACTTCATCAAGAAACAGCTCCTCGGCACGGGCAGATCGGGTATTGATCTCGCGGTGGCGAATTTCAGCGATGGGCTGATTTTTGATCTGTGAGCGCTGGCAGGCTTCGGCCTCCACCGCCTCGCGCAGATTCACCTTTTTGTTGCCATCCACGATGTCATCGGAGGAAAAGTCGCGAATCATGCGTGAGATGCGCGTCCAGGGTGGGGTGGCAAGCACGATGCGCGCTAGCAGGTCTACAAGGGTGTCCTCGTCATAGGGGTGCCAGCTGCCGTCGCGGTAGTGCGCCATGAGGGCCGTACTTTCGATGAGCGCGCAGGGATAGACCTTCACCTCGTCGGGCATGAAGGCGCGATCGCGCACTAAACACTCGTATCCACGCAGATCACCCTCGGGTGTGGCAGCAAAGAGGTTGGTCATGAAGTGGGCATGAATCTTAAGACCTACCAGGCGCGCAAGGGCAAAGGCGCGCGCAATCCGTTGTACTCCGATGGTGCGGTGGTTGGCACGCAGTACCGCATCGTCGAGGCTTTGGACGCCCATCTGGATCTTAGTGCAGCCCAAGCGGCGCATGAGCACCAGGCGCTCAAGGGTAACCATATCGGGACGCGTTTCAATGACCAGGCCTACACAGCGACTGGAGGCGGTTTGGTTACGAAGGTGGAGGGCTTCGATCTGGGCAAAGGTGGCGCTCTGTATGCGGGAGGCCGCCTGCCAGCGCGGGTTGGTGCCATAGAGAGTTTCTATGGCGCGGTTGAAGGGCACCTCGCCTGCCGTGACGCGGGCCTGGGTGGTAGCCGTGGCCTGCTCAAGAGCCTGCGGGTCGCTGAGGATGCCACAGCGTTCGTAGAAGGCGCGGCGGCGGGCTACCTGTTCAGCGGCCTGCGGGGTGCCCGCGTCGTTAAGGGCGCGAAACAGCTCGGCCACAAACCAGATGCGATAGGCCTGCGGGTAGTCATCCCAGGTGCCGCCGAGCACAATCAGCTCCACCTTGTCGGTCACATGCCCCATGCGCGCTAGGGTGTGCAGGCGAGAGATTACCTGGAGGTAGGGATCAAACCATACCCGCTCAGCTCGCTGACAGGCGGGCTCGTCGGCTAGATAGCTTTTGGGCATGCGCACGTCGTTGGGGCAGTAGAGGCAGGCGCTGGTGCAGGCGTGCGGCTTGGTGATTACCGTGACGGTAGCTACACCCGAGGCAGTGCGGCGTGGTTTGAGGCGCAGGGTGGCAAGGAGGCGCTGTTCAAGGGCGGCATCCACATCCCACGATTCCCAGAGCGCAGGTTGTTCTTCCTTGAGGGCAAAAAAAGCGTCCAAGAGCTTTTTCTTGGAGAGATGCTGGGAGGTGTCGCGTACGTTTTTATTGCGCAGACGAATTAGGCGGGCCAGCTCCTCAGCATCAAGGGGTGTTGCGCGCGTGCGCAGTAGCTCAAGTATGTCACGCAGGGTTTCGTTCATCGGTACGATTCTATAGTATGGGCGTGATGGTGGCAGGTGTAAAGAGCGTGTGAATGACGAGGTGAACTTTGGAGCAGCGGATTGCGCGGGACTTGGCTGCGCTGACCGAGGATTTTTATCGGGGCCATGCTCAGTCGTTTTCGGCCACCCGCGCGCAGGCTTGGCCGGGATGGAAGCGGGTCCTAGGCAGCCTGGAGGCTGTGGCGGGGCCATCAGGGCTTGTCCTGCTTGATGTAGCCTGCGGCAACTTACGATTCGAGCGCTTTATGGCGGATACCTACGAGGGACGCTTTGTGGCTACAGCGGTGGACTCCTGCGATGAGCTTGCCGTCCAGGCTCTGCCTGAGATGAGGCAGGCTCAGCCCCAAGTCCAGCCTAGTGCGGGGCGGGAGCGGGCGCGGGTCACCTTCGTTCATGCAGATATCATTGCGGCCCTGCTTGACGGAGGTAGGGAAGGGGTTGTCTCAGCGCTAGGAAAGGCATATGACGCGGTTGTGTGCTTTGGATTTTTTCATCATGTTCCGGGTGCAGATAACCGTGCGGAGCTGATGAGGGCGCTTGTGCAGACTGTGCGCCCCGGCGGGGTGGTGGCCGTGTCGCTGTGGCGCTTTGCTGAACACGAGGCGGGCTATCGCAAGGCGCAGGCGAGGGATGCGCGGGCCTTGGCGCAGCTGTCTGATCGAGGATGGGACATCGCTGCGGGCAAGCTTGAGCCGGGCGATCACCTGGTGGGTTGGCACAACAAGCCGGGCGTGTGGCGCTACTGTCACAGCTTCTCTGATGAGGAGGCGAAGGGCTTGGCCCAGGCATCCCCCGAGATTCATTGTATCGACCGCTTCGCCTCCGATGGCAAGACCGGCACTGATAATCTCTACCTGGTGGTGCAGCGCAAGGAGGCTGTGGGAACTGTCCAGGGATAAGGCTCGTCGCACTCCGGTCGTCGCGCCGCCTGCCGATCGCCACACCTCCCGCCTTGAGCTGCCTTGACCCTCGTACCCTTGTCGCACTTTTCGTGCTTCACTTTCCCGCATGCCTTGCATCCGTTTGCATACGGCACTGCTGCTATCATGGCGCAGCACACATACGCGAATACGAGGCAGCCCAGGTGGGCAGACGAAGAAAGGGGAAGTGGTGGAACGAACCAGAATTGCGCAGCTCTACGCCGATGCTGAGGCGCTCACAAAGGGTACCGTGACGGTGGCCGGTTGGGTGCGCTCAGTGCGCGATATGAAGAACTTTGGCTTCATCACCATCAATGACGGCAGCTGCTTTAAGGACTTGCAGGTGGTGATGAGTCGCGAGGAGTTGTCCACCTACGACGAGGCTGCCCGCCAGATAGCCGGTGCCGCCGTGGTGTGCACGGGTCGGCTCAAGCTCACTCCCGATGCCCCGCAGCCCTTTGAGCTTGCCGCCACATCCATCCAGGTGACAGGCCCGTCATCGGGTGACTACCCGCTTCAAAAGAAGCGCGCCACACCCGAGTTTTTGCGCACCCAGCAGCATCTTCGCCCGCGCACGAACCTCTTTCGTGCGGTATTTCGCATCCGTTCGGTGGCGGCCCATGCCATCCACACGTTTTTTCAGGATCGGGGCTTTTTGTACGTGCACACGCCTATCATCACCACCTCTGACTGTGAGGGTGCAGGTGAGATGTTTCATGTGACCACGCTCGATTTGGAAAACGTGCCCCGTTTGGAGCGGGGGCGTGTGGACTACTCCCAGGACTTTTTTGGCAAACCGGCAAGCCTTACCGTGTCGGGCCAGCTCAATGCCGAGAACTTCGCTATGGCCTTTGGCGATGTGTACACCTTTGGACCCACGTTTCGGGCGGAAAACTCTAACACCGCGCGCCATGCGGCCGAGTTTTGGATGATCGAACCCGAGATGGCCTTTGCCGATTTGGCTGATGATATGAACCTGGCCGAGGATATGCTCAAGTACACGATTCGGGTTGTGATGAACCGCTGCCCTGATGAGCTGGACATGCTCAATCGGTTTGTGGATAAGGGGCTGCTTGAGCGCCTGGAGCACGTGGCTGCATCCGATTTTGCGCGCGTGACCTATACGGATGCGATTGCAATTTTGGATGGTGCGGTGTCGGGCGGCCACAGCTTCGAGTTCCCGGTGAGCTGGGGCATTGATCTGCAGACCGAGCACGAGCGCTTCCTGACCGAGCAGTACTTCAAAAAGCCCACCTTTGTGAGCGATTACCCGGCGGCTATCAAGGCCTTCTACATGCGCCTCAATGATGATGGCAGGACGGTGGCCGCTGCGGACTGCCTGGTGCCCGGTATCGGTGAGATTGTGGGTGGCAGCCAGCGCGAGGAGCGCCTGGACATGCTGACACAACGCATCGTTGAGCTGGGGATGGACCCGGAGCAGTATCGCCACTACTGCGACCTGCGCCGCTTTGGTACCTGCCCGCATGCGGGCTTTGGCCTGGGCTTTGAGCGTCTGGTGATGTATCTGACCGGGGTGAGCAACATCCGCGATGCCATTGCTCATCCCCGTACCGTCGGCAACGCAGAGTTTTAACGATCTGTCGAGGATAGCGGCGAGCTCTTGCGACGAGCTCTTAGCGTAGACACGCCCGACGGCGTGGGCGCAGGTCGTATGACAAGATGGCAAACCTGCCCTTCCTCAGAGCAGAAGTGCGTTACCATTGCTGTCAAAGCAGTCTATCCCGGCATCAAATATGGTGCCGCAGCCCGCCCTTAGGGCGGGGAAGTGTACGGAGGAAAGGACGGTTGCTATGCAGATCAAGGTCATCGGCAGGAAAGTCACTGTCACCGATTCCCTGAACGAATACGCCACCGAAAAGGTCGGCAACGCGATGAAGGTACTGCGCCTTGACATCCCGGTAGCCGAGGTTGTTTTGCGCGTGGAGAAGAATCGTCCCGTGCCCTGCATCTGCGAGGTTACCCTGCGCCCCAAAGGCCACACCATCCACGTAGAGGAGCACGAGGAGGACATGTATGCCGCCATCGACGTGGCCGCCGCTAAGGTGCTGCGCCAGCTGCGCAAGTACAAGACCCGCGTCATCGATCATCGCATGCGGGAAACCCTCAAGGCCGCTGAACCTGCACTTGAGCCCGTCGATGTCGATTTTGACAAGCTCATGGAGGAGCTTTCCGCCGACGATGAGGTGGTGCGCGTGAAGGAGGTGGAGTTTACTCCCCTCACTGAGCAGGAGGCCTTGATTCAGATGGATCTTTTGGGGCACGACTTCTTCGTCTATACCGACCGCGACACCAACGAGGTGCACGTGCTCTACCGCCGCACCGGCGGCGGCTACGGCCTACTCAAACCTGCAGAAGCGGCGGAATAAGGATTCACTGAGAGAGGAGGGGCGTAAAGCCCCTTCTTTTTGGAGTCTGCCGAGCATGGCAGGTCTTCTCATGGGTGATGAGTCCCTAGTTCGCCCGACATAGGACATAGCGCGCCCGGCAGCGTCTGTCAGGCGCTACTCGCTATATCGCGCCAAGAAATCCTGGGTGCGTCGGTGTTGGGGATGCTCGATGACCTGGCTGGCCGGGCCTTCTTCTACGATTACACCGCCGTCCATGAAGATGATGCGATCGGCCACGTCGCGCGCGAACTGCATCTCGTGGGTGACGACCACCATGGTCATGTGCTCGGCCGCCAGCTGCTTAATCC
>CAYTIS010000012.1:0-12375 GCA_964438035.1 uncultured Slackia sp.
GAATGCTACCCCCCTTTGGAGGGGTGAGTCAAGAAACAATTTGTCAAAGGGGGAGGTTTTTGTGAGGTCCTCAACAATTCTTCATGACTTTGCAGCGAGCATGCGTGTTTCGCGCACATTCGGTGAACCCTTATGCGGGCATGTACAGTACTGCCATTCCAAACATTGAAAGTGGGTGACAGATGAGACGAATCGTGAGCACATGCGTAGGCATCATCATGCTGGGAGCCCTAGGCTTTGGAGTCTATTCCTTGATAACCTCTGATTCCACCATGGAAGACCTTATCGCTGAGGCCACAAATGGGGCTATCAACACGGCCATTGATGCCTCGGGCATCAAGAGCACCATTCAAAACGCCCTGGAGGCAAACGCCGAGTCCATCGCTACGGCTCTCGGCATGAACGTTCAGGAGGCTCGCTCCCTTATCAGCAACCTGGACATCGAATCATGGGAAGCTGCCACCCTGCCCGATGATGCCCAGGTAACCACCACCTACAGCACCTCCCTTGACGGCACCTCCGCAACCATCACTCTCTACGACGACGCGACCTATGCAACCCTTGAGGCCTACGGACAAAGCATCACCCTATCCGTACCGGAAAGCGCCCAGTCATACCTCACCTATCTGGCCTCGCTGACGTAGCAAAATAGAACGCTTGTAAGCAGGCGAGATACGGTCTTTTTCGTTCAGCGACAGGCCCCGTTATGTGGTCAAGACCTCAGCGTTTGAGTAAGATGTGTCCGAAAGCAATGATGCCACCGTGCGCATGAACTGCGCACGGTGGCATCGACATCGATATGCGAGCGGCCGGAGGGGTGACTGCTCGCATATCGATGGGTTCTTCTGAAAAACGGCTCTCCTAAAGTGCGGGATTCGCCGCATCCTTGTGATCATCAAACATCGCCGCGAGCTTGCGGTACGAAGCAACGGCGATAATTGAGTTGACCAGCGCTTTGAACACGTTAAACGGGAGGAGCGCTGGGAGCACGAGAGCAACAATCTCTTCGTAGGTTGCACCCACATAGGCAGGCGTCACCACAAAATTCAGGCAGATGGCCACCGTACACGCCACCACTGTCCCACAGACACAGCCCAAGACCGCACGAGAGAAACAGGGTTTGCGACGGTACACCTCGCCCACCACGACGATGAGGGTCACCGTGACCGAGATATTCATGAACGCACCGATGGGACCGGTAATGAGATGGGGAACCCACGAAGCAACCGCGACAACGATACCAACCCACGGGCCATAGAGAATGGTCGCGATGAGTGACATCACGCCCGAGGTGTCATACTTGAGCCACTGCGCGGCAGGAATGATAGGCACCTCGACAAAGCTCAGGACCATGGACATCAGAATGAGCAGCACGATGGCAACTGACTGCTTGGAAGAACGTCTCTCCCACCCACTCGGCAAATCGTCCATGTGTCTCCTCCCCACGTTTCTTCTGCCCATTATAGGGAAAAGAACGGGGCGGATTGACCATGAAGACCAATCCGCCCCGAGGGAGGGGCAACCTAGACAGCCTGAGCAGCCGTCTGAACACCAGCGACGTAGTTAGCAGTGTCAACCAATGTGGCACCAGATACGGAGTCGGCACTGTCGGCGACAACGTCTTCGATGGCGTTGCCCGCGCAATACTCTTCGATGGCCTGGATGGAATCCAGCCACGGGGTGGTGGCGCCACCCCTCTCCTCCATGGCGCTGAAGTAGGCATCGCTGTTCACGGCCTTGGACATCAACACAACGCCGTCAGCGTAGTTCTCACCAAAGCTGGCATCGGAGTTCGGAACGCCCTCATAGGTCTCAGCATCGGAGAACTGGAACTCGTCGATGCTGGCGGCAACCAGGGTGTCGCCCTGAACCAACGAGCAAGCATCGCAGAAGGCGGACTCACCATGAGCGACCACATAGGAACGACCCATGGCCAAATCAGAGCCATCACCGGTGAAGGTACCAGAGGAGACGTGGTAGTCATCCCCGGCAACCTCGCCCACGAGAGCGAGATAGTTCACGGTGTCGACCAGCGTAGAGCCAGACACGGCATCAGCCGCAACATCCGATAGCTCATCGGCGGTCTTACCAACGCAATACTCCTCAATGGCGGCCATGCAGTCAGCCCACTGCTGGGTGGCTCCGCCGTTCTCCGCCATTCGAGCGGAATAGACCTCAGAGTTGTCACGCTTGGACATAAGAACCATGCCGTCAACGATGCCCTCGGCGAGGCTCGCATCGGAGTTGGGTACGCCCTCAATGCCCTCAATGGTCTCATCCATGAACTGGAGCTCGTCAACGCGAGCACCTACGATGGTGCCATCCTCAGCGACGGCCACGATAACACTCGTAAAGGCACTCTCGCCATGCGCAGCACCGTAGCCGCGATGCAGAGAAACAGTCGTGCTGCTTTCCTCAGAGGACTCGGAGGACACTTCCCCGTCTCCTTCCTCGGTCGAGGATTCCGAGCATCCACCCAACACGCCTGCACCCGCTGCACCAATAGCGACAACAACGCTTCCCTTCAAGAAGTCGCGGCGGCTGAAACCCTGACGACCGGTTTGCTTTTTCATACTTTGTTCTCCCTCCTCGGTGATGGTTCGCGGGGCCCGAAAGGCCCTCGCAAATTGCAGGCACAAATCCTACGCACGGGAAATCATGAATCCATCGTCAAAAGGTGGGATTTTGGAGGCTTCGTGGGATTGCCCCTTATGGACGAAATGGGGGATATAAGTATTTCTCCTGTTCGGATCGAACTTTTGTGGAATTTCTCCGCCTTGGAGGCGCAACTCCACTTCGCCCCTAAAACGGCGAATCCCCCCTATTGCGCCATGAACACGAGTCACAACGCAGGGTTGAGCACACCTTTGAGAGCACAGACGACCTCGACCATGGCACAAGTCCATGGTATGCACCAGTTACTTGAAGTGCATATGTGTGGATCAGGGGCGGTTACAGCGCGTATCCTCGGCATCGAGGAGGGTGAAAAGCTCCTCACGGGAGGACACACCAAGCTTGCGATAAATGTTTTTGCGATGGCTGCGCACGGTGGACTCGGCCACCGTAAGCTCCTTGGCGATGAAGCCGGAGGTATGACCGCGCCCTAGGATGAGGAGGATCTCAGCCTCGCGGGCCGTAAGGCCGTATTCGCGGGAGAGCTCCTCACAGCGGTGGACATAGCTTTCCTGCTGATCATGAGCACTCATCTCCACCGCATCAATGCCATTGAGCATCACCCGCCACACATGCGAGCTGGGCGTGACCGAAAGCGCCACCACCGTAAGCAACACCAGCACCACAAGGATGCGAAAGCGATAGGGTTCCAGCACGTCAGCGCCAGCATTGCCATTGGAGAGCATGCACACCACACAGGCCGCGATAATCATGAGACTTGCTGCGGGCAGACCCAGCGAACGCATGCGCCCCGCCATCACGAAGAGCATAGCCAGCATCACCAGGGTATAGACCGTACAAAAGGCAAAGACTCCAACCATCATCACTAGACGCTCATAGGAGGTGTCCACAAACACCGCCAGAGCAAAGGTGGCAAAAGCCACGAGTGGAAGAAAAAAGCGATAGGAGAGATTGACCAGGGCTTGATCGGACTTCATGCGCAGAAGCGGAATCATGGATACCACTGCCACAACACCACCTGCAACGATGAAACCGATGGCCCGTTCAGTTTCCTGAGCTAGGCCAATATCGGCTATGAACAGCAGGAGGATGGCGGCGGGTACCACGGCCAAAAAAAGCGCACGAGCAGAGGGTTTCTCGAAGTCATTGACCCCGTCCACCATGGAGATGTCCAGGCTACCAAACACATCCCACCAGTTGGAGCCGCCCTTACCGGCAGATACCTCCTCATCCTTGAAACGCATGAACAAGCGTCCGCAACCAAGAGAAGCAAGGAGGGCCTCGACCATAAGACATGCGCGTACCACACTGATGTCAGCCAGGGCCATAAACGCCACGTTGACAAAGAGGGCACAGGCGGCCGACCAGGCCACAAAAAGCGCCCCACGAAAATCGGGTAGATGCAGGTTACTCACCCAGAACAGGACCATAACCGCACCGCCGTATCCTATGGCAAGGCCGCAAAGCGTGCCTGCTAACTCCCCGCTCACCACACCGATACTAAGCAGGCAAGCCAGTGCACACCCACAGACATAACACATGAGGGCCGACATCATCACCCGCACATTGATGCGGGCATAGGCCGTTTTAAGCAGGCAGACAAAGAGAAAGACGAGGGCGGTAAACATGGCTGAAAGCGGCAACGCATCGTAAAACAAGGCCGAGGGCACCAGGGAGTTTTGGGAGGCCTCAAAGGGTACGAGCATGCGCCAGATATCAAAGACGGGAAGGACGAGGGGGGCGCTTGCACAGAACAAAAAGAATGAGACGGTCTCGAAGGCGCCAAAGCGCTTCACCATGGCGCCGTGCTCGTTGGCCATCGAGCGACCACCTCCTTCTTGATGAGGGCTTCGAATCTGGAACCAGCGACGAACGAAAGCCAGTATACTCGTTTTGCCGCAACGGACACTCACCTGAGGAGCACCATGATTCAACGGGACTTCTTCCGCTTTAACACCCCCAACACCATCGCAGCCGAAACCGACGATGAGAGCATCTTGGATGAGGCGGTGGCGCTGTGCGAACGCTATGAGCGCCTGTTCTCGCGCGTTGATCCCGCAAGCCAGCTTTACCGCGTCAACCACGCCGAAGGTCGGGCCTGTGCTGTGGATCCTGAGCTTGCCGCGCTCACCGAGACCGCCCTGTCTTATTGCGAGGCCTCAGAGGGGCGCTACGATATAACCGTAGGAAGTGTGTCGCAGCTGTGGGATTTCAAGCACGGCGTGATTCCGACTGCAAGCGATGTGGAGGCAGCGCTTGAACATGTGGATTACCGCCGCGTGCGGGTGCGCGGCACCGAAATTCAGCTGGCCGATCCTGCCTCCTGCATTGATCTGGGAGGTATCGCCAAGGGTTATATCGCCGATGCGATTCTGGAGCTGTTCCGTACACGGGGAGTGGCCCACGCCCTCATTAACCTGGGAGGCAATGTGGCTGCCATGGGCGGCAAGCTTGACGGATCACCTTGGCACATAGGGATTCGCAAGCCCATGCCATCGCACATGATGCCTACCATCGAATCATTTGCCACCGTGGCAATTTCCGACGGATCGGTGGTGACCAGCGGCATTTACGAGCGTGCCTTCACACACGAGGGGAAGCTCTATCACCACATCCTCGACCCAAAGACGGGATTTCCGGCCGCAACCGACCTTCTAAGCGCCACCGTGATTTCACGCGCCTCAATCGACGGAGACGGGTTTACCACCTCACTCATCCTCATGGGTGCCGATGCCGCCCTCCAGTTTGCCTGCGAGCGTGATGACATCGAAGTAGTACTGGTAACACTGGAGGGGGATGTGCTGGCAACACCGGGCGTGGGAACCGACATTCCCTTTGCGATGATGCCGGAGAAGAAAAAACGCCTATAGCGAGCCGCTCATGGCCATGATGGCCATGGTGGGAAGACCCAGGGCAAGCACCAAGATGATGCAGATCACCACCGTGAAAATCTTCTTGGTGCGTGCCGCCGCCTCGCGACGACGCCTCTCGGCTTCCTCGCGGCGCTGAGCTGCTTCAATACGTGCCGCTTTCTGCTTGGCGGAAAGCTTTTGCTGGGCCATGTTAATCCCTCAGTCTTCCGCGAATCTGGCTAACACGATGGACTACGGAGGCCGAGTCAAGCTCGCCATGGCGGTCATGCCAGGTGCCCCCGCGCTCGTAGCGCGGCTTTCCATCAACCATGCTGAACAGGACATCGGCGGCTGCAGCACCGGTGACCACCGCCGTGATGGGATCAACGAGCGGGGTTTGGCGCGAGCCGGACAAATCAATTGCGATGATGTCGGCCTTCTTGCCGGGCTCCAGGCTGCCAATCTCATCTTCCATGCGCAGGGCGCGCGCCCCGCCCATGGTAGCAAGCTCCAGCATAGTGGCGGCACTGAGGAAGGCGTTGCGGTTAACGGCACGATGAATGAGGGTGCCCAAGCGCATCTCGGTGAACATGTCGGCCGAATTGGTAGCGGCCGGAGAGTCGGTACCCAGGCCCACACGAACACCAGCCCGCAAGAACTTCAGGAGCGGAGCTAGACCCATGCCCAGTTGAGCGTTGCAGCGCGTGCACACCGCGATGGCGACATCGTGCTCTTTGAGCTTGGCAATGTCGGTATCATCCACATGCACGCAGTGCACTGCCAAGACATCATTGCTCGCAAAGGCATCCCAGTTAAGAGCATAGTTGACGGGGGTAACACCAGTGGGAAGCCACATGGGACGGTCGGTCAGGCTGTCAGCATCCTTGGAAATGCCGCGCACCGACAGCGGCGTAGCACCATCGCGAATATAGCGCAGCTCCTCGTAGCTGCCGGCCACATGCATGGCCACGGGAAAGTCCATCTGAGCGGCCAGATCATTGACCTTGGAAAACACCGAGGGGTGACAGGCGTGCAGCGCCTTGGGGGCCACACCAACGGTGATGCACTCGGAATCACTTGAGGCACGCCAGCTACGCACATCTTCCAGAGCATCCTCAACAGCCTGGTCAACCTTGGTCTTTTCGGTAGCACCTACGCTGCGATAGACCACCGCGCGCAGACCCATGTCATTAACAGCCTCACACGATGCACCCGTGCTGGTAAAGTCGGCCACGGTGGTGATGCCACCGGAAAGCATTTCCATGCAGCCGAGCAAGGCCGAATCATAGCGGTCATCCCGCGTCATCAAATCAGCCTTGGCATGCTCCATAGCAAGCCACTCGGCATACGGAACGTCATGAACCATGCCGCGTAACACCGTGTACTCCAGGTGAGTGTGGCAGTCCACGAAGCCGGGCATGATGACGGCCTTACCAAAGTCGCGCACCTCCTCATTGGGATAGCGGGACTTCATGCGTTGGGCACCGCCGATTTGGGCGATGCGCCCGTCGCGCACCAGCACCGCACCGTCGTCGATGGGGTCTGAGGTGACGGGAATGATATGTTCAGCAAGTAACAGCATGCACGCATGATACCCCATCACAACAGGGACGTTGATGTCAGGTGTGTGAAAACCACATGCAACCCCGCTTTGGGTATTGCAAGGTTGTACTTAGTGTTGCGGTGAGTTTGGAAAGTTGCGGGGCGACGAGCATGGGCATTGCTGGGAGTGGCGAAGGTTAAACGACGACGGCGGAAGTCTGCTTGAGCGAGTTTGATATATACTTGGCGTTCGTGCCGAAATCACGCGTGACGCCACCTGTGCGCACGCAACCGGGAAACGAACAGGAAAGCTCCCTACCATGACCATCACCCTTGCGCAGGACGACTCAACCGCGTCATCGCAGGCCGCACAGACCAGAACATTCCCGCCTACAAGCGTAGGACATGAAGCGAACCGGACCCGCAGCACGGCGAGCAAGGCCGATTGTGTACCTACCGCAGCGGCTGAGCCTGTGTCGGACGCGGTGGTTGCACCTCATAAGCCAGTCTCCCCAACTACGTCAGCCACACGAGCTGCCACATCCACGCGGGATACGGCTGTGGTAGCAGCTGTCACAGCCGAACGTGACACAGCGAATGCAAAAACCACAGCAGCCGTAGCGGCTACAGAGGCCAAGGCGCATGACATCCATGCAGGGCATATCGTGGTTGACACGGCTACCGGCGGAGAAGCACCAGCCTCGGTATCCGAAACTCGCGTCAAAGAGGTCTTTGGCACCATCGCCCCTAAATACGATAGCTTCAACACGGTATCGAGCTTCGGCCTGCACAAATGCTGGGTCAATGCCGTGGTGGACACAGCCGCGTTAACCCCCCAAAGCCACATGCTCGACCTTGCGGGCGGCACCGGCGACGTGGGCTACACGGCGGCCAAGCGCACGCCCCCGGCCCACATCCTGCTCACCGATTACGTGCCCGAAATGCTTGAGGTGGCGCGCGAACGCAGCCGCCAAGGGGCAGCTCGGGGCGTACCCGTGGACTTTGCGGTGGTAGATGCTCAGGACATTCCCTATGACGACGATTCCTTTGACGCGGTGACCATGGCCTATGGCATTCGCAATATCCCCGACCGAGGGCGTACCCTTTCTGAGGTGTACCGCGTGCTTAAACCCGGCGGCACCTTCGTCTGCCTGGAGTTTTCTAAGCCCATCAATCCAGCTTGGCGGGCCCTATACAACCTCTACCTTAAGGTGATGATCCCCTTTTGGGGCAAGCTCTTCACCGGTGACGTGAGGGGGTTTGTCTATCTGGCCGACTCCATCCGCGCCTTTCCTGACCAGGCCACCTTTGCACGTATGCTTGAGGATGCCGGCTTTTGCGATGTTCACTGGAAGAACCTGACCGGAGGCATCGTGGCGGTGCACTCCGGCCGCAAGGCTTCTTAATAGGCACTACCGCTAGTGACGGAAATGGCGATGCTTGGTGAAGACCATGGCGATGCCGTGCTCGTCACAAGCCTGAATGCTCTCCTTATCACGCATGCTGCCACCGGGTTGAATAATGGCGCGCACGCCAAAGCTCGCGAGCACATCCACGGTGTCACGGAAGGGAAAGAAGGCATCGGAGGCCGCCACGAGCCCGCGCGGCTCAAGCCCCATGCGGGCACAGGCCTCGTGGGCGCGCTCGCAGGCCAGGCGCGCCGAATCGACCCGATTGGGCTGGCCCGGACCCATGCCGATACCCGCGTGATTACAGGACACGAGGATGGCGTTTGACTTCACACCCTTGCAAACCTTCCAAGCGAAGAGCAGCTCTTCCATCTCCTCGTCGGTGGGCTTGCGCTCAGTGGGCACCGTAAAGGCTGAAGGATTTTCGGCGGCGCGATCCGCGCTCTGAATCAGCATGCCACCATCCACGCTGCGAAACTCCAGCGACACAGGCACATCCACCCCACCAGTACGCAGTACGCGCAGGTTCTTCTTCTGCTGTAACAGCTCAAGCGCCTCCTGCTCGTAGCTAGGTGCGATCAGCACCTCCACAAACTGCTTGGCCACGCCTATGCGCTCCACCATCGCGCGAGTCACCTCGACGTTGGCCGCGATGATGCCGCCAAAGGCGCTTTTGGGGTCGCAGGCCAAGGCCTTGTCGTAGGCTTCCTCCACCGTTGAAGCCACGGCGCTGCCGCAGGGATTCTGGTGCTTGAGGATAACCACGGCGGGCTGATCGAACTCGCGCACGAGCGACCAGCAGGCATCGGTATCCAGGATATTGTTGTAGGACAGCTCCTTACCGTTAAGCTGCTGGGCGTTGACCAGGCAGTTTTGCGTGGCCAGCTCATCCACGCGATAAAAGGCTGCTGCCTGGTGCGGATTTTCGCCGTAGCGCAGATCCTGCTGTTTGGACAGGCGCAGGGTGCGAGTTGCGGGAAAGTTGTCCATCTCATGACCTACCCCTTCCCCCACCTGGGCCTCCAGCCAATGAGCAATGGCGGCGTCGTAGGCATGAGTAACCCGAAAGACCTCAAGCGCCAAGGCACGACGCGTGGAAGCCGTGGTGGCACCGTCGTGCATACGCATCTCTTCGAGGATGTCGTTGTAGCGTGCGGGATGAGTAACCACGGTGACACTGGCGTGGTTTTTGGCGGCGGAGCGCAGCATGGAAGGGCCACCGATGTCAATATGTTCGATACAGGTGGCGAAGTCGGCCCCCGCCTCCACGGTCTTCTCAAAGGCATAGAGATTCACGACCACCAGATCAATAAGGGGAATGTGATGCTTGGTGGCCTGGCGCATATGTTCGGCATCGTCACGCTTGGCAAGCAGGCCGCCGTGCACCTTGGGGTGAAGGGTTTTCACGCGGCCATCCATCATCTCGGGAAAGCCGGTAAGGTCATCGATGGCGCGCACGGGTACGCCCGCAGCCTCTATCGCCTTGGCCGTACCGCCCGTGGAGACGATCTCGACCCCGAATTCCTCGTACAGCGCGCGGGCGAAGTCAGCCGCTCCGCTCTTATCGGTAACCGAGAAGAGGGCCCGCCTGATGGGGATATCTGTGCCAGCCGCTGAGGTTATCGCAGAGGTTGCGCCCTGCTTGGAAGTAGTGTCCTGCTTAAGGGTTGCATCCCAATTGCTGACTGCGCCCTGATTGGGGGTCGCGTCCTGCTCCCTGGTATCATCCGCCATGCTGCCGCCTTTCTCTATGGGGCGCACCCGCGCCCGCCTGCCCAACCGCCCGATTATACGCACCGAGCAACGAGACGAACACAGAAAGGCTGCAGGTCTATCGGCCGAGGCTGGCTTCGTGGGCGGCGCGAGCTTGCTCGCTGTAGCGCTGGCGATAGCGCACGTCCACCAGCTCTCCTACGATAGCAATGGCAAGCTCAGCCGGGGTCTTGGCGCCAAACTTCAGCCCGATGGGACGCTTGATGCGCGCCCATTCCTCATCGGTCATGCCGGCCTGAAGACAGAGCTCGCGCACCCGGCTGTTCTTTCCCTTGCAGCCCATCATCCCCACATAGTGCACGCCGTGGCGAATTGCCCACACACACCCCTCATGGTCATGCATGTGCCCTCGTGTGAGCACGCACACGTAATCATCTGGCGCGGGGACGTGCGCGGCTAGCTCGTCAAACGAGGTCAGCAACCTGCGATGTGCATCGGGAAAGCGCTGATCACTGAGGAAGGACGGGTCATCGTCAATGACCTCCACGGCAAAGCCGACATGCTGGGCCAGCGTGGCCGTCTGCGCTGCCACGTCACTGGCACCCACGAGCCACACCCTCACCTGGTCAAACAGGGGAGTCGACACCCAGGTAAGTCCGTCGAACTGGTCATTGTGCATGCTGGGGCCACGCGTGACATCCTTCATCTGGAAGAGGTCGCGAGGCGAATAGGGACGCGCGGCCACCACCTCTTTGGCATCGTTGCAGAAAAATACCAGGTCGCGCCCATCGGCGCTGCCCACGTCGCCGTAGTTTTTGGTAACCGCATTGTCCACATTGCTGCAGGCAAGGTCCGCATCGGTGATGATCTTAAAACCAATCCAAGCAAGGTCGCCCTCCTCAACAGCACGGGCGGCTCGCTCAAAAACGCAGGCATCATCGGCCGTAAGCGCTTCCGAAATACGGGCGAGCGTGGCAGGCGAGGTGCGTGAGTCGTGGGCGGCAGCCTCCTGCGAAAAGCAGGGGAAGTCTTCCACTTGCAGGTCAGCCGGTTGGCCTGCGGCAAGACGCGCGGCGATTGCCTCAAGTGTTTCTTTGTCCATGCATGCATCCTCTCTGTGTTCGGTTCGGCTACGGCCCCGCTTGCACCTGCGATGACCACGCTACCGTTAAGGCTGGTCAAAGCCTATAAAAACACACCAGTCATTCGGCACAGAATCTCAGAGCGCTCCCTTTTCAAGGCCTGCCCACGACCTTGTCTATGCCGGTACGATATTCACCTTTCGGTCGGATCCGACGCTTACCCGATGAGCTGCAATCCAGCGCAAAACCTCGGGGTACAGCTCGTGCTCAACCGCATGAATCTTGGCCTCCAGCGCTTCAAGTGTGTCACCCTGCACCACATCCACCGCACGTTGGGCGATGATGGGACCCTGGTCGTATTCAGCGTTGGCGAAATGCACGGTCACGCCCGTCACCTTGACGCCTGCTTCAAAGGCATCAGCAATAGCATGCGCCCCTGCAAACGCAGGTAAAAGCGCCGGATGTAGATTAAGTACACGGTCGGGAAAGGCATCAAGAATCACGCTGGTCACCTTGCGCATATAACCTGCCATGACCACGTAGTCGCACCCCGCGTGCGCAAGCTTGGCAACAATCGCACGGTCGGCCGCGCGGGGGTCAGCGTAATCTTCCTTGGAGAGCGCCATGGTGGCAATGCCTGCCTTTCGAGCGCGCTCCAGCCCATAGGCATCAAGACGACTGGAGATGACAACACCAATGTGTGCATCGAGCGAACCTTGGGCTATCGCGTCGATGATGGCCTGCAGATTGGTTCCCGAACCCGATATGAGCACGCCAAGCGTAAGTGGCATACCAGTCTCCTCCTCGGGATGCGCGCCATAAGACGGGCCTCCCCTACTCACTCATAATCCCCTACACCCCAAGCCCCTCAGGCACACGCTCCAGGGCAGCGTTCGATACATCTTCTACAGGCAAGCGCCGTAGCACCGCCTTGCCTATAAGGCTACGAACAGTAGCGAACGATGCCTGTTCCTTCGACAATCTGGCCGATGATGAGCGGATCTTCTCCTTTGGTGCGCAGCTGGGCTATGACAGCATCAACCTGAGCGGCATCCACGACGAGCGCCATACCAATACCCAGGTTGAAGGTCTTGAGCGCCTCTTCCTGCGAAAGACCCGCAGCTTCAACCGCCATCGTCACGA
>CAYTIS010000012.1:12475-20575 GCA_964438035.1 uncultured Slackia sp.
GCACCTTGTCAGGGCCAATCATCTGCGACCGATCCACCACACCCACGGCAAAGCCGGACAAATCATAGTCGTTAGGATCCATCACGCCGGGATGCTCGGCCATCTCTCCGCCAATCAGGGCGCATCCGGCCTGACGGCAACCCTCAGCGATACCCTCCACCACGCAGGCTGCATGCTCGCGGGTGAGCCGGCCCACGGCCAGATAGTCCAAAAAGAAGAGCGGCTCAGCCCCGACGGCCAGGATGTCGTTCGCGCACATGGCCACCAGGTCAATACCCACCGTATCATGCTTGCCCAGAAGCTGGGCGACCTTGAGCTTGGTACCCACCCCGTCGGTGCCCGACACGAGCACAGGATCGTCCATCCCCTTGCATGCCGCAATCGAAAACAGCCCACCGAAGCCGCCGATATCGCCAATCACTTCAGGTCGATACGTGGAGCGCACCGCAGCCTTAATGGCATCCACCGCAGCAGCACCCTCCTGAATGTCCACCCCGGCATCGGCATAGGTAATCTGGCTCATCAGCAGGCCTCCTTGGGAAGAAACGCTGTTTTGGTGATGGACTCGGGAAGGGTCACGGGGTAGTCGCCTGTGAAGCAGGCCTCGCAGAAGGTCTTGTGCGCCGCATTGGAGCAGGCCTCGCGCAGACCGTCAATCGAGATAAAGGCAAGAGAGTCGCAGCCGATGAAGGAGCGCATCCCTTCATTATCCATGGTGGCCGCGATGAGCTGGTCTTGAGTGGCGGTATCGATGCCGTAGAAACAGGGCCACATGACCTCGGGGCTGACGATACGCAGGTGCACTTCAAGAGCACCTGCCTCGCGCAGCATGTCCACGAGCTTTTTGGAGGTATTGCCGCGCACGATGCTGTCATCAATCACCACGATGCGCTTGCCGCGCAACACGCTAGGCAGGGGATTGAGCTTAATGCGGATGCCCATCTGGCGCATCTCCTGTGTGGGCTGAATGAAGGTGCGGCCCACGTAGCGGTTCTTCACGATGCCATCCGTAAAGGGGATGCCGCTGGCCTCCGCATAGCCGAGCGCCCCGGGTACGCCCGAGTCGGGTACGCCCAGCACCAGATCCGCATCCACCGGGGCCTCGCGCGCCAGCACGCGTCCCATGGCACGACGGGCCTGGTAGACGCTCTGACCGTCAATGACCGAGTCAGGTCGGGCAAAGTAGACGTACTCGAAGATACAGCCGCGTGGATCGCGAGGCTGTACGGCCTGCAAGGTCGAGATGCCCTCCTCGTTGATACGGACGATTTCGCCAGGATTTATATCGCGCACAAAGTCAGCACCCACAATATCAAGGCCACAGGTTTCGGAGGACACCACCCAACCACGCCCGCCAGGTAGCTTACCCAAGCACAGCGGGCGAATACCATGCGGATCACGGAAAGCATAGAGCGCGGTGGGGCTGGCAAGCACCATGGCGTAGGCACCTTCGATGGTCTCCATGGCGGTACGGATGCCGTCGGTCAGATGATGTGTTTCGCGCGTGACGTAGCCGATAACCTGGCAGGCCACCTCACTATCGGCGCTGGAACGAAACTGGATACCAATGGATACCAAATTGGCACGGATGCGGTTGGTGTTAACGAGGGTGCCATTGTGCGCAAGCGCGATGAATACCTCGTCGATGGCTGAAACATGAGGCTGAGCGTTGAGCCATGATGCACCCCCGCTGGTGGCATAGCGGCAGTGCCCCACGGCTACGCGCCCCTTGAGGGCCATGAGCGTACTCTCGTCGAACACCTGGGTGACCAGGCCTAGATCCTTAGTGACGGTAACGGTTTCACCATCGCCCACCGCAATGCCCGCGCTTTCCTGACCGCGATGCTGCAGGGCCTGCAGGCCAAAACAGGTCAGGCGCGCTACGTCATCGGTCAGGGAGTACACCCCAAACACGGCGCACTCCTCCTGGGGACGATCAGGTGGTTCACCAGGAAAAACAGACATGGACACGGCATATCCCCCTTGCACTGAAATGGGCTTATGTATCGGGCAAAAAATCAATGCGACCTGCAGCGGTGCCTGCGAGTTAAGACAGCAGCTACAGCACCCCCCCCCGCAAGACTCGCCTCACGGCACGTGCGCGTGCAGTTGCAAAGGTCTCGTCAGCCGCAGCAGCTCCACCGGCCCGCCTGCACAGGAGGGGTCAGCCACAAAGGTCCTCATCCTACGCATCATCGGCAGAAACCTCGGCATTGCTGGGTACGGCGGATTCGACCACACCAGCAAACAACACCGCCCGGGTAGTAGCATCGGTATTCTCGCACGTGATGAGGGTAAAAATCTTGGAGAACGACGACAAATCAACATCGTCAGCCACCGCCGCAGACTCATCGACCCGATTCTGAAGGTAGTCCACCATCGCCTCAGCATCGGAAAAAGACGGCTGAAGGATGGACACCTCGGTATAGGCCACCACGTCCAGCGCAATTGTGACGCAGCGGTAGTTGCGGGTGGGTGTAAAGACATACAGGGTGCGCAGCTCATCAAAAACCTCCTGGTCTTGCATTTTGACGAGCGTGCCGAACATGGTGCCATCACCACTGCGGTGCGCATACAAGAAATTGTTGTCGTTGGAGAAGTCGCCATCGTTTATTACGGAGAGAAAGACCGCGCCCAGATTCACCAGGCCGCCGGTGTTGCCAGAAAAGTCGGTCTTGAGGTATTCCTCGTCATCCTCACCCTGAACAACCGGGTAGTCAATCACACTGCCCGGTATATAAAGCCAGGCCACGGTGTCGGGGTTTTGCTCGTAGAGAGCATCCCAGTCCACCGTCATCTCCTCAAGCGCATTGGCCTCAGTGGCAATGTTGGCGCTTTGCGCTACCTCATCATAGAGCCGTGAGCTGCTCATATAGCCCCAGCCGATGACCACCAACACCCCAAGGCTCACCACAAAGACGAGGGAAGCCAGCACCAGTACAGCAGTCCAGAGGCGACGTTTGCGACGATTGTGCTTGAGGGTGCCCCGCTTGGTATCCAATGTGTTCATGCGCCCATGACCTCGATGCGCTCTATCTGCTCCCCGAGACGCTCACGTGCACACGATAAAGAACGGTCGAATGGGACGCTGGCGCACGTACGGCGCATTCTCGTTGAATTCATCACCTTGATAAACCTTACCCGCAAACCGCCCGTCCCGACCTGTCCATCCTCGTCGCTTTGCTACTTCTTTCTCATCTCGTCGATGAAGCCCTTGGCGATACAGGCAATGATGATAACGACGACGACAGCAGATCCTATCCAAATGTAGGTCTCCATGGGTATACGTGCAGCCCTTCTTACCTATAGTTCACACGAGGCAGCAGATCTTTAACCCGCGCACCCCGCTTCACAAAACGTTCACTGATGCTGCCATCATACCGCAGCCGCAGCGGGCGCGTACAGGGCAGGCTTGTAGACCTCAGCCCTTCTCCCCTCAGTGAAGGCGGCGCTCCAGAGCTTCGTTAATCGTCTTGAGCACCTTGACGCGCGCGTAGTACTTGTTGGTGGACTCGATAATTGTCCACGGTGCGTACTCGGTGGAGGTAAGGCGGAACATGTCGTTGGCAGCGGCGGCGTACTGAGGAGCCTTATCTCGGTTGCGCCAATCTTCGGGCGTGATCTTCCACTGCTTTTCGGGATTGGTTTCTCGTTCGGTGAAGCGGCGCAGCTGCTCGTCGCGATCCACCGCCACCCAGAACTTAATGAGCAGGGCACCCCAAGCCTCAAGCTCGGCCTCAAACTCGTTGATTTCTTCATAGGCACGCGCCCACTCATCGGGACTGGCAAAGCCTTCCACGCGCTCCACCAGCACACGTCCATACCAGCTGCGATCATATATGCCCACGTGACCGGCACGCGGCAGACGCGTCCAGTAGCGCCACAGGTGCGGATGCATCAGCTCGGGCTTGGTAGGGGCCGGGCTGGGGAAAATCGTGTAGGCCCGCGCGTCGATAGCCTGGGCCACACGCTTGATGCTGCCGCCCTTGCCTGCCGCGTCATCTCCCTCATACACCAGCATGAGCGGCACACGGGCCAGATACATCTCAAGCTCCAGCTCACCCAGGCGCTTTTGCTCCTTTTTCAGGGCCGCGCGGTAGTCCTCGTAGTCCAAGGCGAGCGTATGGTCGATATCCTCCACGCGCGGCGGGCGCTTGACCATAGTAAAGCGCGAGTGACGCGGCGCTAAGGCGGCCTGGGCGGCGGCAGTTTGGTGGGCCTGCTCCATCACGCGCGCGGTCTCCTCCTCCGAGCGCTCGCGCGGGTCGATCTCGGTCAGAAGTCCGGCGCTGTTTTGCTGAGCCTTGAGGGCAGCAGCCTGAGCAGCAGGATCGGCTCCCCGAGCTAGGGCGCGCTCAATGGCATCTACAATGGTGCGCGCGATGACCAGGTTGGCTGTGCGCTTGTCCTCGCCATTAACGAGCGTCCAGTGGGCAAAGTCGTAGTCGGTAGCGCGCAAAAGCTGGTCGTAGCGCTCGTAGGTGGCCTCATAATCCTTGAGGTGCTCGATGTCGCTATCGCTCACCCGCCAGCTGGTGGAGGGGTTTTCACGCAGATCACGCAGGCGCTTGGTCTGAGCCTCCTTGGATACATGCACAAAGAACTTGACGATCACGTAGCCATCGGCAGCAAGCTGGCGCTCAAATTCCCCAGCGGCGTTGCGGTAGGTCTGGACGCGATCCTTTTTGTCGGTGTAGAGCAGGCGGCGGGCTGAGGCGGTATACCAACCACGCTCGTAGATGGTCATGTCACCGCGCGGACCCAGCGCATCCCAGAACTCCTGCATGAGCGGCTGAAACCCGGTAACGCCCGTGTCCATATCGCGAAAGCTTCGAGCCTCTTCTTCGTTAAAGGTAGACAGCACATGCACGTGTGTGGCCCGTGCGTCCAGGTTATGGAGCAAATCGCCGATGCGACTGCCCTTACCCGCACCCTTCCAACCTTCAAA
This sequence comes from uncultured Slackia sp., assembly GCA_964438035.1. GTDB lineage: Bacteria > Actinomycetota > Coriobacteriia > Coriobacteriales > Eggerthellaceae > Slackia. The sequence continues at coordinate 17,424 of CAYTIS010000012.1, forward strand.
GAGCACCACCAGCCCCAGTCCCTCCACACGCGCCTTTTGCTGGAGAACCACGAGACGGGAGATGAGAGCATCGTAGACGGGCTTGTATTCTTCCTTGGAGGTTTTAACGGAGAGATCGACCTGTTCGAGCATGGCATACCTGCTTTCGTTTTCATGCCGAATGTGCGCGTAAACTGGCGCGCGCACGTGCGCAACCTTATGCCGCCTACGACCCCGCAGGGCCTGATAGACAGCATCCCTGCATTCTACGCGAAGGCAGCCCACACGCTCGCCGCAAACCCTGTCGGATGTGATGGAAGGTGGATGGCGCGGGCGCGTTTCCCCGCCTGCGCCGTCTGCGCCACCTGCGCCGCAGCCCGAAAGAGCGACATACCTGCTGCATCTGGCCATACCGTAGGTATAATGGGCGGCGAACGCGTACGGTCACTTCTCCAGGCACGCACGCATGCCCGCGCCGTGCCTCCTTTTCTCTCAAGCGCTGGTCCCAACACCCGGCGCGGCCCTTTCAGCCCCACACATCCGCGCGTCCGAGGAGGGATTCTCATGGTGGACACCATTACCGCCCATAACGAAGGCGACCAGGCCAGCGTGCAACCCAAGTACAACGCCGCGCAAGCCGCGCAGTCGAGTAAGACGCAGCCCGCCAGCCCCAGCACCACTGAACCCCAACCTGCCGACTCGCACGCTGCCGTCCCGCAGTCCTCCGATCCACACCCCGCCGAGCCAGCCGCCAAGCAGGAGAAGAAGCCCAAGACTCCTAAGCCTCGCCCCCAGGGCTTTGCGCCCTATATGCAAAACCGTGAGCTTTCCTGGCTCACCTTCAACGAGCGCGTCTTGGATCAGTCGACCGACCCGGCCGTCCCCCTGCTTGAGCGCATCAAATTCATCGCCATCTGGCGCTCCAACTTAGAGGAATTCTTCATGGTGCGCGTGGGTAGCCTGCGTGACCTGGAGCTTGCCAAGGAAACGATATACGACAGTAAAACGGGCATGACCCCCTCTGAGCAGCTGGAAGCGGTGTACGCCCGCGTGCGCGAACTGACACCCAAGGCCTCCGAAGACTTTCGCAGCCTGCGCCACCAGCTTAAGGCCGCAGGCATCCACCAGCTCTATCCCGACGAGCTGACCCCTGAGCAACTGACCGAGCTTGACGAGCATATGGAGCGAAACGTGCTGCCGCTGGTGTCGCCCCAGATCATCAACTCCCTCCATCCCTTCCCCCACCTGGAAAACGGTGCCCTCTACATCGCCGTACGCCTTGATAACCAGGCAGAACCCGATAAGACCAACAAGGAGCAGACCAAGCAGGAGCGCAAGGCGGCCCGCGCCAAGGCGGCCGCCAACGTCATCATGGGCATCATCCCCATGCCGCGCAACTGCGAGCGCATCATCCCGCTCAAGGCCGCGCACGGCGGCTACGCTTTCATCCTGCTGGAGCACGCCCTTGAGATGGCTGCCGACCAGATTTTCGAGATGTATCCGGTCAAGCATGCCAACGTAATTCAGGTGACGCGCAATGCCGACCTGGACACCCATGAGGAGTCCGACGAATACGACGAGGACTTCCGCAGCCACATGAAGCGGATTCTGAAAAAGCGTGGGCGGCTGGCCCCTGTGCGCCTGGAAAGCGAGCGGCCGCTGTCGGATACCACCGAGCGCTTTTTGTGCAAGCGCCTGGGCCTCAAGCGCAACCAGGTATATACCGTGGGCCTGCCACTGGATATGGGATATGCCTGGGGCCTGGCTGACCTGGTAGGACGCGAGCGCGCAGCCGAGCTGATTGACGAACCTGCCAGCCCGCAATGGCCGGCCTGCCTGGTGCACGGCATGAGCATCATCGAACAGGTGCAGCACAAAGACGTCATGCTCTCCTACCCCTACGAGTCCATGGATCCCTTCGTCCATCTACTCCAGGAGGCGGCCACCGACCCCGATGTTATCTCCATCAAGATTACCCTCTATCGCCTGGCCAACCGCTCGCGCCTAGCCGAGGCCCTGGTGGCAGCCGCCGAAAATGGCAAGGAGGTCACGGCCCTCTTTGAACTGCGTGCACGCTTTGACGAGAGCAACAATATCGAATGGTCTCAGCGCTTTGAGGAGGCCGGCTGTACCATCATCTACGGTTTTCGCGACTTCAAGGTGCACTCCAAGATCTGCGCCATCACGCGCCGCTCCCATGACGGCCTGCAGTTCATCACCCAGCTGGGCACAGGCAACTACAACGAGAAGACGGCCAAGCTCTACACTGACCTGTCCATGATTACCTGCGACCCCAAGATTGGCACCGACGCGGCCAAGTTCTTCCGCAATATGCAGCTTGAGACGATTGTGGACGACTATAAGCGCCTGTGGGTGGCCCCGCTTATGATTAAGCAGCAGATCTGTGAGGCCATCGACGAGGAGATTACCAAGGCCGCCCAGGGCAGGCCCTGCGGGATTCTCATGAAGACCAACTCCATAACCGACAAGGACGTCATCGAAAAGCTGGCCAAGGCAAGCCGCGCGGGTGTGAAGGCGACCCTGCTCGTGCGCGGGATATCGTGTTTGGTGCCCGGTATTCCGGGACACACGGAGAACATCCGCGTGGTAAGCGTAGTGGGCCGCGAGCTGGAACATTCGCGAATTTATGTATTTGGGGCCGAAGGCGACCCCGACCGCAAAATCTATCTATCCAGCGCCGATCTTATGACCCGCAACCTGGACAAGCGCATTGAGATTGCCTGGCCGGTGTGCGAGCCCGACCTGCGCACCAAGGTGATGGACTACTTCAACACCATGCTTTCCGACACAGCCAAGCTGCGCGAGCTTCTACCCGACCGCACCTACACCGAGCTATACCACTTCGTGCCGCGCAATCCCGACGGCAGCTTCGCCGCGCGTCCCTTTGACGCGCAGGACCACCTCATCAAAGAGGCCTACATCGCCGCCGAACGCGCCGGACAGAGTAGCAGGCACGGTCTGCACGCAGTAAGCACGCAGATTGAAGCGCTTGACGAGGAAGCTCGCGATGATGAGGCGGCACTTGCCTTCACGCGCGTACCAACGCGCAGACCCGATGGAATTGATTCTGAGATGGAAGTTGAGAGCGCCACCCAGCGCTACCGAGGTAAAAACGGCGATAGGGCTGAAGAGCCACAGGCAGCAGCTGAGGC
>CAYTIS010000012.1:20675-23520 GCA_964438035.1 uncultured Slackia sp.
GCTACCGAGGTAAAAACGGCGATAGGGCTGAAGAGCCACAGGCAGCAGCTGAGGCAGACGAGGACGTACCGACGATTGCAGTCAAAGGCGCGCAGGAGACAACCGAGGACGACCAGACAAAGTTCGGGGATGCGCCGACAACTGAAGATGACGAGGTGAAGGTGGGTGCCCATGCAAGGCCTATGCCGAAGGCGGTGACGCTGCCGGCGAGCGCTCCTTCTCCTGCTGCTACAGCGGCAAAATCCGAACACAAGCCCACGTTAAGCCAGCGCATTAAAGCTCTCAAGGAGAAGGTTGGCACACAGGCAACGAAAAACGATGGCAGCCCCTCAGTGCCGCCGACAGTTCCAGCCCTACACATCCATCCCCCCGAGGATGCCGAAAAAGACGATGAGGCGACCCCCGACGAGACCAGCCAAGGTGGTTCCGCCTAAGTTTGCGCGCCCCGCCAAAGCGGCTCCTTCGATGTGAGCGTTCCCTTCGTTAGGGGGCGCTCCTCTTTTTTGTAAGCACCCCTTTTGCGCACAAGTGCCCAGGCAATGCTGCAGCCGCTCTTCCACCCCTGAGCTTTTCCGAACCTCAGGTGATGATGGATATCTTGTGACGAATGATGTCGGCAGCCCGCAAAAAGATTGCTTCGGGTAACTTTTGCGAGGATTGTGCCCGCTCCGATGCGGACCAGTCGACACGACAGGCGAAGGCGAACAGAAAAGAGGCACCGTGGTTTTTGTCCTGATTATCGAGATTGTATCGGCCCTGGTCGCACTCATCTCCGCAATTATCATCTTCGTTCAGTTCATCAAAGCCAGGAAGCACGGATGCGAAGCCCGGCGCCCCAAAAACCACGTCATCACCACCCTGATCATGATTGTCGGTGCTATCGTCCACGGCACGGCGGCGATGATATATGCGTCGGGAGCACCGATCATCGCCTACGTCCTCGGTTGGACGAGCCTCGCCTGCTTCGTGCTTGCAGGCATCATCATGATGGCACCCAAGAGCAAAAAGAACCGCTCCGGCACCTGCACCCTGCACGTGCGCCTTTTCCTTCTGGGCATCCTTTTCTTCATCGCCCACGCCATCGCCGGAAGGCTCTAGTGAGTAGGCGTAATTGACTCTTGTTATGCAGCATGTCCAATCAACGGTCTAATCATGAACGTCTTTCCTTTCGCGCTGCAAGGGTATGACGACCAAACTGATACATCCTTTCGGATGGCGGGAAGAGCACTTTTTTGCCCGATGTGCTTAAACGCCTCAGAGGATTGCGAAATTTTGTCGAGCTTTTCGCCGTCTCAGGTAAAGAAATCGATCGCATACTCGCTTCGTCCGGGGACGGTCTCGAAGATGCGCTCATGTTCGAAGTAGCACTCAGCTTGCATGCTTGATGCCATCATCAACAGAAACCCGGCGATTACCAAAGCGATCTCATGCCGATTCTGACCTGCCAGGAATTCTTCAATCATCAACGCGAAGCACACGGCGTTGATTACGCGGAGATAAACTTTGGACAGCTCCGCAGTGGTCAACGCCTAATTCATGCTCAGTGCATCTTCGAACAGTCCTTCCCCCGTAATATTGACTCTTGCTCTTTAGAGCATATAATCACAAATAGTTTCTGAAATTCGTTTTGGTTTAGCAGTTATCTGAGAAAAAGAGGACCAGATGCTCTGTCAATTCACGTTCAGCAACTACCGGTCCTACCGCGACGAGACGACACTTACGATGCAGGCCTCGTCGATGAAGGAGTTCTCCCAAGCTCTTTTGCCAGGAGGCGACAACCAGAGCTTCCTGCCTGTCGCCGCAGTCTATGGGCCCAACGCAGGTGGTAAGTCGAACCTTCTTGAGGCACTCGTCTACGTCAGATCCGCTGTCGCACGCCCCATCATCTCCCTCAAGCGAGAACCCGAGGCGCACGAGGAGCCTCCTTTGCGCCTTCCCCGGTGCACACCGTTTGCATTTGACGAAGAGCACGGTGATCAACCGTCCGCGTTTGAGGTTTACTATCGGGTCAAGGACTACGAGTACCGCTACACGCTCGCGGTCAGGTCGTCCGAAATCGTCGGAGAGAGCTTGGCGCGGCGCAAGATCGGTGCCTCACGATCGGCTCAGCTCTTCGAGCGCGAGAGGGATAAAGTCTCTCTCGGTTCATCGCTGCGGCGCGTTAGAGTCTCCACGGAGTTCAATTCTGCCATCCCGTACCTCTCGTATCTACATATGAACACCGACACCGAGGCCATCCAAGACGCAGTAAGTTGGTTTCTCGACTGTACTCCCCTCAACTATAACAGCTCCTACTTGGAACGTCGGCTAGAGAGCATGCTTAATGAGGAAAACGAGCCGGAGATTACCCAGTTCCTCAGGGCTATCGATATCCACGTGAACGGATTCAGGGTCGAGCGCGACACTAGCAGCAGGGGCTGGGGCTTTCAGCGTGTGTATGTCAAGCATAACGTTAGAGACTCAGAGTACGAACTGCGCTTCTCGGAGGAATCTGCTGGCACGCGGAAACTCATGGGATTAGCAGGCATAGTTATGGACGCTCTTGAAAAAGGTAGCACCGTGCTCGTTGACGAGCTCGACGCGAAATTGCATCCCAAACTGCTGCGCTATGTAATCTTGCTATTCAAGGATCCCACAATCAACAAGGGTAGCGCTCAGCTGGTGTTCACGAGCCAGGATGTTGCTACCATGCGCAATGACGTGTTCCGTCGCGACGAGATCTGGTTCGCGGCGCGCGATGAGGACGAGGTGAGCCGACTGTGGTCACTCTCTGACTTGCACGAGCCTAACGGTAACCCCGTCAGTGCAAACGCGTCATTTGCCCGACAGTACCTTGCCGGACGTT
>CAYTIS010000013.1:0-23465 GCA_964438035.1 uncultured Slackia sp.
GCCATGTATATCCTTCCGCAGTTTTATCAGAATGGCATGCTCGTCGCTGTGGCGCTCACCGGCATTGTCATGCTGCCGGGTGGTGTTGTAAATGCCTTCGTAAGCATGATGGCGGGCAGGATCTATGACCGCATTGGTGCGCGCGTTCCCACGCTTATCGGGTTTGCCTTGTCGGCTATTGCGGCAGCCATGCTGCTGTTTGTGAGCCCCGATTCGCCGCTTGCGTATGTCGTGTGCTGTCATATCGTCTTGATGATTGGCGTGCCGCTGGCAATGTCGCCTTCGCAAACGCACGCGCTCTCATCGCTTCCGCACAATCTTGCAACCGATGGCAGCACTATCTTGAACACGATGCAGCAGGTGCTCGGTGCGGTATGCACTGCGGTTGCTACCAATCTTTTGGCAACGGGCCAAGAGGCCTACTATGCAGGGGGTGGCACCGATTCCGCCCTGGCATTTACCGAGGGTTCCCATTGGGGCTTTGCCTTTACGCTGGTGTTGGCGATTGTGAGCTTTTTGCTAGCCACGCGTATTAAGAAGCGCGCTGTGGCAGATACCGAGGCGACCAATTCGGAAGCCCACGAGAGCCATGCAGATAAGGCTGTTCAGGCTCCTGCAGCGCACGCGAGCGACAGGGTAAAGCACGTTCCGTCTTTGATAGATCTTATGCATCATGACGTGTATACCGTACGCGATACAGATTCCGCGCTCGATGCATTGAGGCTTTTTTCCGAACAGGGTATTTCCGGTGCACCTGTGCTCAATGAGAATGGGTCGCTTGTGGGGTTCGTAAGCGATGGGGATGTTATCGCCACGCTCTCTCGTCAGGTGCCGTCGTTTAACAGTTTTTATGCAGCGGCTATTAGCGAAGATGAAAACGAGCTGGCTCGCAAGCTTGAGGCGCTCATGAGCATGCGCGTCGACCAGATTATGACACGTGATGTTGTATCGGTGCAGATACAGGATGACGTGCGCGATGTATGCAAGGTCTTCTCGGGACGTCACTTAAGGAAGGTGCCGGTTCTTGATGGTGAGCGTATGGTTGGCGTGGTGAATCGCTCAGACGTGACGAGCTATGCAGTTGCGATTTATGGTGCAAAGGCACAAGAGATGCGCGTCACGCCCGAATCGTAGGACGTGAGCGCTGCGTGGGCCTGGGTGAGACGGGTGCAAGCCCAGCTCCATTCGATGCGTTCTTGCTCGAGGCGCAGGGCTGGCCAACCGCGCGCGGCACCCTCGTTGATGAGGAGGGAAAGCGTCGCTTGCTCGGAGGCATGCAGGTGCGTAAAGCTACCCGTGTTGGGTGAGAGCTCCGCAACGCCAAGGTCGAGGTGGCACTGCAGCGTTTCCTCGTCCATCAGCACCGAGGCGGTATGAGGAAGGCCCGCACGAACCTCATTGAGGATGGCGAATCCATTGGTGTCCAGATCGCCCCAGTAGAGCACGGGGGTATGTGCCAGCCAGTCCACCTGGGCTACCTCACCGGCCGCATAGCCACCGCCGTGGATGGCGAGCGTGCCTTCCAGGGGAGGGAGGGCGAGCGTGTTGACGAGGTTTTCGCATACGATGACGAGTGCCGGACGGCGCGGGTAGGCAGCCAGGTCTTTGAGGCTCAAGGCGCAATCGGTCAGGCCCTCCAGGCTTAGGGCGGAATCAAGGGCACGGATGCGGATAAGGCGTGGGGGTGTGGCAAAGCGGGGCTGGCGGTCTAGAAGTGCGGACGCGAGCTTTTTCACCAGCTGAGCGTGGGCCTCCATCCACTTGGTGTGAATTCCCCGGATGGGGAGCTGGCGCACGTAGGGCGTTTCTGTGGGGTTGAGCGCAAGCCAGGTAAGAACCTCAAGGAGGGTGCGCCAGGTGACATCATCCAGAGCGACCAGGCGTTTTGCCAGGTGCTGCACCATTTCGGTGGCCTTGTGTAGGGCGTGTTTGCAGGGCATGGCCCGCCATGTGCGGGCAAGCTCGGTGGCGCGATGCTGGGCGGTGTGCCAGATTGGCAGGGTGCTGTAGCATCGCGCGGTGTCGGCAGGGCCGCTGAGGATGAGTCGGCAGGGAATGGTTTGTATGCCGATGCTGGGCCAGCGTCGCTGCTCCCATTCCACGAGGCTTGCTAGCTCGCTTGCGCGCCAGGCCTCTACCCAGGCGCGCACCTGGGGCAAGGCAGTGAGGGCCTGCTGTTCAGTGGGCGGCTTAAGCGAGATGCTGCGCGGCTTGACGGCGGGTGGGGTGGAATCAGCATAGAGCGCGCCGTCACGTGCTTCATCGAAGAAGACGGCAGCCATCCAGGGGGCGAGATTGCGCTCGAAATGTCGTGCAGCAATCGCGCGCACCTCATCTACTGATAGCATCGCATCCTCCTTCATCAGCACTACCGACTCAGCGCTACTCGCCGCAGTATTGCGGCTTTCGCAATCGATTCATCCGAGGTTTCATGGTGGTTGGTTACTCCTCCATCTCGTTTACAGCTTCAAACATGACGGGAGCGAGGTAGGAGCTTTTTTGGTCTTCGCAGCCTACGGCCACGATCGCTCCAATGTGATCCTCCACAAGTTGGAGCATCTTACCTGGCGTGGCAAACACCATGTGAAAGCCAAAGCGCTCGAAGATACTCAGGGCTTCCTCGGCAAAACGGTGATCGGACTTGTCAAAGGCTTCGTCCAGCACCACGGTGCCGTAGGAGGGGATGGGCTGGTCTTCGTCGGCTAGCTGATAGCGTAGGGCTGCGGCCAGGCAGAAGAACACGAGCTTTTGCTTCTGGCCGCCCGAGAGGCCCCCGTCGCTGCTGTGACTGTTGACGGTGCTGCCATCAGCGGCAATCTCATGGGCCACAAACCGCATGTGGCGCGTGGTGTCCAATACCTGCCGCCTCCATGTGATGTCGACCGCCTCAGGGGAGGCAAGGCGGCGCATCACCGAGGCGGTCTGCTCGAAGCGCTGCTCGGCCTTGGAGATATCGTCGGTCTCCCACATGCCGCTTGTAATCTCTCTCAGCTTGGCGAGGAAGTCTTTGACCGCAGCGCTCCTCTTCTCAGTAACCTCAATGCGCAGGTGGATGCCGGGTGCGTACTCTGAGAGGGTGAGCGAGTGGTTCACGGGAATGAGGCGGTCGCGCACCTCGCGAAAGGCCTCGCGGATTTCGGAGGCGATACCTGTGAGCTGATCTTGACTGAAGCCCGTGAGCACGTCGAGGAACTTGTGCTCAAAGCGCGGCAGGTCGGTGGCGCGGATTTGGCGCAGCAAGGCCAAAAAGCCCTCGCGGTCCTCAAAGCGGCTGGTGAGGTCGGCGGCTTCGGCTGGCCACTGGGAGCGGTAGCGTTCCATGGTCTTTTCGGCCTCTCGGACGACCTGGCTTTTGACCTGCTCAAGCTTGGAGGCCTGGTTACTGAGGCGGGAGAGGGCCTGGGTGGTGGCGGTTCTTGTTGAGTCACTGGTTTCGCGATAGCTCTTGTCCACTGAGACGAGCAAGGCATCAAGCTGGCTGCGCAGGTCAGGCGAAAGCTCCGGTGCGTTTTTGCTCATCTGGGTGATGCGCAAGCTTACCTTCTCGATTGTCTCGGAGCAGGTGGCGATGGCATGTTCGTTGTCATGCTCGTCGAAACGCGCCTTCTCATACGCCTTGTCTGCAGCATCGGCTCGTTGCTGTGCTTCCTGGCAAAGCTGGTCGGCCTCGCGAAAATCGTCGCTTTGGGCGAGCGTGTCGCGATGCGCCTTAGCACTGGCAAGGTCTCTGCGTGCGCCATCCAGATCGTATTCGCTCCACTGGCGTGCGCGTAGGGAGTCGTTGAAGTCGATGAGCTTGTAGGCCTTGCGCTCGCGCTCACTCACCTTCTCCGTTTCTTTCTGCGCTGCAAGGAGCTTTTGGCGATATTCTTGCAGCTCACGCTCCAGTGCTTCAATTTTGCGGTCATTGGATGAACCTAAAATCCAGCGCGAAACATCGTCGGTGCGGCTGCGGTCGTCTTTGGTGTGGCGTTCAGCGTTTTTGACCTGCCCGCCCTTGGTCAGGGCCTTGCGGTGTTTCTCCAGGTCGGCGGGCCGCTCCACGCAGGCATAGTCGAAGCGCTCACGTAAGATCTTGTTCACCCAGCGCGTGATGCTCTCACTGCGGGCAAGATCGTTGACTGCCACCTTACGCACAAGCGACAGCTCTCCTGTTTGGAGCGCCTGAAGTGAAGGCACCTTTACCTCGTCGGGCACAGCTTCATAGTCAAAGCGCAGTCCCAGGTGACGGCCTTCGAGAAACTCGTTGATTGCAGGGGCGTAGGAGCGTAATGCAAGCATGGTGCGCGCTTGGCCGCGCAAAACGCGCTCAATCGCTCCTTGCCAGAGGGTGTGTTCGGGTCGTATATCTACCAGCTCGCCAAAAAACGGCAGGTCGACAGGCTCTATCCCCAGGTGGCGGGCAATCTGGGCGCGCAGCTGTTGCAGCTCGCGGGGGATATTGCCCCGCGCACTTCGCAGGCAGCGCAGTTCGGCTTGAATGGATTCACCCGCATCCTTGAGCGCCTTGACTTCGCCGTAGTGGTCTATTTTTTCGTCCTTTTGCTTGGCGAGCATGGTGTGGGCTGCTTTGGCTCGGTTTTCAAGCGTGCGGCGTAGGGCTTCGAACTCGGCGAGGGAGGCAGGCATGGACACCCCTTCGATGCCGGAAAGCTCGCGGGCCAAAGAAGCATGGCTGTCCTGAACGGCATTGAGGTGCAGCTGTGCCATGTTGACTGCCATCTTGGCGTTTTCAAGCACCAGGCCGCCGCGTTCGTTGAGTATGGCCTGAGCGGCCGAAAGCTTCTCTTTGGCTCGGCGCTGTTCATCTTCAGCCTGCTCACGCAGCTGACGCAGCTCATCTGAACGGCGTAGGAGCTTTTCGCGGGTGTGCTGCAAACCTTGAAGGACAACATGTTCGGCAAAGAGGGGAAGCGCCTGTTCCTGGAGACGCACTGCTTCGATCTGAGTCTCGGCTGCGGCATGGCGTTCGTCAAGGGTTTCGAGCGGCTGGAGGCATTCCATCTGCTGGCGCTGTCTGACCACCCCGGCATGGGCTTGAGAGAGCTCTTCAAATTGCTCGATAGCCGCATCAGCCAGGGAAAAGGTGGCAGGTTCGTCCAGCATATAGGTGCGAAACAGCTCGTCAAGCGAGCCGAAGTTCTTGGCAGCCTGAATCTTGTGGAGCAAAAGCAGGGTTTTGGCGCTTTCGATACCGAATTCGGAGCACAGGCGTGCTGCAAAATGGGAGTGGCTTGACCAGGCTCGGCCACGCCCCTTGTAGTCTCGGTTGAACTGGCCCATGTCGGCACCCTGGGTGCCGTAGCACTCAAAGTTGGCCAGTCGACAATCACCCTTGATTACGGCGTAGAAGCGCTTGAGGCCTTGAGCATCGTAGGAATCGGCCTTTTGGAAGAAGACGGCAAGCAGGTTTATGGCCTCATGGCGGCCTCGACGTGAGGGGATAGTTTCGGTGGCAGGGGTGGCTTTGAGGTGTGAGGCCAGGCCGTTTTCGTAGCGCAGAAGGATGCCGCTCCAGGTGGCACGGGGCTCTCTCAGGTAGAGGGGTACCACCTCTCCGCTGGCATCGGTGGTGTTGCTGTAGGCACCTCGGACGTATTTGCTGATGGAACGGTCGCGACCGCCCCCACTGTTGGCGGCGGCGTTGAGGCTTAGGTTGGACGGTGGTGTGAGAACCACCGAGATGGCATCGAGGAGGGTTGACTTACCCGAACCCGAATCGCCGGTGATGAGCAGGCCCTTGCGGCTGACGGGTAGGGAGTGAAAGCCGGTGAAGGTGCCCCAGTTGGCCACATCAACGCGCGCAAGCCGCCACTGCCCCGGGAAGGGGATGGCTTCGGCAGAGGGGGTGGTCTGGGCAGCCGCAGCCTCATGTTTCTCATGCATCGAGGGCATAGCCAAACTCTCCTTCGTCATCGGCGCGCTCGGCTTTGGCGGGTGGTTCAGCGCCGGCAGCACTGCCACCACCGCCACCGGTAGCTTTCGCAGCTTCCTCATGGTTTGAAAGCAGTTGAGTGTAGCTTTCGAGCAGGGCCTCAGCCTCTTTGGTGCCTACAATGAGCTTAAGGACGGGCGAGATTTCGAAGCGATCCTCAGAGTCGCTCTTGATGAGCAGACGGCCTTCCACCAGGCGGTTCCATGAAGTTTTGAGTCTGCTGGTGAAGCTGGCGGGGTCGTGGGTGTCAAGGTTGCGGTACTGGGTGAGTGACTCAAACAGCTCGCTTTGACCGATGAAGACGCGGCCCGAGCCGTTGAGGAGCAGCTCGCGGCGCAGGGTGAGGGCCATGATGGAGTCGAGGAGGGACATCTGGTGGCTGCGCGCCGTTTTGGGTACGACAAGCTCGCCGGTATCAGCGTTGCGGGCAAAGGCCACATTGAGCTCAAGGTCAATGGTGAGGTCGAGGAAGAGATCAGCGAGGCGCGAGGCGATGACAGGCTTGTAGGCGATGAGTGCCCGCCAGGCCTGCTGGTCGTCGGATTCCATGAGGTAGGGACCCTTGATGAGCCGGATCAGCGCGCAGCGGGCATCGAAGGGAAGGGTGCCCAGGTCGCCCTGCCACAGCCCGATGTGGCCGTCGGGCTCCACTGACGCGGCGGCTTCGGGCGCGGATGTGTTGGGGTCGGCAGCCAGCTCGGCCTGCGCGCGGTCACGTCCATCCATCATGAGACCTCCTTGGTGAAGCGAAACAGCGGGATAGAGGAGCACTTGCGTACTCCCGAGGTCGACATCCATGCGACCGTTTCGCGCTCGTCACCTTTGCAGCTACCCTGCTGCATGGCAAGGAGTATCAGCCCTACCACGCTTGCAGCTCCCTGCGTTGCGGGATGTGCTGCGAGCACATCGGCGATACTTGGCGCGTCCGCGCTCGCCTGCGCTCTCTGTGTGTACACGGCGTTGACGTTGCTGATTAGCTCGGCGTAGTCAATTTCGGTGGTCCGCACGATGGAGCGCAGCTGTTCAAGCGTCATGGGTTGGGCGACCTGCTCGGCGGTCGCCTCGATAGGCTGGGCGTGCGAATCCCCGGTACGGTAAAAGCTCAGGCGTGAGACGGGGTCGATGCGGGTGGATGAGAGCTCCAGCTCTACCTGGGTGCCCTCGCCGGGACGCGTAAAGGCCGTGATGCTGCTTGCACGGGCGAGGGCCTGGTCAAGGATGCGCTTGAGGGCACGCTCCTGCTGAAAACTGCGGCTTTGGACAAAGCGGCGCAGGCCACGCGCCAGGTCGGTTTTGCCATCGTTGACCTCGCGGCTCTGGTCAAGAAGCATCCGTATGAGGCGGCGTAAAAACCGCCGTTCGCTCGGCTCCAGCTGGGCCGAAAACGCGGCATCCAGCACCGTGTCGATATTATCTTGCAGCCCTTCGGTTGCCTCAGCATTGCGCAGCAGCTCGTAAAAGCCTCGAAACGACTGGCCTGAGGGCGAGAGGTCAATTTGGTCGACCCCGGCAAAGATGTCCTCGAGCGTATCTTCGTAGCCCTCTTCGTAAGCGATGAGCTGGGAATAGATGGATTTACTGATGCGCTCAAAGTCGGCGCTTACATTGGCGAAGTCGCGAGGAATTTCCTGGGCGACGCTCAGAATATCACGGGCTTGCTCAAGAGCCTGCTTTTCATCAAGGATTTCCTCTTCACCCCGGTCAATGAGCTCAATTTGGGCATCAATGCGCTCACGTTCGGCAATCAGAGCAGCTCGTTTGCGGGAGCGATCAGTGTCGGCGGCAATGGCGAGGCTGTTGAGCTGCCCGATAATCATTCCTAAGCGGGATTTGGTGACGGCTCGATGGGGTTTGGCCAGTGAGGTGGCAAAGGCGATGGCCGCAAGCGCGCCACCCGAAAGCTCGTAGGTTTCCGAGCGGCCTTCGGCGGCGGGCTTGCGGATGAGGTAGCCGTCCTTGCGCCACTGCTCACAGTAGGCCTGCGCGCTGCGCTTGAATTCCAGCTGGGGAGCGCGCTCCTTAAGCTCCTCCAGATCGTCTTCCACAAGCGATACCAGCTCGTGGACAGGAAGGCGGCTGGTCTCTCCGCTCAGGTGGCGGCCGAGAACCGCGATGGCCAGCGGGGAGGTTTGCGCTCGTAGCAAATGCCACGCTGTGGCATCACGCTGCAGGGTAAGTAGCGCCAGGGTATCGGATACGACGGACAACCGGGGCCTTTCTCGACGGAAACGTCCCTATTGTACTCGAAGCCCCAGGTGTAAGCCTGGGGCCCGGGGCAGAAGATGACGGGCTAGCCGGTGGTTGTCCCATCGGTTGCGGCCTCTTCGGTGCTGTCGGTGGTGCCAGTATCCGCGTCAGTGCTGGAGGCATCGGTGGTAGCACTGTCGGTGCTTGCGTCGGTGGACTCGGTTGTATCAGTGGTGTCCGTGGTTTCGGTCGTGTCAGTCGAGCTGCCTTCCACCACTTCGTCGGCGTCGTCCAGCTCAAAGACATCGGTGTTCAGCTCGCCCAAGATGCCCTCGGTGCTGTGGGTCGACTCGGTTTCCTCGGTCTCTTCGGTGGAGTCGCTGCTGCTTATGCTGCCCGTAATCGTGTCAATGAGCTCCTTGATCCACTCCAGAATCTGGTTGAAGAAGTCCTGAATGATGCCCAAAATGCCTTCGGAGGTGTTGCTGATTGCGTCGTTGATTTGGTCAAGTGTGTCGGAGAAGGCATCGCTTGCGTAATCCAGATTCTGTACGCGCTCGGCAATGTCGGTGATGGTCTGGATGGCCTCATCAGAAAGGGTGAGGCCCTTTTCGGAGGCATACTGCTCCACAATCTCGATAATCTGGTCGGTGGTCAAATCCTCATCAGCGGAGGTAACCTCGTTTTTCACCTCGCTGATAACGCTCGTCACATCAGTGCCGTATTCGTTTTCCAGGGCAGCGGATTCTACCAGCTCCTCGGCCGCCGCGCTTTCTTTCTCGTCATCCAGGGCCTCGCCGGTAGCTTCATAGGCCATAAAGATGCCGGTCAGTGCGCCGGTGCCCGACACGTCATAGGGCGCGGTCACCACCACGTTAACGTTTTCCACCCCAGCGGTCTGAAGGGCGTTGTAGATGGTGTTTTTGGTTACGTAGGTGAGGTTAGCAGTTTCCACATTGATGCCACCTGAGGTGGTGGGCTCGATGTATGAGCTGGAGATAGTCTGGTAGCCGATGATATCGGAGGAGATGTAGTCCAGCAAAAGATCGCGCTCATCGGCGTTGGTGACTTCGATGACATAGAGGTCGTCTAAGTCATCTTCGGTCAGGCCAAAGAACTCGAGCACCGTGGCTCGCTCCTCCTCGCTCAGGTCAGCGCCGAGCGTGACGATGCGCTGGCTATCGGCGAAGGCGGTGCTGGGAAAGAGCACCGACCCGGCAAGTAGTACCGCCATGGTGGCGGCGAGGATGCCTGAGAGTTTGTTAAGCATGCCAATCCTCCAAAGAACGTGGTGTAGTACGTCGTGGACGTGCGCCCCATAGTAGCAGGTTTGCGGCTTCATCGACCGGATGGCCTCAAACCCTCATCTGTCCTCGCTCAGGCTGGTGGGGTCAAGCAAGAAGTCGTATACGCTCATGGTGAGAATCCCGTGCTCGTCATAGAGGGGCTTTACCACATCACGCACAAGTACAAGCGTGCGTCTATTATTGAGTATTTTTGCATCATGATGCAATTTTGCTCAATGGAATAGGGTTGGCAGGGGTTTTGAAATCATTGGGTTAATACTGCAAAACTAGTGCGTGTTCAAACTTGTAAAACTCCGGCGGCAGCTCCAAGAAACGACTTGTGAAAATGGGTATGTACGTGCGTATGTATGACGAGATGAAGCGAGAAGAGGGTGACAACCCTACACTAGGGATTGTCCTGAGCACAGAGACGAGCGAGGACATCTTGTACTATTCGATTCAATACTCATCAGGTGGAAACGCCTCGTAGAGCGAACTTGCAGGGCGGGTATTGAGGTTGTTCTAGGCCACGTCTTTTCGGTCTTTGGGTAGAGATCGTCGGAGAGCCAGCGGAGCGTCTCTACTAAAACAATTAAATCTACTAACCACTAGACACAACATTCATCCGACGCGAGTCGTACACCACACACTTCGCTTGGTATAAATAAGGCCTTGCGTACGCTCTTGTCTACAGCTGATGCTTTGCCCGAGGTTGGGGTCTTAAGCTCCCATAGTTCGCCATTTATCAGTACGCCTGCTAAGTGAGCGCGTTTCTGTTCGTTGCGCTGCACGAACTTCACGGTGTAACCAGCCATTGCTGGCGCTTCCGCTGTCTTCAGTTCATGAGGTCTCACGTTCATGCCTGACCGTATTCTCTCAACCGCAAACTTGAAAACTGTATGCGCTCCCATCTCAAGATGTTAAAGCCTCCCCCCCCCTTTTTTTTGTTATTGATGCTTCTCAAGTATTCTATCAATAAAGGGATCGGTGAGAGGTCATCTACACGTGCATAGGTAATGCCTGCAGAGCATGCAAGATCAAAGCTGAGTGGAATATACCTAGGGAATACAGCCTTGCTAAACGTTGCCAATGAGGCGTTTTGAAAAGCAAGGATCACCCCTCCGTTTCCAATGAATTCAAGCTGATCTTTCAATGTAGGGTGGATAGCTTGAAAACGGGCGTTTGTTTTATTGAACTGCAAGAGCATTTTTAGCCTGCTATATATCATGCAAGATGAAAAAGGCATTGCAATTGTTGTTTTATCTAAGTCTTTAATATCTAGTTCATCTATTTCGGAAAGAGGATTACTGCGAGATACTATGGCGACAAACTTGGGTGAGCAAATGATTGCGCAGTGCTCGTCAAGTGCGATCGAGTCCTCTAAAAGAAAGGCGGCATCAATGATATTTTCTTCAAGCATAATACGATGCACTTGCCCATAGATCGGAATCGTATTCACCTCGATCTCTGGCCAGGATAGATTAAACGATCTTAAGGCCTGTTCATTAAGCAAGCTTCCTCGATAAGGAGTCGTCAGAACCCCAAGCCTAATTCGTCCCTTGTGAGATGAAGACCACTTTAAACTGTCTGCAAAATCTTTTAGCTCGGAAAAAGATCTTAAAACAGCCTTCGATCGTTTTGCCAGCTCAATTGCAAAAGGGGTTGGCACCACGCCTTTCGATGTTCTGTCAAACAGCTTTGTGCCAAGATCTCTTTCAAGTTCTGCAATCGCTCGAGAGACCGTTTGAGGCGTACAAAATACCGACTTCGCTGCTTTCGCGAAGCTTTTCTGCTTTACTGCCACGATCAAATAATGTAGCTGTTCTGGTGTCACTTTATTCCTCCGAAATATAATTATCGATATTGATGTATTTAAATTAACCATGCACTCTGGAAAAAATTAGGTTTTTCAAGCGCTTCGCCATGTCGTTTTTCTTGTATAGTACCAGCTGGTGATAAGTTTCCAGCATTGTCTTCGTCAAAGGCTTCATGTGTCGGAATTGGGTATGTGCCCAGGTGCATCATGGGCAAGCAGTCGGTTTCAGAGTACATCAGGGCAATGAAGTCGAAGGAAACGATGGCAAAGGCGGTCGGGGGTGCTACTGCATCTACGAGCACAAGTCGGTTACGTATGGCGGCAAGTGCAGGACAGGGGTGGGCCCTGTATGGGGTCCATCACCAAAGATGGCGGGTATGCTCTCAATGGTAATTGTGCTCGAAAAGACGGGGTGACCACGTTGGAGTTCGGGCGGTACGTCGTGGTGCTCGCCAGCTCAGGGGGTGTACTGAAGCTTTTGTGTCCTCATTTCAACCCGTGCGATGCTGATCAGATACACGCGCTTTTCCTCATAAACTGCGTCAACGGCATGTAGTCGGCCAAAGGCGCAGGCAAACACTTCGCGATATGGCGTTCTCCTTACGCTTCTCAGGTGTAAAGATGGACTTAGTTTCGACCGATAATCAAACATGTTCTGGTTGACAGTCGATACGAAAGCAGTTTTGGAGCTGCGTCGTTTCGACTGAGACATTTCGACTGGGGTATTCCAAATCGCACGTGACAAATCAGGTGGCGAGCGTAAACTTTTGCGCAGATACACAGCCTTTCAGGTGTTTGTGCTCAACGAGTGGTTACTCACTGAATATTTGCCCCTTTGAGCACCGATTGATATTGCGATTCGACACCGTCTCCATCGCGATTGAGCACCGGACGCGGCGCGATACGACACCGTGCCGCGTCCGCTATCTTGCTAGCCAGAATCCGATTTCATCTTTTGGCGCATATTGAACTCACCCATTCCGACCCATGCGGTGCCGTGCACAATGCGGTCCATGATGGCATCGGCGTGAACGCCACCGCCAAGCCTTGCGTGCCAGTCCTTCTGGCGAAACTGTGTGCAAAAGATTGTCGAACAGGAGCCGTAACGAGCTTCCATTAGCTCCAGCAGAAAGCCGCGAAACAGCTCGTCGGGGCAATCGAGCAGCCACTCGTCGACTACGAGCACCTGAAAGGCAGCGTATTTGCGTGTGAACTTTCGCTCGCCGCCGGGACGCTCCCGTGACTCCCTCCAGAGGTCCTCTAGGTCGGGGCACCTGATGTAGCAGGCGCGCATGCGCCTTTGACAGGCCGCCTTGGCAAGCGCGCAGGCCAGGTATGTCTTGCCGGTACCCGTCGGCCCCTGTAACACGACGTTTTACCCGCGCTCGGCAAACCCACATGTCGACAACTCGGTGATCAGCAGCCGATCGAGCCCGCGCTCCTCGTCGAAGTCAACCGAGCGCACATCGGCCTGCGGGTAGCGCAACCCTGCCCGTTTGGTGAGGTTTTTAACCTTGGCAGTAACAAACGACGAGTAAGCCTCGTCTATTGCCATCTGCACTCGCTTCTCGCAGGTCATGCCCATGCACATGCCCTCGTCTTGGGCTTCAAGGGCGGCCAGCAAATCAGCTGCCCCCATGTCGGCAGCTTCCTTTTGGTTTCGACGGAAAGCTTCATAGCCCTACACCTCCCCGTAAAAGTCCGCATCGCGCACGTAGCCAGCTTCGTCCTCGTTTGGCCCCCCGTCGTCGCCTGCCCGCGCATCAGCCAGCTTGTCCTGGTTGGTCTTGAGGATAGGTTCGACGTCGCGGTAGCGCACCGAGCGCTTCCCTGTTGCCAGCGCCATCTCACACGCCCTCTCAAGCCTTTGTGCGGTGTATTTGTGCGAAAGCCTGAGCACGGCGAGCGCGGCGTTGAAGCCCTGCTCATCAAACTTGACTGATTGGAAGATGCGCTCGACAACACCCGCGCACGACGGCCCTATGCGCACGGCCCAGCGCCGGATGCGCCCGGCGTCCCAGTCGGAGTAGGCCTTGCCCTCAGGAAGGTCGGCTTCGTGGGTTGAGTAGCGGTTGCGTGAGTAGGACGGGAAAAGCGGGTGTGTAGCAAGCCGCTCTCCGCCTAAAAACACCTCGACTGTAGACTCGGTCACCCTTAGGTCGACCGTCTTTCCCACAGCGAGGTGGCTTACCGAGTAGAAGTTGCGCTTGTACGAGACGTGGCAGTTACGCTGCACCTTGCGGCCATACACCCACTCGCAAACCTCGTAGGGCGCGGCGGGAAGAGGCCTGAGCAGCGGGCGTTCTTGTTCCTCGAACACCTGGCGGCGCGTACCCTCTCGCTTGGAAAACGGACGTGAGTTGTGCTCTTTAAGCTTCTCGGCAACCGCTACTTTGAGTTCATTGAAGTCGGTGAACACTCGGTCGCGCAGTGCTGCGACGATCTCGGTGGCGGCCTGCCAGACCTCGTTTTCCACGCTCGGCTTGTCGCGCGGCGACCTCACGCGCGCAGGCATCACCGCCGCGCCGTAGTGCGCCGCCATCTCCCGGTAGGCGTCGTTGAGCTCGACCTCACCCTCTTTCGGGTGGCGCTTGATGCCAGCTTTGAGGTTGTCAGAGACAACGCAGGGTGTCGAGCCGCCGAAGTAGGTGAAGGCGTGCACGTGGCAGCGCAGCCAGGAGTTTTGCTTCATGTCCAGCGTCGGCTCGACGTAGGAGATGCGGCTAAAGGGCAGGCAGGCCACGAACAAAAACACCTTCGTGACCTCGCCTGTGGCAGGATTCACAAGAGCCATAGTTGGCCCCGCCCAGTCGACCTCCGTTATGCGCCCGGCCTTGTGCCCAACGCGGCTGACGACCTGCTTTGAAGTGGTAAACTCCCGGTAGCGCTTGCAGAAGCGGTCGTAGGACATCGCTGGCTCGCCTTTTGCTGCCGCCTTGTCACGGTACTCGGCGTGCAGGCGCTTTAAGGTCACGCCCTGACGAGCAAGCTCTTTGTGCACGTGCTCCCAGTCTGGGTCGGGGTAGACATCGCGGTCGCGAACCTTTTCGGGGAAAAGCACCTCGTAGACTTCGGTGTCATTCATCGCCTCCGCGTCCGCCCAGGCAACCTTGCGCACCTCGGCAGCCTCTGCGACGGCCTGGACGCTGTGTTTCGACACGGAAAGCGCGTGCGATAGCGCTCCTTGACATCCCGGCCTCCAACAGGCGCAGGATCTCTCTCGCCTTCGTTTTTCTCGCCATGTGGTTCCTCCTGTCTTCTCGAGTGCATGGCGGGAAGAACCGTAGCGAGAGCGGTGCCGAGTAGGAATATCATCGGTGCCGAAAGACGATAAAGGCCGTTGAGAAAAACGGTGCTGAATCGGAATATCACACGTGCTAAAGCGCGCAATTACTCACTCACTCACTCGACAAACCTGACGAATTATTCTTTGCACCTTTTTGCTTGAACTTATGAAACAGCGCTACGGAATCACATCAACAGTCTTTTGTGCGTGGCTTATGCAGAAGGACTGGCATGCTAGACTCACTCGGTGGCGGAGTCCATTGATGTCATCATGAATCGTATAGTGCATGGCACAGCGTGAGTCGAGATGATCGAGCTCAATACGAGAAGAAAGCTCAGCGACCAGACCGAATGCATGCATATGGGGAGAGCCGGATGGCCTCCTGTGACATCACACCCGGCTCTCATGCGCAATATCGGTGGCTCTGTTTTGCGATAACAAACGGCTCTGCTGCGAGCAAACACTCACTATGCTCAATGCAAGTAGTACCAAGATCGTTTACACGCGGTACCAGCTCAGTTGATTGCCAGCACCAATCGGATTTACTAGTCGACCCGGCGGTATCCTCTCGCGATATCGCCGGTATCAATTCGCAATAGTCACTATCAAATGGAGTAAATACTCAGTAGGCAATCGCCTACTGGAGGCGAGGCAAATAAGGTTGGCGGAAATGGGTGTGTTCTCCTAGAGAGGCAGAAGAGGCTCTCTAGGAGCCTCAACGTGCTGTTGTCAGTCAGAAACTCCGGGAGGACGTGACTAGCTAAGCACCACATCCAACGTTTTGTTTGCTATACAGCTCCCAATATAGATTTCTTTTTTTCATTAGTTGTTCGTGCGAGCCTTGTTCGATGATGTGTCCGCCATCCATTACGATTATTCGGTCAGCATTGCGCACTGTACTCAGTCTATGAGCGGCGATCACCAGTGTATTGCTGTTGTCGAATACATAATCAAGAATGCTTCTTTCTGAAATTACATCCAAAGAACTAGTGGGTTCATCCATAACGAGCAGATCGGGTTGTCTAATCATGCTTCTTGCGATTGATATCTTTTGTCTTTGCCCTCCAGAGATATTCATGCCCGCCTCGGAAATAATTGCATTCAGGCCACCCTTGCATCTCTCGGTTATTTTTAAGACCTCAGAGCTGCGAAGAACCTCAAATAGCGATTGATTATCTGGGGGTTTCTGTCCAAGTAAAATATTCTCCATTAAAGTGTCGTTGAAAATGGCAGGATTTTGCGGAATGTAACATATCCTATTGTTTGAATCGCTTTCTAGCCTTGCGATGCTGGAGCGAGATACGTTTCCCGTGACAGGCTCCAACAGGCCGCTAATTATTTTCAATAGGGTGCTTTTCCCGCTACCGCTCCTGCCCACAACAGCGATTTTCTCTCCCCTAGCAATTGATAATGTGACATCATCCAATACCAGTTCATCAAAATAGCTGTACTTATAATTTACATGGTGCAGACCGATCATCTCTGAGTCGGAGGCACTCTTTGAAAAATCCAAAGTACTATAGTCCTCTTCGTAAAAAATATCGCTAATTTGGTTCAGATAGGATTTAATAAGCATGAGCTGAGACAATGACGATATGAGTTTGGAAAAAGGATCGGCAAAATAGGTGGAAAGAGTCATGAAAGCAACCACCTGCCCTGTTGTCATTAATCCATTTCTGGAGAGATCTAGGCCAAGAAACAGAACCGAAAGAGGGATGATATATATCATGGATCCTGATATATTTGAAACCCATGCTGAAACGACACCCTGCTTTTTTATACTAGTCAGACTTTTTAGAAGTCTATCCCTCCATTTTTTATAAAACTCGCTTTCCAGGCCTAGTGCCTTTATGGTTTCTATTCCAGAGAAAATCTCGACAGACAACTGCTGTAAATCACTCTGAAGTTCGAGTGATGTATTATTAATAGAATAGTTCCATTTTGAATAAATAAATGAACATATGAAAACAAGACTGCAAATCACAAGAAGCCAAGCGGTAAGATTAAGGGAAAGTGAAATCATGAATCCTAGGTACACAAATAAGAATATAAAATCAACGATGTTTTGCAGTGTAGATCCTGATAGAGTCTGCTGAATACTATTCATTAAGCTTGACTTATAGATCATCGATCCCGATGATCTATTGATAAAAAAAGCTAAGCGCTTGTTCAGTGCTCTCTCCATGAAGTCTAGAGAAAGGCCTTTACTCCATTTAAGCTGTAGATGAGCAAGCAGAAGCCTATTAGATGCTAATGCGATGTAGTAACTTGAAAACAATACTATCAATATCAAAAGAGTTGACCTAGATGAGAACTCATAGAAGCCGCCGTCGATGAGGTATTGGCTTGAGAGAGGAACGGCAAGTGTGAGGGTCTTAATGGCGAATGATGTGCCAATTAATCCAGCGATGGCGAGTTTGGTGGAAAGCATAAGTTTAAGCGAATTGCGCAGGATTTCGGATACGCCGTTGTTAGGTGATGATTCGATCGTCTTGGCTGTTTCAAAAGACTCAAATACTAGAGCCAATCCCGAAAAATGATTTGCAAGCTCTTTTGCGGGATAGGAAACTCGTCCTATCCTGGGATCCATTACATAATATTTTCCAAGAATTTGTTTATACAGGACCACGAAGTGAGTGTTATCCCACAGGAGGACACTAGGAAACCGCGAGTTTGGCAGATCTGATGCGTTATTCACCCTCACGCCTTTATACTCAATTTTTTCCGAACGTAAAATATTACATATATTGCTAAATGACAGTCCGCCTTTAGGTGAGCCATAGTCGCTTCTTAACTTACTGAGGGGGATCTTTTTCCCAAAATAGTGCATTATGCATGAGGCTACCGCCAAGCCGCACTCGCTATGTTCTGATTGGAGAACGGTTTTAATTCTCCCCATTTTTACTCCTGATCTGCCTGAAATAGTCTCGCAAAGTATCACAGAGAAATAATCCGTTATCGCTCCAGTAAACAAATTCGGAAGCGTTCCTTGGTTGTTTGGCAATAGACTTTTTCCAGTGTTGAAAACTGGTTTCCATCCCGATTGTAGGTTCTAATAACTCGGGATGTTCGATCGCGGATATCCCACTTCTGCTAATTTCGATGGCATCATCTCGGGAGAGAGGGAGATGACTTGCTAGGATTATCTCATTCACTCTCACAAGCCCTAGGCCTTCGCAAAAGGATTTTAGATAATTAGATACTTGAACGTGTCCATTTCCATCAGATACAACTAATGTCTGGCAGGGTTTTCCTGCAAAGTAATATAGATGTGCAAGATGGCAAAAGCGATCAATAAAGAGTTTAAAGTCTGCAGTTACGTTAGCGTAATAGGTGGGAGAAGCGAAGATTATAAGATCAGATTTCTCCAGTATCTTCTTTATTTTATGTGTGTCGTCTACTTTTTCTAGCTCCAATTCATCCGCACCAGCAATAAAGGGCGAGCGCGGATCAGATGAAGGAAGGAGAACATAGTTCGTTGGGTCCAATATTAAGAAATCCACATCGGTTCGAAGCTCTTGGTAGGATTGCCCTATTTCCTGAAGCGCTGACATCGTTCGTCCATGTTCTGTGCGCGTGCCGCAAATTGCAGTGATTTTCATGATCAATCCTCCTTTACACGAGGAGTAAGGCGTGATTGGTAGATGGATCGGTGCGAAGCAGTGTATACGCAATGCCTGCCAGTCCAGTAAATAGTCCGAAGTTTGGGAATCCTTCAAAATATTTTATTCTTATGTCAGACGAGTCTTCGATCCTTAGCATAAGACGTTTTGTGAGCTCCTGGGCCTTTGAGAGCAGGCGGTCTGAGCCGGTAATTAGGGCAGAATCGAAATAGTAGTTGATTCGACCACATTCTCCGTGGCAGATACAGTCGCTAGAATATTTAACTTTATCTAACTCGGAGTGCAAAGTAGCAAGTCGGCTTTCGTCGCATTCGTTCGTTAGTCCTGCTTGGGAAAGAAAATGTTGACTTAAAAGATATCCAATATGGCCATTGCACCATGAAAACGGAGCAGTATATTGATGCTTTAAAAATACCAATTCTAGCATAGAGTTTATTTCAAGAATCTTTTTTGCGACGCGTTTATCTTCGGTTGCTTGGAATAGTTTAACCAGCGAAATCAGAATGCCTGAAAGGCCGTGACCGATTCCTAAATTATCGATAGAGACACAGGATACATATTCTTTATTAAACAAAGCGAAAGCATATTCTAGATATTGTGAATCTTTCGTCAACTTGTAAAGTTCCAGATAGCACGAAATGATTCCACCCGATCCAACAAGGCAATCAGGCTCATGCTGTTTTGTTAAATATGATCGATGATATTGGTTAAGGTTGTCTAAGTATAGCCCCCAAGCGTCTGATGCGGGTATGCTGGAGAGAGAGGAGACTATGGGGCTTAGTTTTGCTAAAGAATGAAAGCCAATGTACGCGCTGTCGGTTGATGGTAGGATCGGATGCCCACAAGAAGACACAACGCATCGAACCGCGAAATCCCGGTACTTTTCTTCTTTGGTAATAGAGTAAAGGCTTCCAAATAACAGTGCGATCCCCGCAACCCCATCGTAAAAATCGCTTCTCATTGGGCCGTAATCGTAATCGTCGACTTCTCCGTTCATTATGGTCAGCCATTGTGCTGCATAAGGGAAGGCATCCATGTAGGTCGACGAGGCTATGTTGTCTGCAATCGCTTTGGCAAGGTGGAAATATCCACTGGAGTTAACAGCATTTTCTCCTTTGTGGGAAGTAAGTGAATCGATGTGCAGCATAGTGTTCATCCCATCGGTTCCTCTTAGCTTCATTCGGATTAATCCGATTTGCTGTGTGACACAAATTGCATCAATAGACTGAAGTTTTTCAACAAGAGTCTCCCTGGGGGTCTTCGTAAAAACCTGCTCGATGGCTTTTCCTGAAGAATGGAAAAGGTCTCGACTATCTAGGGACGAATAAAAAATAGGAATATCGTCAAAGAGCATGTCTTTGTATTCACACAGACAAATTTCCTTACTAGATACCGGATACGAATAGAGGTTTTCCAGAACTTTCTCTACTTCGATATAATCCTTTAGGCATGCTGGATGCCTAGTGAATGTTAATAGTTGCGCATACTTATTCGTATCCCTTACTAGTGTACGTGATCGGTAATCATCAAACTCACCGACTAGATCAACAAAAGAATCTTTATTTGCGAGGAAATAATTGAGCACAACGAGGAATCCAAACTCTATTTCTTTGTAATAATGTTGGTAATTGACTGTTTTTCCATTAAGACGAACTTCGTTATTGCTGCTCGGTAAAACAATTTCGGCAAGCTCGAATCGGGCATTATCTGTTAAGAGGTCTTTCGGCTGATATTCTCTTTTAGATATAGGACCCCCTTGTCCACTAACACCACTAAGGTCTACGATGTTCCCGTGCGCATCGATTCTCATTTTTGACGGGAGCATTATGCTGCTAGCGACGGAAGTTCTCATACGTTCTGTCAAAGAGGTGTCCAGGGGAATGCTAGTTTCGAATCCAACGGCGTTGGCGAACAGGGTCTCCAGATCGATAATCACAGGAAATTCTCCGCAAGCGATGACATTCTCGTAGTGTACATCGTTCCCATTCAAAAGATACATAAGAGCAATTAGCTCTCCGTAGCGATAGTAGTATTTACATACCTCTGCTTCAGTCGTGCAATCCTTCTGTTCGATATATTCGGAGAATGTAAAACTATCCGAGTAATAGGATTTCGTAAGACGTAGGCTAGCGAATCCAGGGGCCTGCGAAAAGAACTCTACTGCCTTATTGAATGTTTTCTCGATTCGAAGATCTCGTGGTTTATAGATAATTTTGCCTTTGTTTGTTTCGATAATTGCAACGGTTTTCCCTTTTTCATGAGAATCGCCTCTTCCTGGCACAATGTCTTCAATATGCAAACATGGTTCGTTTGTAGGGAGGATGCCATTACATGTCGAAGAAAAATAATTCAGATTATGAATGAGCTCAGTAACGTACAGTATGAAATTGTTTGTCATTACTAACATTCTACGTGCAAGAACAGGGTATTTAGCATAGAGATTCAACAATGTTTCTCTCTGCTTATATCGATTAATAAATGATATAAAGCGTGCCTCAGGCGTATTTCCTTCGAGATATTCTTGACTTTTAGTGAGATTAAGCTCATAGACAAACACTTTAAGACTTAGACCGAATAGTCTTGAGACGAGGCATTCTGTAAGCGATTGGATGGTTTTTGTGCTAAATGAAACACTTGAGGATTTCATAATAGAGTTGCATTGTGAGACGAACTTGTCGAGAAATGGCATTAAGAGAACAACGTAGGAATCTTCTTTTGGATATTGGCTCGCTTTGCCATCCGACATCTGGAAAATCTCGCGCAGAATGGCCTCATCAAATTCGACATCATGCAGTGTAAAATGAGGATCTATTGCGTAGTCAAACGCTTCCCAGCTCCAATGGTTTATAGATAAAATGACACTAAGTTTTTCTGAATCTATAGTGCCTTTCCTGTCGAGCCACTGCCTCACATTTTCGCCGTTCGCCTGTTCCTCAATAAGAGATGGAGTGATAAGAGATATCCGCTCTGAAATCAGCATAGATTTGCATGTGGTTTTATCTGCCACGATTGATCTCCTTTCGAGGAAATGCAGCAATATAAGAGTGTTGAAAGGGCGTTGATGGCCCTCTCCCTCTCGCTTAGTGCGAAAAGGGGGAGGGCCGAGGTGCTGATTATGTGGTTTTATTGAAGATACAATATTTTATGCGCAACGTGCCCATGCGGAGGCGATCCAAGATACAGCACCGCCTGAGAGGAGTATAGATACTGCAGTTGAAACTACATAGGAAGCAGTGTATGTGCTAATGACAGACACTGACATTGGAGTTGCGCCGTCTCCACCTACAATGAATGCCATTTCTTCTTCTGAAAGATTATCGAATTTGGGACCAACGATATTGTCGTTCATCTGAACCTCCTAGATTAGGCATTATCAATTGATAAGGACTAGTCGTTAGTGGTTGACTGTATAAGAAATAAGACTTATGGAAAGAGAGACGGTTGCTGCGCTAGTCCAAATAGCAGAGACGGCGGTAAGAGAGGTAATTGGAGTTGACATAGGAGACGCGCCATCGCCTCCCACTATATAGTCCATCTCTTCCGGTGAGAGATCCTCGAATCGTTTTCCAACTAGGTCAAGGTTGCTATCGTACATCTTTTCCTCCTTTTGGTTCTTAATAGGCGCGCACTTTCGGATAGATGTGATTCGGGTACCTTATCTACTTGCTTTACATCGATGCACTTTGATGCTATCACCGCGATCTTTCATTCGGCGAGTGCGATGTAGTGCAAAAAATGGATGCTTATAAACTATTTTTTGCTTCTAACATCATGTGACAAATCAAGATGCCTGCCCCACAACAAATGTTTCGGTTACTCTGTGTCAGATCACTATTGACACGAATAAATGTTTCATAAATAGCTTGCCTCAATACTCCTGGTTGTCGACCATGGGGAGGAGGACTAACAGGTAATCGGGCGTACCCACAGCACACCGGACGGGGGATTTTATCAGGACCATGTCAACAGTGGTTTAACAATAGACTTCGGTTATTACTGCTGATTGAATGTTATGCTCCGGGGTGCCATTAACCGAGGTCTTTTTGTCAATACTACTCATTGAAGGAGACAAAAAAGAAAAAAGTCGTCTAATGAGTTTGGCGAACTGCCGTCGTAGGTTCATATCTATAATGAGGACGAAGCTCTTTTGGGTAATGGCGCTTATGCCAATGAGTCTTGCGATTTGATATATATTATGTTTATAATAGTCTGTGAAGATATATAATATTTTCAATTTCGACTCATCATACTTGCCCTATGTAGATTTTTGTAAGTAAAATTGACGTGAGTCTGGTACTATCAAAAGAATGCGAAGTCTATCAAGGCAAAACGAAAAACAGGTAGTCAATCTAGACGAGCGAAGATGACGATACGTTTCCTGAGGTGACACATTGAATACAGGCGATTTCTTGATAAGTATGCCAATAACGAGAGGTGCTTAGACAGGCAAAGAAATCATTTGTCGGGCTGTATGGAGTGGAATCATGTTAGTTTGTGTGCGGGGCGCATACGTATTCTTGAGATCGGACAGAACTAAAGGCTGACCAGCTTGGTTAGGTGATTTTTTGGAGGCTCGAGCTACTCTAAAGGACGAGAGAACTGGCTATACGATACCCAAGCTCTGTTAAATGAATCTTAGACTCCTCCGACGCCTTATTGTCCTTATCTGGAGGACTGTGTCGATAATACACACTCCCGCACTGCTGTTTCATACGGTGCGGCATTTGCTTACCAAGCGCACCGTATGAGACAGCAGTGACACTCCCGCGTGTGACAATCGCCGAATGAGAGCAGCTAACGAATAGGTTATTACCTGAAGCACGTGAAACACGTCAAAGAAAACCTCAGGATCTATCCGTTGGATGGCTGCATTTCATGGAAAAGAGCAATACGAAAAATAATCCAGTACAAGCAATGACAACCAACAAAAAGGGATAGGAAGCTTCATCGCTGATTCGATTAGTGAATATGGAATGGAAGGTTACTGTTGTGAGCAGAACAACCATAAGAAAAAAGCAAATAGTTCCTGCTTTGTTGAAGTTCGAGGTTATTTTAGCTCGGGTGCGAAGTTCTTTCTCTTGAAGATTATCGTTCAAAGCAAGCCACCTCCCACTCGTCTCGTGATTGGCGTATCGTACTAGACTTTTGCAGAGAAGTCGATCGTTTCTCCTGAAGAATGGGCCAGATTTCGGCGAGAAGCGGGTTAGCCGCATGGTCGCATGGTTGCATGGTGAGAGCTCGGTCGAGACTTGGGCATGAACAGCGCGGCACCTTGGCAAGTTTTCAGCACGCAATGCAGGGCACAGAAGGGGAATGATTTCCTGCATAACCA
>CAYTIS010000014.1:0-21019 GCA_964438035.1 uncultured Slackia sp.
CACTCACCGTGACATCGGCGGGCAGGGCGGCGGGGTATCCCTCTGTATTAGAAGGCTTCGATGACCCGATAGCGCTCGGTGCCGATGGTGGTGAGCGCCTCATGACCGGGAAAAACGATGGTGTCGTCAGGCAGGGGCGCGAGTTTGGTGCGCATGCTTTCGCGCATCTCCTTGGCGCTGCCACCCTCAAAGTCTACGCGGCCCGTCGCGCCCCGAAAAAGCGTGTCGCCCGCAAAGAGCAGACCCGGCTTGTCATCAAATCCGGGCAGATACAAACAGATGCCACCCTTGGTATGCCCGGGCGTGTGAATAACCCGAAAGCCAAGCGAGCCCAGCGTAATCGTGTCACCGTCGACCACCTTACGATCCACCGGCACCCCTTCAACCGCAGACCAGGCCCCGAATGAGCCCTGCTGCCCCTCCTCAATCACCACCGCATCGGCCGGATGCGCCACCACGGTGGCCTTCGTCTGTCGTGCAAGCTCGGGCAGGGCGAGCAGGTGGTCGTAGTGGCGATGCGTGCAGACAATCCACTCAAGCTTGAACCAGCCGAGCGCCTTTATGATGGCCTCCGCATCCCCTGCGGGGTCAACCACCATGGCCGGAGCACCCTCGTGATGACCGTCAGACACGATCAGACAGTTGTTGTCCATGATGCCGATGGTGAGCACGGTCACGGGCACACACCCGTGACTCTCGGTGGTGATACGTTTACAGTTCGCGCGCATACAACCTCCTGTCATCCTGCTAGCGTGGCCTACCGGGCCGACGAACAGGCCGCCTTGTGCTTTTTAGTGGAACGGGTGGCGTGCGGCGTACCCCCGGGTGGCATGCGCCGCGCCTCAAACACCCCATCAATAAGCCGCAACTCGTCCAAGAGCTTCTCCATGCTGGACACCTGCGACACCTGAAAGAGATAGCGCATCTCTACGATGCCATCGGAGTGACACGAGGTGTTGGACGCAAGCACGTTAACGCACGACTCCGAGAGCGTGTTGATGATGTCGCGCAGCAGATTCATGCGGTCAAGCGCCTCAATATAGACCTCCACCTGAAACGAGGTCTCGCGTGAGGCCGCATCATCCCAGCGCACGTCAATCAATCTCCCCTGATCACGCATCAGATCACTGGCGTTAGGGCAGTCGCGCCGATGCACCGACACGCCTCGGCCGCGCGTGACAAAGCCGATAATCTCATCGCCAGGCACGGGGTTGCAGCAGCGTGACAAGCGCACCAGAGCATTATCCAGACCCACCACCACCACACCATGCGAGGAGTGCGTCTTGGAAAGTGCATTGAGCCTGCGCACCGAGGTAAGCATGGGCGGAGCTTTTGCGCCCGTGGTCATCAGGTTGGGAGTGGAATTTTGTTCCTCCTGGTCAGGAAGCAAAAGCTTCATCAGACGATTGGCCACGTGCAGCACGGTTTCCTTACCCGCGCCTACGGCGGCCATCATGTCGTCCACCTCTTTGTAGCCCATCTGCTCACACACGGCCTTTTGGGCGCGAATGGAGGCAGTAGAACCCAGGCCCAGCCCGTGTTTCTTGAGTTCGCGAGCCAAGCGGTCGCGACCCAGGGCCAAATCATCGCTGCGGCTTTGCTTGGAAAAGTAGCTGCGCAGCTTGGAACGGGCCGAGGGGGTCTTCACCATCTTGAGCCAGTCACGCGAGGGTGTAGCGCTTTTTTGAGTGAGAATCTCCACACAATCGCCCGTACGCAGCTCATAGGACAGCGGCACAATCGCGCCGTTGACCTTGGCACCCACGCAGTGGTGGCCCACCTCAGTGTGCACCGCATAGGCAAAATCCACCGGGGTGGAACCCGCCCGCAGACTCATCACGTCACCCTTGGGGGTAAACACAAACACCTCGGTGGGCGCAAGATCCATCTTCAGATCGCTCATCAGCTCGTGCGAGTCGTCAGTTTCCTCCATGCGCTCAACCGCCTGCCGAAGCCAGGCAATTTGGCGGTCGAAGGCTATGTCGGCCTTGCTGCCACCCTTCTCCTTATAGCGCCAGTGGGCCGCCACACCGTACTCGCACATGCGGTGCATCTCTTCGGTACGAATCTGTACCTCAAGAGGACGACCTGACGGCCCGATGACCGTGGCATGCAGGCTCTGATACATGTTGATCTTGGGCGTCGCGATATAGTCCTTGAAGCGCTCGGGCATGGGATGCCACAGAGCGTGCACAACGCCCACCACGGCATAGCAGTCCATGACCGTGCTCACGATGGCGCGCACCGCAATGAGATCGTATATTTCGGAGAAGCCCTTGTCACGCGTTGTCATCTTGCGATAGATGGAATACAGGTGCTTGGGCCGCCCGGCGATATGCGCCTTGATGCCGAGGCGATCCAGCTCCTTAGAAAGCGTGGACACCACACCGGCCAGATAGCGCTCGCGCTCCTCACGACTTTCGGCCACCATGCGCGAAATCTGGGCAAATTTGACGGGCTCAAGATAATAAAAGGCCAGATCTTCAAGCTCCCACTTAATCGAGCCAATACCCAGGCGATGGGCGATGGGCGCGTAGATCTCCAGGGTTTCGCGTGATTTGAAGATGCGGCGATCCTCGGGCAGGGCCTTGAGGGTGCGCATGTTGTGCAGGCGGTCGGCCAGCTTGATGATAATGACGCGGATGTCTTTACTCATGGCCACAAACATCTTGCGGACGGTGGCCGCCTGCTCATCGGTGAGGCTTTCCACCTCAATCCGGGTGATTTTGGTGACCCCCTGGACAAGCTGGGCTACTTCGGGGTTGAACTGCTCGGATATCTCCTCCACGGTCGCGTCGGTGTCCTCCACCGTGTCGTGGAGGAGTGCCGCACACAGGGTGTCGGCATCCATGCGCAAATCAGCCAAGATGAGCGCCACCTCAATGGGATGGGCGATAAAGGGCTCGCCGCTTTTGCGGCACTGACCCGCATGGGCCGCCTCGGCAAAGCGATAGGCCTTCTCCACCATCCCTATGCCCTCATCGGATATATAGGTGCGCGAGCGCCGCTCAAGCTCGGCAAAGCGCTCCTCGGGGCTTGCGTCGTCAGCGGTAGCAGAAGGCGCAATGGCACCGAGGGGCACGTCAAAACTGGTGTTCTCTTGAGCCATATTATCCCCCTTGCATCATATCTACGATTCGTCCGGCAGCATGGGACGCACGATCCGTCCGTGCAGGGTCTCGGCGGGGCTTCGCATGGCCCACTCGCGAAACCGCGCGAACTCGTCCAAATCGCCCAAGCCCTCGCGGTACAACACACTGTCGGTGAGTTCGACCTTGCTGGTTGTGGCTCTGACGTGGAGGGTATGGATTGCCTCATCAGTGCCAACGACGGCAAGGCGCACCAGGTCTAACTCCTCAAACACCGCAATCGCACATGCGCACGCCTGCGCCCCCACCTCAAAACGGGGACGGCGCGCCATGCAGGCCGCCGCAAGGTCTTGGTCGGATATTGTAAAGAAAACCTCCCCCTCACGCACCGAAACCTCCATTGACCGATGCGCTGTACCCATCTGCAAGCTGCCTGAAGCGCGTTCAGACGTGCTCTGAATGCCACCTCTGCCTGCGGGGGCCGCCTGTGCATTCGCCCGAGTGTCTACCGTCGCATTCGCGGCACCCGTGGGGGCTTGAGTCTGCCCCGCCTGTCCCTCCTGAACCAGGGCCTCAGCCTCACGCTGAAAACGCTTGAGTTCGCGATAGATGCAGGCCATGGTGTCGTGATTAGGGGCGCTGGCATACAGGATGCCTTCGTTGTGAACGGCATCGCGCTTACCGAAGAGCACGTGGATACAGGCATCCTGACCGTTGCGCCCCGCCCGGCCGCTCATCTGGTTAAACTCAATCTCGGAGAAGGGCATGCCGTAGAGCACCACATGGCGAATATCGGGGATGTCCACCCCCTCGCCAAAGGCAGAGGTGCACACCAGCACGCGCAAAACCCCCTCGCGAAACAGCCGCTCCACCCGCTCGCGCTCCTCGCGCGAGAGGCCCGCGTTGTAAAAGCCAATTTGCATGGCCACCTGTGGCACGAGGGTGCGCAGGGTACGAGCCAGATCAACCGTGCCCATTCGAGAGTTCACGTACACAGCGGTCTTCTCGCCCGATGCAATGATGCCGGCCACGTAGCTGTCCTTATCGCGCATGCTGCGGCGGTCATCCACCTTGAGGTTGAAGCGGGCAAAATCGTCCAGCACCACCTCGTCAATACGGAAGGCTTCGCGCACGGCCTGCTCCACCTCGGGCGGTGCGGTAGCGGTGACGGCCAGCACCGTCGGATTACCCATCGCCTCTGCCACCTCGCCGAGCAGGGCATAGGCGGCACGCCGGCCCGCGCCCGACTGAAGCATATGATGAGCCTCGTCCACCACGAAAAAGCCCACGCGCTCACAGGCAGCAAGCTTCGCCGCATGGAAGGATAGGTATTCAGGCGTGGTCAGCACCACATCCACCGAACCCTCCTTCAGGGCAGCATAGATGCGGTGGCGCTCCTCGGTAGGTGTTTCGCCAGAGAGCACCGCCACCACAAGTCCCAGCTTGTCAAAGACCGCCGCCAGGTGAAAGCGCTGATCAGCCAAGAGCGCACGCAGGGGATATACAAACACACTCGCCTTGCCAGCTCCAAGCGCGCAGCGCACGGCATGCACCTGAAACACAAGCGACTTACCCCGCCCCGTGCCCATCACCGTCAGGGCACTGTGCCCACGCGCCAGGGCGTCCAAGGCCCGCCGCTGGGAGGCATGCAGCACACCATCGCCAATGAAGGCCCTGATCAGGCGACGCTCAAACTCCTCGGGGTCGTCCTTGGCAAGCTGCGACCAGTTTGTGCGGCAGTCGGCCTGAGAAAGCCCTCCACACCCGCAGGGGTCATCGAGTGAGCAGGCAACCTCCAAGTCGCGATCAATCTCGTAAAGCTCGCTGACAAAGTCCATCTCCTCGTCGGGTAGGCAAGCGCGCAGGGCCGGGCATGCGCTTGCCGGCTCAATCGCCTCAAGCAGGCACTTGACCGAGCGCCGCCCACGCCATTCGTCAATCTGGAGCTGAAAGGCCGCGTCCACCACGCTGCCGCAGGCCATGAGCGAATCAATGCCGTCGCAGTGGAACATGATGCCACCCACCGCCGCCACCCCGTCAATCAGCTGACAGGAAAGATGGTTCTTGTTCACGCCGACCGCGCGACAGCCGCTCAAGCGCACGTTGCGGGCCAGGTAGCGCGGCACGGGATTGTCCTGGCCAAAGGGCGCCAAGCGCTCCAGGTCTTCGACCGCCTCCAAGGTCAGCTCATCCAGCTCAACCACCGCATCCGCCTGAATGAGGGGGTGAAAGCTGTCCGGAGGCAGCGCGTCCATAAACGCGCAGAGGCGCTTCTCGAACTCGGGGAGCTTCGCAGCAGGCAGCGTCACGCCTACGGCAGCCTCGTGTCCGCCAAAGCGCGTGAGAATGTCAGCCGTCGACTCCACCGCCTTGAAGAGGTTTACGCTCCCGGCGCTGCGTCCTGAGCCGCGAGCCTCATCTCCATCAATGGTGAAGAGGAGTGCTGGCACACCGTAGATATTCACCAAGCGCGAAGCCACGATCCCCTTCACGCCCTCATGCCAGCCCTCACCTGCTACCACCAGCGCTCGCTCGCCCTGATAGGAGGAGGCGGCCTGCTCTTTGGCCGCCTCGGCAAGCTCGGCTTCAATGGCGCGGCGCTCGGAGTTCACAC
Source organism: uncultured Slackia sp. (assembly GCA_964438035.1). Lineage (GTDB taxonomy): Bacteria > Actinomycetota > Coriobacteriia > Coriobacteriales > Eggerthellaceae > Slackia. Next base: position 5,704 of record CAYTIS010000014.1, read on the forward strand.
AGTCAAGCTCGGCAGCCTTGCTCTGGGCCAGCTCAAAGTCATCGGTCATAAGCAGGTCAAGAGCCAAATCGGCGTTGCCCATGCGCCCGGCGGCATTGAGGCGCGGAATGAGAGAGAAGCTGAGGTTGGTGGAGGACAGCTCCTTGTCCGCCATATTACATACCTCAATGAGGGCGGCTAGACAGGGGCGCGGGGCCGCATTCATGCGCGCGATGCCATCGGCCACAAGCGCGCGGTTTTCGTGCACCAGCGGCATGAGGTCGGCCACGGTGCCCAGGGTGGCAAAGTCGGTCAGCGATCGCCACAGATGGGGCTGACCCAAGCGCCCGCCTAGGGCCTGAACCAGCTTGAGCGCCACACCCACCCCCGCCAAAATCGCACTCGAGCAGTCCGGGTCGCATTTAGGATCGACCACGATGATGTCCTCGGGCACCATGGGGCCGGGTTCGTGGTGATCGGTCACCACCAGGTCAACCCCTACCTCAGTGATGAGCTGTGCCTCATCTTTGCATGAGATGCCGCAGTCCACGGTGACGATGAGAGCGGGCTTGTACGACATGGCCCGCTCAATAGAGGCGGGTGTGAGACCGTAGCCTTCCTCGAAGCGCTGGGGGATGAAGGGCACCGCGTCGCAGCCCAGGGCGCGCAGCCCGCGCGTGAGCACGGTGGTGGCCGATATGCCATCGAGATCAAAGTCGCCGAACACAAGCACGCGCTCACCTTCGCGCACGGCCCGCTCAATGCGGTCAGCCGCCTTTTTCATCTGGGGAATCTCGTAGGGATTGATCCACTCGCGCTCCAGGTTAGGAGCAAGAAAAAGACGCGCCTGATCGCTCGTCCCCACCCCATGGGTAACCATGGTCTGAGCGACACAGCGCGCCAAGCCAAATTCCTGTTGAATACATGATACAAGCGCCGCATCTGCCGGCGCGACTCTCAATTGCGTTGCCATTGCTGTGCCTGCCTTACCCGTTTTTTCACGGGCCATTGTCGCACACTTGCCAGCACCGCAGCGATAAGAGACCAAGACGCAACCGAGAGGCCATCGTGTGAACACGCCAAAGCGCACCCCTGCGAGCGCACCCTCAGACCCGTATCGCTCAACCAGCCCAGGCAGGCTGCTTATCAGTTGAACTTCTGCTGCGTTTGCGTGAGGCCATGTTCTAGGTAAAAGGGCGCGGCCTTGGCAGCCAGGCACACGCCCTCAAAGAAACCGTCCCAGGCTTCTTTCTTGGGGACGGAAAGCACCCAATCCACCACCGGCATGCGTCCCACGGGTCGTCCGATACCTACGCGCACACGCGCCCAATCCCTGGTCTGGAGCTTATCGGCGATGGACTTAAGGCCGTTGTGACCCGCCAGCCCCCCACCAAACTTCACCCTGATAGTTCCGGGGTCGATATCCAGTTCGTCATGAATCACCACGATATCAGCAGACCCCATACCGTAGGCCGCACACAGATGCTTGACCGGACCGCCCGAGGTGTTCATAAAACCCTGGGGCATGGCAAGAAGCACCTCATCGCCCCCTATGCGCACCCGAGCGGTGAGCGCTCCGCACTCTGTCTTCCAATAGCTGGCCCGATATTCCTCGGCAATGAGCGCAATCGCCTCAAACCCGGCGTTGTGGCGCGTATGCGCGTAGCGCTCCCCCGGATTGCCCAGGCCGACAATCATCTTCACCTCGGTGTTCCTCCCTTACGCATGCCGCATCTTAGAGAAACGCTGATCAATTCATTTTCGCCCGCCTTAAGCCCTGTGCCGTATCGCCTGCACCCTTAAGCCTCATCGACGCAGGTTGCTGCGCCTCCTTCAGCCCTTAGTCGAAGAGTGACGAAACCGAGCCGTTCTCAAAGACGTTACGGATGGTCTTGGCAAAAAGCGGCGCGACCGACAGCACCTTGATTTTGCCGGTCTGGCGCTCTAAGGGCACCGGTACGGCATTCGTTACCGTTATCTCTTCAATGCAGGAGTTTTCCAGCCGCTCATAGGCCGGACCGCTGAACAGGCCGTGCGTGGCACAGGCAAGAACCCTCTTGGCACCGCGCGCCATAAGGGTTTCAGCCGCCGCCACCAGCGAGCCGCCCGTATCGATGATATCGTCATTGAGAATACAGACCTTGCCGGTTACCTCGCCGATGAGGGCGGTGATTTCAGCCTGGTTATGACGTGGGCGATCCTTGTGCATGATTGCGATGTCGCAGTCCAGCATCGTCTGAAACTTTTTGGCAGCCTTGGCACGCCCCACGTCGGGCGATACCACGCAGATCTCTTCGCTCTCCAAGCCCTTGTTCTTATAGTAGTCCACAAAAATGGGCATAGCGGTCATATGATTCACCGGCATATCGAAGAAGCCCTGAATAGCATCTTGGTGCAGGTCAATGGTGAGGATATTGTCCGCACCGGATACGGCAATGAGATCGGCCACCAACTTGGCGGTGATGGGTTCGCGTGCGGCAGCCTTGCGATCTTGGCGGGCATAGCCGTAGTGAGCGATGACGGCCGAGATACTGCGCGCGCTGGCCCGCTTAGCGGCATCAGCCATGATAAGCAGCTCCATGAAGCTGTCGTTGATGCAGGGGCCGGCGATGGACTGAATCAGAAACACATCGGCACCGCGCACACTTTCCTGATAGCGCGCATAAATCTCGCCATTGGCAAAGCGCTCAAGCTTGACCTTACCAAGCTCCACGCCCAGCTCCTGAGCAATCTGTTCGGCCAGCTCCGGATTTACCGAGCCGCTGAACACCATCAGGTTCTTTTCCATCTGAATCATCTTGGTCATGCCTGCTCCTACCTTCAAACGATGCCCTTGCCTCATGCGCGCCTGCGCCATGTCAGCCGGCCCATTATCGCGCAAGATGCGCAGCGCAGCGGCACAAAAAACCTCCCCCTCTCAGATGCCAGGCACCTAAGAGAGGGAGGCAGAGTTGGTAGATGCACTCGTGGATCGAACAGGAAGAAACTCTTAGCAGCCCTAGGTGCTTGCTCAGCTGCTCGTGTAGCCTTAGTTGCTCGTCCTAAACCTGAACTGGCCCTTCCTGATCACCATGCGAAGACCCCCAATATTGAACAGCCAGCGGTTTTCCACGAAATTCTTGATGAAGGCGGCAAGCTCACCGCTCACTGCCCTACTCATGACCATAGCCACGCCGTCGGTGTGGGTGATACCGCACAGCGTTCCCTTATAGGCATACTTGAAGCGTTTGGGAAGAGACCTGCCCTGAATGAGCGCGATAAGCGCATCGCCCACATAAGCACCAGCCTGGTTTGCAATCTGTGCGGTGGCAGGATAGGGCTTGCCGTTCTCGTCAGTGACCTGTGAGCAGTCGCCCACCACAAAAATGTTTTCCACGCCAGGCACGCGCAAATGCTCATCTACCGCGATGCGACCTTGCTTGTTTTCAAAGGGAGACTGCTCCACGACCTCGCTACCCTGGACACCGCCGCACCACACGACTGTGGTGCCCTTGAGTTCGCGCACAGCACCCGTATCCTTGTCCTTCAGGGTGACTCCGTCGCGGTGGCACTCGGTCACGCGCGCGCCGGTCACAATCTCAACGCCTGCCTTGACGAGCTTCTTTTTCGCCTTACGTACCGCAGAGTCGCTGAATCCGGGCAAAAAGCGCGAACCGCCGATGCAGGTAACATGAGCCAGAGAGCGGTCGATACCGCAGACGCAGCACAGATCGTCAAGCTGACTGGCGATCTCGGCGGCAAATTCAATGCCGGTAAGCCCGCTGCCACAGACAATGACGCGCAGGTCATCGGAGTTTTGGGTGATGGCAAAGTCCTTGAACTTGTTCTCAATGACGTGCGCCAGATGCTGAGCTGTATTAAGGGAGATAATCGAATACGCATAGTCATCGACACCCGGCACATTCATAGTCTTAGACCTGAACCCAAGTCCAATTACAAGGTAATCATAGGAGAGCTTATGGCGATCGCACTCCACCACACGATTTTCCGGATCAATGGCAAGTACGGAATCTTTGATAAAAGAAATTTTATTGGTGTCGAGAACCTTGCGGTAGAAAATCCTTGCCTTGCGCGTGGCGAGCGTGCCTGCGGCGACCTTATGCAGCAAGGTTGTCTGGTAGTGATAATCGTGCTTGCTCACTAATGTGACGTTTGCCCTACCCGATGGAAGCTTTTTTTGCAGCCGCATGGCACACTGCAGGCCTCCATACCCGCCTCCGAGAATGACGATGTTGGGAACTCGGTCGGATGACATGACTCCTCCTCGCAACTACGACTCATACACCAGACAACCCTTGGAACATACATAATGAAACGCCAGGTGGCAGGCATCAGGCCTCGCTCCTGCTCCTAGCCTTTCGTAGGTCGTGAGGGGAGTATAGCTGCACGCCGGCACCGGCCAGGTTAAATGCTACTCTTTTGGTAGCATTTATCCGTAGATGGTTTAGAGATGCCTGTGGCGGGCCAAAACACGCCACATAGCCCCAAAATCAACCATGCGACGTATATGAAAGACGGCTCTTGTCGAGAACGCGCCCTTTGACCCTCTGCGGGAGGTGCTGCGCGGGCGCGTTTCAGGCACAGGTGGTATGGAGTTGTGTGGACCAGGTATTACAGCTTTCAGGAGTCCTACGAGGAGTGATTCTTCTCCTTCGCATCCGCGAGTTTCGCTTTGTGTTTACTCGCCCATCCCTCAATCTGGCGCTGCTCGCTGCGCTCCAAGGCTAGCGCGTCAGGGGCTACGTCGCGCGTGATACAGGAGGCCGCGCCAATGATGGCCCCTTCCCCAATGGTCACGGGTGCCACCAGCATGGTATCGCTGCCCACAAAGACCTTGTCGCCAATAACCGTCTTGTGTTTATTCACTCCGTCGTAGTTGCAGGTGATGGTGCCGGCACCGATGTTCACGCCCGCGCCCATCTCCGTATCACCTATATATGAGAGATGCGGAACCTTGCTGCCCACACCAATGGTGGACTTTTTGATTTCCACGTGCGTGCCAGCCTTGGCCCCCGCGCACAAGTGCGCCCCGGCGCGCAGATAGGCACGCGGACCACAGCTTGCACCCTCATCGATGCAGGCACCCTCGGCCACCGTCTCGTCGATACGACAGCCCGCGCCCACCGTCGTGTCAATAAGACGCGTGTCAGGGCCAATAACACAGTCGCGCGCCACCTTGGTTGCGCCAAGGAGCATGACGTTGGGCAGAAGCTCCACGTCAGGTTCCAGGCGCACGTCGGGGCCAATCCAAGTGGTAGCGGGATCCCACATGGTCACCCCGGCCGCCATATGCCCCTCGTTGATGCGGCGCTGCATGGCGCGGGTGGCCTGAGCCAGCTGAATGCGCGCGTTGACCCCCAGAGCCTCTTCGGGATCTTCGGTGGTATACGCGAGCACCTCGCGGCCGTCACTGCGGCAGATTTCCAGCACATCGGTGAGGTAGTACTCGCCCTGCGCGTTGTCGTCAGACACGCGCTCCAAGGCGCTAAAGAGCGCGAGAGTGTCGAAGGCGTAGAAGCCCGCATTGCACTCGGTAATGGCAGCTTCTTCGGGTGTGGCGTCCTTCTGCTCCACGATACGCGCAACCGCATCCCCCTCACCCGCACGCACGATGCGGCCGTAGCCGAAGGGATCGGCCTGATGCATGGTGAGAACCACCACAGCCGCGCCGGTCTTCTCGCGTCTTTCTACAAGCGCGCGGATGGTAGCGGGGGTGATAAGCGGACAGTCACCGGAGAGCACCACGAGCGTGCCCGGCATCATCTGGCCATCCGGACCAGCCAGGGCGGCACGAGCCGCATTGACCGCATCTCCCGTTCCCCGCTGCTGATGTTGCATAACAACGCGGGTGTCACCTTCCACGAGCGGAGCCACCTGCTCACTTTTATGGCCCAGCACGGTCAGAACTTCATCAATGCCCGCCTCATGGGCCGCATCAACCACCCAACGCACCAAAGGCTTGCCCAAAATCTGATGCGCCACCTTAGGCCTGGACGACTTCATGCGCGTACCGGTCCCGGCAGCCAAGATCAGGGCTTTGGGGGGGATGGTATGCGCGTGTGGCGCGGTGAGAGCTTCCTGTGTGCTGGACATATTCGGCGTGCTCGCTGTGCTAGGCTGCTCGGCGGCTTTCGATGTGCTTGTGGGCGTGCTCATCTACTCCCTCTCCTCTCCAGTATCGCCTTTGCCTGACCACCTTGGCCTGGAAGCGAACTGTTGCATTGGGTCTCAGCTTCGAGAGTGCGACGTGTTGACATTGGTCTCGCAGTATACCAGCCCATCCCCAGGCATCGCCGTGGTGGTGCGGGTGTGCCCACCTGCGCGCAAGAGCACGCACAGCTGCTCAGGTGTTGGAGAACTCAAGCTTCCTGCACCCTAATGAGCCCCTCCGGGGTTCGGCACAGGGTCACCGTGCGCGTGGCCACGCGCTTTACTAGGGCTGCTGAGTGCGACACAAGCACCATCCCCGCGCCCCTATCCTCGCACCACGCAAGCAAAAACCGCCACAGCTGAGCCTGACCAGCCGCGTCGAGCATGGTCGAAATCTCATCGCACACCAGGTAGCGCGGCGAGGCTGCAAGGGCGCGCGCAATGCAAAAGCGCTGCAGCTCCCCGCCAGAAAGCTCATGAGGAAAACGCCGCATCCATGCGGGACGAATACCCAGAGCCTCACACAAGTCGGGGCGAAGCGAGCCTGTCTCTTCAAGGGTCGCCCGCATCCGCAGGCGGGGATCCACCATGAGTTCAGGATGCTGGCCGATGAGCTGAACAGGGCTTACACCATGTGCAGGAAGGGGTTCGCCATCAACAAACACGCCTCCGGCCTGGGGTGAAAGATATCCAGCGAGGATGCGACAGAGCGTGGTCTTGCCCATCCCTGACTCAGCGCACAGAGCCACCCGCTCGCCGGGGTACACCACACAATTGAAATCGTCGTAGAGAAGATCACCGGTGTAGCCAAATCGCACTCCCCGGGCCTCGAGCCCCCGCGCTCGCGCAGTTTCGGCAGGTTCGACGATATGGACGGCCTGGCTGGCCTGGCTGCTTTGGGTTGCCTGAGTTGTTTTGGTTGTTTGGGTGAGCTGGGTGGCTTGAGCGGCCGAGGCTTCCTGTCCACAGCTACCCCTTTGCTCGCCCTCGCTCGCCGTGCCCTGAACACGCTGCTTCGCATCTTCGTGCCCTCTGACTACCGCAAAATCGTGCTCGGGAAGCGCGTGCCACAGTTCGCGGCTGAAGGGATGAGCAAGGCGCTCCGGGGAGGTAAAGGCCTCCACCGCCGTCTCTTCCACCACCGTACCATCCTTGAACACGGCCACACGATCGGCCACGCGCAGCGCAAGCTCAATGTCGTGGGTGATGAGCAGCACGCCTCCACCCTCATCGGCGAAGGCGCGTAGGTCATCCATGGCCTGTACCGCCAGCTCAAGATCCAGCCCCGGCGTGGGCTCGTCGGCCACAATCACGCGTGGCTCATCCATGAGAGCGCACATGAGCAGCACGCGCCGCACCTGTCCGCCCGACAGCTCAAACGGATAGCGCTTCTCCAGCTCACGCGGCAGCCCATACCGCTCAAACAGCGTGCGCTGGCGCTGCTTGCGCCGGGCCCTCTCACTACGATTCTTCGCCCGTCCGCGCACCTGAGCTCCTACCTTCATGAGCGGATCGAGATGCGACACGCTCTGCGGCACAAGCGAGATCCCACGCCCGCGCAGCGCAGCAAGCCCGGCGGCGTCCTGACGCTGCCCGTTAAACCACACGGTACCGCGCACGGTGGCGTTGGACTCAAACAGACCCATCACAGCGTCGGCCAGAAGTGTCTTGCCCGAACCCGATGCCCCCACGATGGCTACAATCTCGCCCTCGTGCACCGACACGTTAAGCTTTTCAATCGTTTTCACCTCGCGCTGCGTGGCCTGAAAGAAGCGCGCATCGGGGTCGTACTGCGTAAACGACACGCTCAAATCCTCCACCTGCAGCAGATGGTGACCATGAGCGTGTCGAGAGGTAGCCGCATGACTGTGATGGTGGTGAAATTCGTCTCCGTGGGCAATGTGTTCGTGCTGAGCCCGTGCAGCCTGCACGACCCCCACAGCCTCAGCGCTCTCAGGAGCGATACTCTCATGCCACATTTCCCTCGCCACCCCTACTCCTGCGCTCGGTGCGGATCAATAAGGGCACGCAGACTTGATCCTGCTGCATCAAACAGCAGCACCACAGCCACCAGGGCCAGCCCGGGAAACACCGCAAGCCACCACATCCCGGCCGAAAGATAGCCCATCGCCTCGCTCAGGATCACACCGATGGCCGGCTGCTCAGGGGACAGACCAAAGCCTAAAAAGGTGATAGATGCCTCATGAAGGATGGCATGCGGAAACATAAGGATCAGACCCACCACATACTGCGGAAACACAGAGGGCAGCATGTGCCGAAGCGCAATCTGCAGCCGACCCTGGCCCAGCCGACGCGCCGCCGCCACAAAATCCGCCTGCTTGCACTGGATGACCTCCGCGCGCACCACGCGAGCCAGGCTCGGCCAGTGCGTGATAGCCACACCAATCGCCACGCCCCAAAAGCCCTTACCCAAGGCGTAGGAGATGAGCACGAGCAGCACAATATGGGGTACACCCATCATGAGGTCGATGAGCCAGGACACCACCGCATCCACCCGCCTGCCGCCCAAGGCTGCCGCCGTGCCCAGCACCACCGCAATCACCGAAGAAACCCCCGCCGCAAGCAGGCCCACCAGCACGCTCGTGGACAAGCCCGCCAGAGTGCGCGCCAGCATGTCGCGCCCCATCCAGTCGGTGCCGAAGGGGTGGGCCACACTTGGCGCCAGACCACTGATGGTGAAGTCACTCACCTGGGCAGCATCGCTTAGCACCAGGCCAAAGACCATCACGACAATGAGGATGGCAAGCGTAGCCACAAACGCGGCAAGAACAAGTCTGCGCTTGGGCACCTTACCGCGCGGAGCATGAAGCAGTACAGGCTCGGTCAAGGAGCGTTGTGTGAGAACGGAGGATTTGGGCGCCGCATCTATCTGCCGTGCCTCTAGGGAGTCATGCCTAGCCATCATGCCCCTCCCTTCTCACGCGCGGATCTATTACCCCGTAAAGCAGATTGGCGATAAGATTGCCCGCACATACGAAGGTAGCTGAGGCCACGGCGATGCCCGCCAGCAGCGCCGCATCGCCACCCAGACCCGCCGTGATGGCTGCCTGCCCCAGGCCTGGATACGAAAAAACCTGCTCCACCAGTACCGAGCCGCCGAAAATCTCGGAGATAGAGGCAAACTGCAGGGTGGTGGCCGGCAGCAGCAGGTTGCGCAGCCCATGGCGCACAACAGCCTGTCGGGTTGACAACCCGCGCGCGCGGGCAAAACGGATGTAGTCGGACTCGAGGATGTCTATAAGCTTCTCCCGCGTGTGCAGCGCGATGTTTGCCACACCGCCCAAGGAGAGCACAAGCGCAGGCAGCACCAGGTGATGAGCCGCATCGGCCAGGGTCACCTCGGAAGCCGCCACGCCGATGGGCACTGAAAACCCCAGCGGAAACCACCCCAGCCACACCGAAAACACCATGAGAGCCACAAGCGCTAGCCAAAACGTGGGTGTCGCCGAAAGCACGTAGCAGTAAGCCTTGATGGCGCGGTCGGGCCAGCGTCCGCGCAGCGCTCCGGCCAGCACGCCAAGCGCAAGACCAAGCACCCCTGATGCCACCCAGGCAATCGTCATCAGTGCACAGGAGTTGATAAAGCGCTGAGCCACCACCTCGGCAACCGAAGCGTTATAGCGCAGTGATACGCCCATATCGCCCTGGATAAAATCCCCTAGCCAGCTTAGGTAGCGCTCTAGCAGCGGCGTGTCGGCGCCCCAGTAGGCGGAAAGCTGCGCACGCTGCTCTTCGCTCATGCTCACGTAGGCCGCCTGGCCCACATTTGCCTGAACAGGATCAATGGGAGAAAGGCTCACCAGCGCAAACACGACAAAGCTTACCGTAAACAGCAGCAGCACGAAGCGAAGGGCGTTGTGCGCAACAAGACGAAGCAAGCGCTACTCCCAGATCCAGGTGTCCACATTGTTCACGAGCGACCAGCCGTGACCATGCGGATGCGGCTTTTGAGCGGCCACATCCAAATTCGTACGCTTGAAGTAGAGGTGGTCCACATTTACCAGCCACACCCAGGTGGCCGCCCCCTGCGGAGCCACACCCTCGGTGCCATCCCACTGAGCCTTTTGGAACAGCTCATAGGAATCCTCAATCTGTGGGGTAGCCAGGGCCTCATCGAGATAGGCGTCCACCGTCTCGCTTTCGTAGCAGGCATAGTTGCCCCAGCCACTCGAATACGTCAGCTCGTACAGTTCGATGGGCGAATTCGATCCCCACCCCCACAAAACAGGCGAAGAAAACTCGTGGGGGTAGATGTCATCCCAGCTTGCCCCGTGGATACTTACCTCAATACCCAGCTCAGCCATCTGGTTGGCGAACTCGGCCGCAAGCGCCTGACGCACCGAGTCGGTGGAGGCATAGTACAGGTCAAAGGCCGCCGCCACCCCTGCGCGCCTGCGCACACCGTCATCGCCCAGCTCCCAGCCCGCCCCCTCAAGCAGGCTCAGGGCTGCTTCGCGATCGTAGCCTACCTCCATGTCGGGCGATCCCCAGGGCGAGGAGTCGCACACGCTGTAGGCAGGCGTTCCATAGCCGTTGAGCACGTGCTCAATCATGGTACTGCGGTCAACCCCGCAGTTGATGGCACGACGAAGGGCCACATCAGAGGTCACATCGTTGCCCGCCTCGTACGAAACCGTGCCATCTTGACGCGTGGCACCCGAGGAAATCGTGGGCAGCGAGATGCCGCGCGAATCCACGGTCTCGCAGGCCAACAGTTCAAAACCATCCACGTTCTGATCGCTGTAGGTGGCTGAGGTGTAAGCGATATCCACCTGACCTGCTCGTACGGCAGCCAGCGCAGCATCTTCGGACATGAACACTACCACCACGCGCTCCATGGTCGGCGCGGTGCCGTAATAGCTGGGATTGGCCCGCAAAATAACCTGCTGGCCCTGATCCCACTGCTCAAGCAGGTAGCGCCCTGAGCCAATCGGATTGGCCCCGTAGTCCTCGTCATAGGCATGCTCAGGGACGATACCCACCACAGCAAGCGTATAGAGCAGTGCGTTATAGGGCTTGACCAGGTACAGCTCTACATGGGTGTCGTCGGTTGCTACGGCCTCAGAAACCATGGTGAGATCAGCCTGGGCCGCTTCGCTTTCGATGATGCCGTTGATGGTAAAGGCCACGTCTGCGGCGGTGAGCGGTTCGCCATCGCTGAACACGACGTCATCACGAATGGTGAAATACCAGGTGAGACCATCGTCCGAGCTGGAGTACTCCGTGGCAAGATCGTTAACGAATTCCAGATTTTCGTCGGTGGCAATCAGCGTGGACTGGATGAGTGGCTCGTGGACATGCTCGCCGCAGCCCCAGGCCACCAAGGGGTCAAAGCCTGCAGCAGGCTCGCTGTCCGTGTTCATAGCCACAATCACCTGAGTTGTATCAGATGTCGTGGAGGTACTGCTCCTTGATGAACAGGCGCTCAGCGCGCCGCCCAGTGAAAGTGCTGCACCCCCAGCCAGTGCAAGCTTGGCAAAGCCTCGGCGCGAAAGGTGCGGAAAACCTGCATAACCCGCAGATGGTTCAGAACGTGAAGTGTCTTTGTGGCTTTTGAGACTTTGAGCATCTGCGGAACCAGTATTGGCGGCACCCGCCGCGCGTCCCACCCTCTTTGAGGGCTTGGTGCTCATCTCACGATTGTCACATCTGCGCTCCACGAATCCCCTTCTCGCATGGATGCCTCAGGGCAGTCCTGACGCGTATCGGATTCGAGGCACTATACAAGAGCAGTGTTACGAAATCAAGATTCGTAACACTGCCAGCCGGATCACCGGTCCTCCAGCTCTCCTCATCGGATCAGCCTACAAAGGAATGAATTGATCAGTGTTTCCCTAACTCCTCCTTCACCACAGAGGCTATGGATTGGGCGTGCTCATCGGCGGCCTCCTGGGTTTCGGCCTCCACCATGACACGCACTAGCGGTTCGGTGCCGCTTGTGCGCACGAGCACGCGGCCCCCCTCCCCCATCGCCTGTTCGGCTGCGCGCACGGCCTTCCATATGGCCTCATTGCCCTCAAGGGCCTGCTTGTCGCACACCTCAACATTCACGAGTGTCTGAGGAAATTTGGCTATCACCTTAGCGGCCTCCTCCACCGATTTGCCGCTGCGACGCACCGCCGCCAGCACCTGACACGCGGTCACCAGACCATCGCCGGTCGAGTTGTACTCAGACAGAATCATGTGGCCAGACTGCTCGCCGCCCACGGCGAAGCCGCCCTCACGCATCGCCTCCAGCACATAACGGTCGCCCACCTTGGTCTGAATGACCTCGATACCCTCACTTTGCATCGCGCGGATAAAGCCCAGATTGGCCATCACGGTGGATACGGCCGTGACACCCGGCAGCGCGCCACGATTATTGAGGTCAATCGCCAGCACGGCTTCCATGACATCACCGTCAATTTCGGTGCCATCAGCGGCCACCATCATCACGCGATCCGCATCCCCATCATGAGCGATGCCCACGTCAGCCCCGCACTCTTCCATCAAGGCCTTGAGGGGTTCTAGGTGGGTGGACCCGCAGCCCACGTTGATGTCGGTGCCGTCATAGTCGTCGTTGATGACCGTAACCTCTGCACCCAGACGGCGCAGGGCCTCGGCACTCGTCAGCGAAGCCGCCCCGTGGCCCGTATCAAGCGCCACGTGCAGGCCCGCAAAGTCAATCCCCTGCGAGGTCACGCTTCGCACGGCGTGATCGATATACATCTCGCAGGCATCATCAAGCTCAAGAGCCACGCCCACCTGCTCGCCTGCGGGCATAGCCGCATCAGCCTCGTCCGCCTCACGGGCGCGAGCCACCTGCCCCTCAAGCCCGCCTTCCCGGATGAAGACCTCGATTTGATCTTCGACCTCATCAGGAAGTTTATAGCCCTGGGCATCAAAGAACTTGATGCCATTGTACGGGGGGGGATTGTGCGACGCAGAGATGACAATGCCGCCGTCGGCATGCAGCTCGCGAACGAGCAGGGCCACGCCCGGCGTGGGAATCACGCCCGCCAGCAGGGCATCGCCACCGGCGCTGGTGATGCCAGCAACCACGGCCGCCTCAAGCATGTCACCGCTTTTGCGCGTGTCCTTTCCCACCACCACAGTCGTGCCCATGAACACCGCCGCCGCCTGGCCCAATCGATACGCAAGCTCGCAGGTGAGGTCGGTATTCGCCACGCCACGCACGCCGTCAGTTCCAAAAAGTCGAGCCATCTTTGCCCCCGTCTGTATTCTTGTCTCACACAGCCAGTTCTATCCTAGCCGCTCCATCGTCGAAAAACAGCCTGCCACCTATTATTCTTTGCCGCCACGCTTGGCCAGCAAAAACACCGTTGCCATGATAAAAGCGAAGCCTACGATATCAATCCACGCAAATGCGGTGCCCAGCCACAGCACCGCAAACAGCGTGGCCGACACCACCTCAATGCTCGACACCAGGCTCGCCTTGGGTGCACCCGCCACCTTAACACCTTCCAGATAGAAGGTATAGCCAACGACCGTTCCCACCAGCACCAAGCCACACAACAAGGCCAGCCACCCCGTCGCATCCATCTGCACGGGTGCTGCCCACGCCTGCGTGGCCACAAACATCACCACGCCGCCCACGAGCATGCCACTTCCCACCACAGGCACCGCACCGTAACGCAGGATGAGGTTCACCGGCAAAAGCGAATAGAGCGCAACGCCCACCGCAGCCAAAAGACCCCAGGTCAGACCTTGCGGGGAGAGCGCCATGGTGGAGGGGTCGCCGTGGGTTGCCACCAAAAAGGTACCCAGAATCACACACAGCACCGCCACGGCCTCCCGAGCCGAAGGCAGCCTGCGACCCCTCAAGCACGCCAGCACCACGATGAGCACCGGCCCGATGTACTGGAGTACGGTAGCAGTAGCCGCATTGGAATACTGGATTGCCATCAGATAGGTAACCTGGCAAAACACGATGCCAGCCATCGCGAAGAGCACAAGGTGCAGCGCATCGCGCGGACAGCACCACAGTGCCCGCAGGTTCTTGCGAAAGCGCAGAAGGCACACCGCCATCAGCACTACGCCCGCTCCCAGCAGGCGTACCACCGTAATCCAGAGAGTGTCTAAGCCATAGGTGGTGAGCAAAAACTGCGCGCAGGCCCCGGAAAAGCCCCAGCCGATGCCGCCAATGAGGGCGAATACCACGCCTCGCAGCTCCGCTTGCGACCCGCCCGACGCACGCGACACACCCGTCTCAGCAGCAGATACACGCAGCACGCCCCTCTCGCCAAACACCCCTGACGTACCCGTCGCGCCCGCTGTACTTGACGACACATCCGAACCACCCGACACCAACCCGCCCGAGGCATCCCTTGTCGCCCCAGCAGCATTCGCATCCGAGCCTTGTATGCTTCCCTTAAACGTCATGAGCACAGCATAACAAAGGCCCCGTGGCGTATCATGGCAGAAACAGCCAACAATGCACGCAGTATCCCGTCCCAGAAAGGAACCCATGGAACTCAAGCAGATTGCCAGCTTCCAGGTGGACCACACCAAGCTCACGCCCGGCATGTACACCTCACGAATTGACGGCGATGTGGTGACCTACGACATCCGCATGGTCAAGCCCAACTGCGGCAGCTACCTTCCTTGCGCTGCTCTCCATAGCTTCGAGCACCTCTTCGCCACCTACGTGCGCTCGGGTGAGATGAGCGATCAGGTCATCTACGTGGGTCCCATGGGTTGTCGCACCGGCTTTTACTTTCTCGTGCGCGACAGCATAACCCCGCAGGCTGCCATCGCCCTCGTCAACGAGATGCTCACCTTCGTGGCCGCCTACGAAGGCCCTATCCCTGGTGCCACCGAGAAGGAATGCGGCAACTACCGTGAGCAGGATTTGGACGGTGCCCGCGCCATCGCCACAACGATGATGCCCATCCTGCGCGACTGGACCGTCGACCAACTCCGCTACACTGAATAGCCGCGCAAGCACGGTCTCAGACCTCAACCCTTCGCCGCCCAAACATGAGAAAGGGGCACCTCCCAAACAGGAGATGCCCCTTGCCACTCGTCTTGTGCCGAAGGCCGTACAGCCAGCTGATTAGCGCTTGCTGAACTGCGGACGACGGCGGGCCTTCTTCAGGCCGTACTTCTTGCGCTCCACCACACGAGCGTCGCGGGTCAAGAAGCCCGCCTTCTTCAGCTCAGGGCG
>CAYTIS010000014.1:21119-22536 GCA_964438035.1 uncultured Slackia sp.
CTCTTGCGACGGCCAGTGCCGTAATAAACAGCTTCGTTAGCCATGATTACCTCTCCTCAATCTTGAGCTCGCGGGGCTTCTGGGCGGCATGCGGATGATCAGGGCCCACATATACCTTGAGCTTCTTGCCCTGGGCGCGACCGAGAGTGTTCTTCGGCAGCATACCCTTGACGGCGTGCTCAATCACGCGCTCGGGATGCTTCCTCATGGCTTCGGTGAAAGTCTCCTGCTTTAGACCACCAGGGTATCCACTATAGCGGGAATACACCTTGCTCTGAGCCTTGGTGCCCGTGACACGAATCTTGTCAGCATTGACGATGATGACAAAGTCGCCCGTGTCAACATGTGGAGTGTACTGGGGCTTATGCTTGCCCCTCAGAATCTGGGCGGCCTTCGCGGCAATGCGACCCAGAACCTGGTCGGTGGCGTCAATGACAAACCACTCGCGCTCAACCTCGTGGGGTTTTGCGTAATACGTCTTCACGATGTCCTCCATACGATGCTCGTTCAAGTTCAAAAGTGCTGCCACCAAAGCCGTTCGGGTTCCTACGCCGAACCGACGTTGCGGGCCTGGACTCCCATCCTGTCGTGCTTGGTAAACAGCGGTACGGGGCTTTTGAAGCGAACCCGCGCAGTATATACAGGGAGCAGGGGCCAGTCAATAATCACCCAGCCTGGCTCTTCGGTTTTTTCACAGCCCGGCATGACCCGGCACGACCCCCCCCAACATGACCTTACAATGCTAGGCTTGGCGAGACGAAGGTATAGGAGGACATTATGGAAAAGCTCATCGGACAAATTGCAAGGTTCGGTGTGGTCGGCGTAGTTGCGACGGTCATAGACTATGGTCTCCTCATGATTCTCTCGCAGCTTCTCGGCTGGAACCCGGTGTTTTCGGCTGCCTTGTCGTTTTGCGCCTCGCTCATCTTCAACTACATCGCCTCGATGCGCTTCGTATTCACGCGTCGTGACGACCTGAGTCGTCGGCAGGAATTTGCGACATTCTGCGTCCTCTCAGCCATCGGTCTCGCACTCAACGAACTTATTATGGCCATGGGTACCATACTATTTGGCAGCTCTGCACTCGTCGTGACACTCACCAAGGCTGTTGCCACGCTCGTCGTGATGATCTGGAACTTCGTGTCACGCAAGCGGTGGCTTGACGCCGACGGCGCGCTCTAACACGAACCGTCGACAGCCTCCGCAAATTGTTCTCGATGGCCCAATACAGAAGGCCTTCCCTACGAGAAACTCCAGACGTAGTATTCAACGCCGGTAGAGCTTGCACCAAGATCCTTAACTTGATGCGCTCCCACGTTTTCATTGAGGTGTTCGGAGAGGTAGGTCGCTAGAAGCTCGGCATGCTCTTCGTCCGCCACGACCACCATGGTGTCATCGCACAGGTTGAGATAAAACC
>CAYTIS010000015.1:0-22248 GCA_964438035.1 uncultured Slackia sp.
CGCGCTTGGCGACGCCACCGCCCTCGAGAACAACGATGGGCCTGTTGCGGATATGAACGAGAACGAGATGAACGGCGGTGCTCCCGACAACGCCTTCGCAGAAATGGGCGACGGGCTGACGATGGGCGATGAGAATTGCCTCATTCAAATCAACGGCGGCTATATCGTTCTTGACGCCGGCGGTGACGGGGTGGACAGCAATGGGAGCATTGAGATAAACGGCGGAGTTTTGCTGGTAAATGGCCCCGCAGAGGGGGACGACGGCGCGCTTGACTACGACATCTCCGCCACAATATCGGGCGGAACGGTTCTCATGGTGGGATCGTCGCAGATGGCACAGAACTTTACCGAAGGTACGCAGCCCTTTGTGTACGCGAGCGCTTCAGGAAGCGCGGGGCAAAGCGTTGCCTTGGTTGATTCTGATGGCAACACGATTGTCTCATTTACCACCTCTAAGGCCTTCGGCATGGTGCTCGCTTCGGGTGCAGCCCTTGAGGAAGAAGGGGAGTACACCTTGGTGGTAGGAGGCTCAGTGGATGGAGCCAACGAGGACGGCTACGTGGAAGGCGGATCGGTCACGGGCGGTTCCAGCACGGATGTGACGGCTTCTACCACACCTTCAGGGGGCTTAGGCGGACTTGGCTCCGACGGCAACCCCATGGATGCCGGACAGACCGGTGACATCCAGGTGGAAAGGCGTGAAGGCTTCTTCTGATTGCAATCAATAAAAGCGACTGACCCAGGCAATTGAGCGTCAACTGAAACAGGCAGGGCCCGGGTGTGTCCACGTTCGTGGAGACACCCGGGCCCTCCAACAATGCTTGCTAGAACTTATTTCTGCTCGTTCTTCTGGGTCTTCAACTCTTCTACGTGCTCGGCGAGGGCTTCAATTTTCTTTTCGGTGTTGTTAAGCTTGGTGATCACGATCACCACGTAGACCGCCATGATCAGGAAGATCAGGGCGTAGGCCGCAATCACGTAGGGAGCAGCACCCAGCACGGTCGAGTAGATTTCTTCGAGGATGGGATCCATTCTAGTCCTCCAATGCGTCTTGGATGCGAGCGAGCTTCTCTTGCATGACCTGCGTGCGCAGGGCCAACCGGTACAGACCAAAGGCCACGGCCATCATCCCGAACAGCGAGATTAAAAACGGCACCAGCATGTCGGATGACAGCCCGGAATCGGTGCGAAACACCACGGGATGAATACTGGACGGAATCAGTCGCGTGACCATAAAGCAAATAGGCACATCGATGAAGATCAGAATGCCAAACACGCTCGAATACACGCTGCGACGCTCAGGGTCGGAAATGGCGTTGCGTAAAATGAAGTACGCGATCACCAGAAGCATCAGTACAAAATATGTGGTCAGGCGCGGCTCCCAGGTCCACCACACGCCCCACTCAAAGCGCTCCCACATCTCGCCGGAGGCCATGGTGCACAGCACAAACACCAGCCCTACCTCCATGGACACCTTCGCCCGCGTGTCGTAGCACGAGCGCTTGGTCATCAGAAAGCGGATGCTGTAGTACGCCGCAAACCCGATGGCCGCAAAACTGGACACAGCAACAGGAACATGCCAGTAAAAAATCTTCTGCGAGAAAAGCAGTAGGTTTCCTACCACCACACCGTTGATGATCGCAGGTTCGCTCACCTCGGCACCAATGACGAGCCCGGCGGTAGTGAAGCTGAGTACGAACCCCGTGATGGCCAGAAGCGCGCCCGCAAGCAGCACCCAGGGGGCCGCCTTATCGAGCCTACCCCCCACACGGGGCTCTTTGGCTGGCTTGTCCGTCATACGCACCATCCTTTCTTACGTATTGGCCGCCTCGGGGCGGCGTATCCAAAAGTTAGCCAAGTATAGCTTTATTGCCGCACGTCTACGCCACACACCCTACGCCGATACGACGAAGTCGTAGAGCACCCACGACACCAGAATCATCACCACGTCATAGGCCGCCGCCAGTACAATCGAGGTGGAAAACGTAGTCATCCACCCCTCCGGCCCCACCATAGCGCTGGTAGTGGCTGCCACGCACGCCCACAAAAGCGGAAACAACAGCGGAATGAACATCACGGCAAGCATGACATCCTTGCCGCGCGTGTTGATAGTGATGGTGGAAAGCATCGTACCCACACCCGCAATGCCGATGGTACCCACCGCCAGCGGAATGATCATCATCGGCCACGAAGGCGCTGCGCCCACCTGCCCCAAAAAGAAGAAAAAGAACAGGGGCACGCATACTACTTCCACCACAGCCAAAAAGAGTAGATTGGCCGTGGCCTTGGCCAAAAAGATGACCGAGCGATCCATGGGCACCAAGAGCATGCCCTCCAGGCAGCCCTGCTCCTTCTCGTGCGAAAACGAGCGATTAAGACCCAAGAGACTCGTGAATAAGATGACCGCCCACAAAAGCCCGCCAGCCATCTGCTGGATGTCCAACTCGCTGCCCGCCTGGGCAAGCGCAGCCCCGTACACCACCAGGACCAGCAGAGCGTATAAGCCCATGGAAGTAATCATGTCCTTGGTGTGCAGCTCCTGCGCCAGATCTTTTTTGAGCAGCGCCAGGTAGTGCGACCAGGTAGAGGGTGATTGGGAGGTGATGGGTGGCAAACCCGCAGGCGCAGAAGTGACGGAGGTGGCCTTCGTGGCAGGCTGGTGGCTGGCCATTACGCCACCCCCATTCCGACAGTTTCTCGATAGAGACGCTCGAAGGCAGCGCGCTCGGTATCTTCCTTGGAGCAAAACGACACCACGCGCCCGCGCGCCAGTACAAGCGCATGGGTGCAGGCAGCATAGCCTTTCTGCAGGTCATGACTCACCATCACGAAGGTACGGCCCGCGCGCAGCCCCTCGATGAGACTGTCGAAAATCTCCACCGCATGCGGGTCAAGACCCGCATAAGGCTCATCCAGAAAAATCACCTGAGGATCGTTCATGAGGGCACGAGCGATGGACAGCCGCTGGGTCATGCCGCGCGAGAAGGTGCGCACCAAATCAAAGCGACGATGATCCAGCTCCACGGCACGCAGCAGCTCACGCACACGCTCCTCGGGGCTTTTTACCCCGTAGAGGCGCGCCATAAACATCAGGTTTTCCATGGCCGTAAGGTCGGGATAGAGCATGGAGTTATGCGAGATAAGGCCGATGTGACGACGCACCTCATCAGGCTCTTCCTTGGCATCAATCCCCATAATGCGAATCTTGCCCTGCGTGGGCCGCGCCAGGGTGGCAAGCACCCGCAAAAGCGTGGTCTTGCCCGCCCCGTTGGGTCCAAAGATGGAGAGAAAGGCCCCCTGGGGCAGGACAAAGGTTACCTTGTCGAGCGCCTTGCGCTCGCCGAACACCTTGGAGACCCTCTGTACCTCAAGCGCGTCCATGCAACCTAGGACCGACCGTCGCCTTCTGCGGCATCCGTGCTGGTGGCGTCATCGGCGACAGCCTCCTCATCCGCCTCGACAGCCTCCTCGTCCGCCTCGGCAGTCTCCTCATCCGCTTCGGCAGCTTCGGCAGCCTCGGCAGCATCGCCGACCTTCTCCTTCTTGGGCTTTTTCTCCACCGGCACATGAGCCACCACCTCAAGACTGGTGTCACGCTCACGCCGGCCAATCAAACCAATGGCCGTACCCACCATAAGCAGGACAAAGCCCACCCACACAAAGGTGATAAGCGGATTGACGCGCACATCCATCGAAAGTGCCGAGGCATCATCGTTCACGCCACGATATACCACGAACAAATCCTCCGTGAGAAAGCTCAGTACGCTGGCATTGAGCTTGGTCTGCTGTGTCACCGCATCCAGCTGAACCGACGGCGCCACATGCCCCAGATACTCCCCGGAATTCGCGTCGTACACATCAAACTCGGCGATGTAGTAATAGTCCTCGCCATTTTCCACCTCGACCGAGCTGGTGGTAAACCGCAGTTCATAGTCGTCAATCACCATGGTGCCGCCGGTGTCCTCATCGCTGTCGTAGTCCACATACGCCACGACCTCGGTCACGTACATGGCCGACCCAATGAGGCCCACCAAAATCACGGACATGGCAAAGTGTGCGATAAAGCCGCCCAGGCGCGAGGAATTTTTAACCATAAGATTGAAAAACGCGGCTACGGGGTTTTTGCCTGTCTTCTTGCAGCGCACGCGCACGTCGCGCCCAATCATGAAGAGTGTGGTAAAGAAGAGCAGGCTTGCCACCGCCAGACCTGCCAAAGCCAGACCGTTGTAGTAGAGCACGGGGCCTTCTTGGGCCAGACCTAACGCGTCAGAAGACACGGTAGTGGAGTTGGCCAGCACATACGCATGCGCCTCAAAGACCGAGCTGCCCTCATAGCCACCCTCAGCCGCGCCGCTCACGATAATCGCAGCGTAGGAAGGATAAAGCGTGGTGGCAAAGTAGACCACCAACACAGCAAAAAGCACCACCGCACAGATGGCAGGCACCTTGGCCTGGCGCACAAAGGCGCGCGGGTTGGTCTTACCCCAGGCAAGCAGCGGACACACAGCCATGATCAGGCAGTACACAATCCCCAGGGGACGAGCTACCGCATCATAGGTGCCCGCCGAAAGGCTTTGGCCGCCAAAGGGCAAGAAGGTGGGCAGGGCGCTGGAGACCGTAAGGTAGAGGAGCAATAACGTGAACACAATCATAATCACGTTATTAAAGTAGTAGGCCGCATCTTTGGAGGCCAGTGAATCGATGGCATCGCCCTGACCAAACGATTTCCAACGGATGGCCAGACCTATCACGCCCATCAGGGCCGATACCGCAATCAACGAGCCAAAGAGGTAGAGTGACACCGGGTCACTTGCAAAGGCATGGACCGACTGCACAATACCCGAGCGCGTGATGAAGGTGCCCACCACAGCAAAGGTGAAGGCCAGACACGCACACATAACACTCCAGCGCCGAAACGCACCACGCTGGCGATACACCGTAAAGCTATGCACCAAGGCCAGGGCTACCAGCCACGAAAGCAGGCTCGCGTTTTCCACCGGATCCCAACCCCAGTAGCCGCCCCAGCCCAGTACCACGTAGGCCCAAATCGATCCCAGACCAATGCCAATACCCAAAAACAGCCACGAGAAGATAGCAAAACGATTCGCACGGCGCACCCAAGTGTCGCTGGGATCGTTAACGATGAGCGCCCCGATCGCGTAGGCAAACGGGATGGTAAGTCCAGCATAGCCAATAAATAGTGTGGGAGGATGGATGGCCTGCGCCCAGTGCTCAAGCAGAGAGTTCATCCCCAGCGTAGAGGCCGCCGAGGTGAGGGTGCCATCCTCGGTAAAATAGGATTCCGACGTGGTGATGAAGGGCATGTTCTCCTCGGAGAACAGCAGCACACCCACAAAGGCAGCAAGCATGAGCTGCGCGGACATGAGGGCCATATAGTCCAGAGGATCATCCTTGCGCATAGCGCGCACGGCCACAGTGAGGTTAAAGACCGAAATGAGCCAGGCCCAGAAGAGCAGCGAGCCTTCCCGACCAGCCCACAAACCGCTGATGCGATAGAGCGTGCCCATGATGCCCTCGGCGGTGCTGCGATTTTCCAGCACGTACTCGATGGAGATGTCACCAATGAGGAAGCAGAAAACGAGAACCGCACAGCACAGCGTCAGACCCGCAAACGAGATAATTGCCCCTACGCAGCCACCCCACGAGAGGGTCTCAGCCGGGTCGGGGCGCTTCATCACGCGCAGGATGTGACCTGCAATCAGGCACACCACCGACACGGCCACGCTTGCAAAGGCAATGACCAAACCAATCAAACCGAAGATAGACATGAGGAGGGGGTTCCTTTCTCGAATCAGGCCTCTTCGGCCACGTCAGTTGCCACAAACACGCCGTCGGCGTTAATCGAGCCGGTAATCACTACGGTGGAGCCGTCGGTGATGGTATCAGCCAGGCCACCGTCGTATTCCACCTCAAGCTGGATGGTGGCATCGTCGGCATCGGCCACCGAGAGGCGCGGCTCACCCGAGCCAGCCGCCGTCAAAGTACCCTCAACCACGGTGCCGGTAATCTTGACGGTGGTGTCCACCACAGTGTCGCCATATTCAACCAGGCGCGACACCGACAGGGCGTCGGTGGATGTTTCGTACTTAGAGGGACATTTGGTAACCAATTCACTTGCCACCAGCACAACCTCGCCGTTCTCCTCGGTCAGGGTGCCCGTACAGATGGCGGTCACACCGTTGCCAAAGGTGGATGAAGCCGAGCCGTCGTAGCGCACCACCAGGGTCTGCGACTCATCGCCGTCGGGATCATAGATAGAGAAGGTCAAGACGTTGTTCTCAGTGGTAAAGGAATTGTCCACCACATTGCCGGACACCTGCACGCGCTCCCCCACGCTTTGGGCTGTCAGGGCGTCGGCCACTGACATGGTCTTGGCTGCGGTGCTACCACCAATTACGGCGAGCGCGACTATCAGTACGATCACAATAACGCCCGTGACCACGACGAGCCTGCGCTTGGTCTTCGTGTTCATGTTCGCTCCTATCAGGGGATTTCTACTGACAGAGGGCCGGCACTGCGCGCACGACACCGGGCTACACCAGGTGCAACCGGGATTTGGGCGCAAGCCAGCATTTTGCATTATGGAGCAGAAGAGCCCGCCGAATAAGCGGGCTCTTCTGGATTCACACCCCCCTTTTGGATATACGCTCGCAACGGTAGCGGCGAGCGCCCCAGCGGGGTGCAGTGTCGTCACGGCAGGTCAAAAAAGACCCGCCGTCATTACCGATCAAACATTACTCGGACTCAGAGTCAACCGTGTGCAGTTCGTTGGCTTCGGCAACGGTCAGCCAACCATCAGGCACCGTAGCATCGTCATGACACTGCGTGCAGTAGTTGACGGACTGCTCATGGGCGTTGTGGCAGCTGCTGCAAGCAACGGTACCGTGCTGCGCAACGTGCGGGTTACGCTCGAGGTCGGCAGTAGCCTCAATCAGGTCCTCGCGACTAGTGATGGTACTGCCGTCGTCAGCCACATGATGGCAGCTGTCGTTGAGGCAGAACTCGTCCTCGTCAATCCCGCGAGCCTCGACCAGGTCGGCCAGGGTGCGGTCTGCAAGGATGGTGGTGCCACTGAGGTTCGCGCCCAAAACCTCATAGCTACCGGTAACCCAGCTCAGGCCTTCGGTAATCTGCTCGGCCAGCGTGGGAACATGGCAGCTCAGGCAGTCAACTTCCTCGTCGATACTGTTGCCATGATAGTAGGCCAACATGGCGTTCTTCTCGGCATCATCCGTCAGCTCATTGCCGTACTTGTCGGTGGTACCGTTGATATAGGTATCGACATAGGCATCCATCGGTGTATGGCAGATAGCATTACAGAAACTGGGCTGCTCATGCCACACCATGAAGCCCGCGCCGGCCGCAACGAGGACCACAACGACCACGCCCAAGACAACGGGCCACTTTTTCTTGCCCTTCTTCTTGGCCTTGCCGTCGGCAGCGGTGGCCTCAGCGCCAGCCTCAGTGACTTCAGCGTTTTCTTCCGGCGTTTCAGCCGCCTCATTCTTGATCTCGTCAGCCATGGATAATACCCCCCTTTCGTGCTTCTCTCCTCTTCCTTCTGTATTCCGCATGCGACTTGGAGGGAGACGCGGAGCCGCGACGACACAGACGACAGCGCGACCAACATTGAAAAACCGCATGCGAAATGCGCGCTTGAACTTTAGCACACATCCTCTACACGGCCCACAAAAACATATCACCCTTTTGGGGTGATTTTGCCATCCTGAGCGTATGACGAGATCAGGAGGGTGTTACTGGAGCGCGTACCTTGAGTGCGCCCAAGGCGTCTCACCCTCGTATCCCACCCCCAATTTAATCAAATTTGAGGTAGGAGAACGGATGCATGGAGGGTGCTGTAGGTCGAAAAAGCAGCCGCACAGTCATAGAGACCGCGCTCCAGGAGTGGTTTCATAGTGTGTGTTCGGGTCCTTCGGCGTCGCTTTAAGAGATATCAAGGACAGGTGAGGACTAGACGAATGGGAGACAAGCGGGGAAAGAGCGGTGTGGCAAAATCGTGTGGGTGGAGCGGATAATTGACACGGGCCGTGCGGAGCGGCACAATGCTGACCTGTCAGTTTCTGGGGATGTAGCTCAGCTGGGAGAGCATCACGTTCGCAACGTGGGGGCCGTGGGTTCGAATCCCATCATCTCCACCAGAATGTTTCAGCAGGTCAGAGCATTCTGACCTGCTTTTTTGCGTTTTGGGGGCTGCCGACCTGTGCAGCTCTCCCCTGTCTTTCGTCTGGACCTTTCCCGATGCCTGCTCGTCTGTGCGTGAAGCACGTCACTGAGGCGGATCATCTCGTATATGAACGTATGAGCGCTTGCTATAGAGCAGAATTGTGGTGTGTCATGGAGAATCCGATGTCGTATGTACAAGTTATCAGCCCACGCTATAATAGCCCCGGTTTTGGAAGGAGGCATTATGCTGGCTGTCAACATGGACGATGAACTGAAGAAAGAGTTCTCCAAAGTGGTAAAGGAGATGGGGCTCAACGCCTCATCTGCCGTCAATCTCTTCGCACGTACGGTGGTGAGGGAGAGACGCATTCCCTTTGAGGTAACTCTGCGCACGGTGGAAGAACGAGGCTCGAACAGCTACCTAGACGGAAGGCTTCAGCGCAGCGTTGAGAACCCTTCCGGCGGCGCAGGCACAAACGGCCAGGACTAACGCGTTTTCCCATCGCGCTCAATCAAGCCTTAGAAATTTTCACCTTCGATCGCCTGGGATCCATTCCGACACCCGCCCGGCTCCATAGCCGGGCGGGTGTCGTTTTAAGGCCCATGCATCTTGCATCTGGTCTGCGAGGTTGTACTTAGTGTTGCGGTGAGTTTGGAACGTTGCGTTGCACTGTCGCGCTACTGGATAACATGTTCAAAATGTGGGTGGCCTGCCCGTAACGAGGATACTTGACAAATCGTGATATCATTTTCGGTCGCACCGCTTCACCCGAACGAAGGATTACATTGCCCATGGAACTCGAAAAGCAGGTTCGCGTTGTTGACGACATCCGTGACGAGCTCATGTCTCGCATCGACACTCGCCTGAAAATTCGGGCCAATATGGGCCGCTCCAAGATTATCGAAGCTGAGGGCACTCTTAAACAAGCCCATCCCTCGCTCTTCGTCATTGAGGTCAACCGCAAGCGCGGACGCATCGCGCGCCAGTCTTACCAGTATGTCGATGTACTCACCGGCATGGTGGAGCTGTTTGACATCACCACCGGCACTCCCCTCTTCCGCTTGGTTGCCGGCGAGCGCGAACTGGTGCCCCCCATCCAGCGCGACCTCCTCGATGACCCCGACGACCTCGACTTTTAGACGCTCAACGCCCTTCATATCGGTTGCAAAAGGCCCTGCGGGGCCTTTTCTTTTTGCCTTTACCCCTAAGCCTGTCCAGAAAAACGCAGAGCGGCAAAATTATCAGGGTTGGCAACCCATAAGGCGGTCAAAGGTGGCGGCAAGAGCAATAAATTCTTCCACATCCAAAGTTTCGCCACGACGACGGGGATCGATGCCGGCCCCAGCGAAGAGGTCGCCCAAGGCAGGCAACACGCGAGTGCCAGCAGGCCGACCAGCAAAATAGGTCTTGAACGAGTTGGCGATGGTTTTGCGGCGTGCGGCAAAGGCAGCATCGGCCATCAGGGCGGCCGTCTGCTCCTGCTGTGGTGAAAGGTCCAGGTCATTGCGACGTTCAAGGCGAATGACCGAAGAGTCCACGTGCGGAGGCGGCAAAAAACATCCCGGTGCCACCCCAAAACGGCCCGCAGGGCGGGCAAGCAGGCGCAGCTTGACAGTGTAGGCTCCGTAGGCCTTGGTACCGCACGCGGCCTCCATGCGGTCGGCCACCTCGCGCTGCACCATCACCGTGGCGCTTTGGATGCTCATAAAGCGCTGAAAATAGTCCAGCACAAGAGTGGCGGCTACGGCATAGGGCAGGTTCGCCACAAAGGTGCAGGGGGCGCTACCCTGCTGCGCCGCTTCGCCGAAGGCCGCAACCATGTCCTGGCACGTGAGGTCAAGCGCGTCGAGCGTGCGCAGCGTGAAGTTGTCGAAGTTCCCGCAGGTCTCAGCCAGCACCGCCACCAAGTCAGGGTCGCGCTCCACAGACAGGACGTGAGCGGCGCGGGCCAGCAGCGCCACAGTGAGCGTGCCGATACCCGGCCCCACCTCAAGCACCGTGTCCGTGCACCCCACCTCCGACAGCGAGCAGATGCGGCCGATCACGCCATCGTCCACGAGAAAGTTTTGTCCCAGTGTCTTTTTGGTAGCAAGTCCGTGGCGCGCCAACACCGCCTTCGTGGCCGACGGCGAGGCCAGTGGGGAGTACAAACGGCGTGACTGGGCAGGCTGCACCTTTGACGTCAGGAGGTCACCTGTCGAGCGCGGCTGCGAATCCATCATGTGCTTCTCCATCAAGACCTCCCGTCATACTCCCTGCGCGCGGGCGTCTGCGGAAAAATCACTTTGTGCTGCTCGGCGGCAGGCTGACCCCAGCCGATACAGTCTACGGTTTTGACCAGGGAGAATCCAGCCGCACCGAAGGCGGAGCGCACGATTGTCTCAAGGGGTGTAAAACCAAAAGGGTCACCCCCCGCACCAATGGCATGCAGGGTTACGGGACGCTTAGTCTCATGCGGGTCGCGCGGCCCAGCTGCCGGACCGCAGCGCAGCTCCCAGTACGGCTGCAGGCGATCGAGAACGGATTTGAACTGGCCGGGAGGGCCGGAAAAGTATACCGGGGACACCACATGTACCTCATCGGCTGCATCCAATAAGGTGTAGAGGCGCTGCATGTCATCTTTGATAACGCAGGAGACGCGTGGTACTGGTTCTGTCGCTGTCGCAAATGCTGCCTCTTCCGTGGGCGACACCTCTGACGACGATGTCGCCGCTGATTCTGCTGCGGACTTCGTCGCTTTCGATGTCACACCAACAGTATTACGAGCCACACGCCATACCGCCTCGTCACGTTGGGTCGCGCGGGCGACAAAACGACGACAGCCCTCGCATCCCGTGCAGCCGCCTACCGACGAAGTGGCCAGACGCCATTCCTCCACGCGCACATCGGAGTCGTTCAGACCTTTCACCAGATCATCAGCATAGCGGGCCGACACCCCGCGCCGTCGGGGCGAGCCTACAATCACCAAAACGTCTTTCACCGCGCCTCCGCACCACACGCCTCAAGGCCCGCACCGCAGGCTTCCGCCGCTTCTGTAAAGACGCGCTGCCAGGGAGTTGGATCGCGGTCGAGCAGCTCCAGCGCTGCGGCGTGCATGGTCGCGAGCAGAGAGGCGCGCTGAGGCCCCGGCTCTGCGCCACGCACCTCGGCGATACGCTGGGCCGTAAACACCGTGAATTCTGGACCGCACTCAAGACCACGAAACGGCACCGGTGCCATATAAGGTGAATCGGTCTCGGTGAGCAGCCTCGCCTCGGGCACGATAGCGACCGAGGCCCGCACTGCATCGGCGCTGGCAAAGCTCACGGCCCCGCCAAAGGCCACATAGCAGCCACCTTCGATCCAGGGCCCCAGCTCATCAGGCCCGATGGTGCAGCAGTGCAGCAGCACCCCAGCCGCAGGCCAGCCCTCCTCGTCCAGAATCGCCAGCCCCTCGCCGTGCGCCTCACGCATATGGAGCACAAGCGGCAGCCCCGTCTCATGAGCTAGGGCAATCTGGCGGCGAAACACCTCGCGCTGCACATCACGGGGAGAAAAATCGTAGTGAAAGTCCAGGCCCACCTCACCGAGAGCCGCCGTGCGCGGATCGGCAAGCATGGCCCGCAGCTGCTGCTCAACCTCAGCATCCCAGCGGCGCGCCGCATGGGGATGTACACCCGCTGCAATGCGTACGCGCGGCACGCTCACCGCCTCACACGGCCAACGATTGGCGCGCAGCTCATCCGCTGCCATCGCATTACCAAGCCCTCTATTGAGTGTCTGACCGACGAGCGCCTGGCCATCGAAGACCTGCCCGCCCGCCGCCTCTTCTCGCCTTGCTTGCAAAACCCGACGCGTGGCCTCAAGCACCCCAGGCAGCACCCGCAGGGCCTCACCACGCCACGCATCAAGCTGACGATAGGTAACCCACCCATCCTCGGAGGCATCCACAATCGTGCACACAAAATCAAGCCCTATAGCCGCACACCGCGCGAGCGACAGGGCAGGATCGCTCATCAAGGCCAGGTGAGCATGGGTATCTGACACCGGCCCCTCAAGCGCGGGCCCATCCACCAGCTGCCAGCCGCTACGCTTGCGCCGCTTGCGAAACAAAGTATCGCGAAACGCCAGATAACCGGCTGGTCCCTCAAGATCAAGAACAGCCATTACAGGCTAATCTCTGCCACGTCTAGACGCGGGAACAGCGGCTCGCCCTTCTCCACTGGGTTGCCAGCGGGCAGCTGCCCCCACACGGTGGCAGCCTGAATATCGTCAATCTCGCACACATCGCCCAAGCCCAGCCGACAAAACACCTCACGCGAGGTGGATGGCATGAAGGGAGCAAAGTACAAGGCCACAATCCGACACGCCTCCAGCGCGTTGTAGAGCACAAAGGCCAGTTCGCCGCGCGTTTCTTCAGCCTTAGCCAGGTTCCATGGGGTACTTTCTTCCACATAGAGGTTCACGCGACTGGCCAGCTCCTGAACCGCAGCGGCGGCATCGGTAAAGTTCACCTCAGCCATACAGGCATCGTAGCGCTCGTAGAGTGTGTCAGCCAGATTCTTGAGCGGGTTGGCCGCGTCTGCAAACTCAGAAGGTACCTCGGGCACGCGCCCCTCAAAATACTTGCCCACCATATTGAACACGCGGGAGCACAGGTTGCCCCAGGTATTGGCCAGATCAGCATTGTAGACCTGGGTCATGCGCTCGATGGAGATGTTGCCGTCCTGCCCAAAGCGCACGTCAGACATAAAGTAGTAGCGGTAGGCGTCCACACCAAACACCCGCACCAGGTCAGCCGGCACGATGCCGTTACCCTTGGACTTGGACATCTTCTCCCCGCCCACCAGCAAAAACCCGTGACCGAACACGCAGCCCGTCACCGGCAGACCCGCCGCCATGAGCATGGCAGGCCAAATCACGCAATGGAAGCGAGTGATGTCTTTACCTACAAAGTGATACTGCATGGGCCAGCGCTGCCCAAACTCGCCGGGGCGACTGGAGTCGGCATAGCCGATGCCGGTGAAATAGGCCAAAAGCGCATCGGCCCACACGTAGCACACGTGCCCCTCGTCAAAGGGTAAGGGAACGCCCCAGTCGAAGGTGGAGCGGCTGATGGAAAGGTCTTGCAGGCCCGCCTTCACAAAGGTCACAATCTCGTTGCGGCGCGTTTCGGGACGAATGAACCCGGGATTAGCCTCGTAAAACGCAAGGAGCGGCTCCTGAAACTCGGAGAGCTTGAAAAACCAGTTCTCCTCGCCTGCAGCCCGGCGCACGGGACGATGGCAATCGGGGCACACCAGCTGGCCTTCCTCGTTTTTCTCCAGGTCGCTTTCGGTGTAGTAGGTTTCCTCGTGCACGCAGTACCAGCCCTCGTAGGCACCCTTGTACAGATAACCCTTCTCATAGAGGTCAGTCCAAAATTTTTGCACCGCACGCGTCTGGCGCTCCTCGGAGGTGCGCACAAAGTCGGTATAGGTGATGTCGAGCATGTCCCAGGCCTCCTTAAACGAAGGCACCATGGAATCACACCATTCCTGCGGGGTCATGTCGTTTTTCTCGGCCGTTTCGGCAACCTTTTGGCCGTGCTCGTCTAAACCGGTGACAAAGGCCACATCGCAGCCATTCATGCGCTGGTAGCGCGCCACCACATCGGCGGCGATGGTGGTATAGGCAGTGCCCAGGTGGGGCGCGGCATTCACGTAGTAGATAGGCGTGGTAAGGGAATAGGCAGGTTTAGACATGCAATCTCACTTCCTTTGCGCCGAGGCCGATGACACCCCGCGCGACTTCGCGGCTACGGGCGGCTGATGATGCCCCTGCGCCTGTGCGCCGGCGGCCCAGGATGCCGCGCGACAGCCGGTCGGATACAAAGCCTCGCTATTGTAGCGCAGGTGGAGAGATTGCCCTACGGCTCGTACAGCCCCGAGGACTTGGAGGCCGCGTCTTTGAGAAACATGATGTGCCCGCAGACAAGCACCGCCCTGCGTAGCAACCGGCCCGTATCCTTACACGAGCTATAATCGCCCCGTGCATGATTGAGAAAACGGCGTTGGGTCTGCCCTTGGCCGTTTCGTGAGAGAGAAAGGGCAGCCTATGGCGGGAAGGCTCGTAATCTGTCCCACACCCATCGGCAACCTGGGCGACATAACCTTGCGAGCGCTTGAGGAGCTGCGCGCCGCCGACGTGGTCTGTGCCGAGGATACGCGCGTTACGGGTAAGCTGCTCGCCCATTTTGGGATTGATACACGCCTGGAGCGGCTGGATGAGGCTGTCATCACCCGCCAGGCGCGCCGTATCGTCGAACGCATCTCTGCAGGTGAACGCATCGCTTTGTGCAGCGATGCAGGTATGCCGGGTGTGGCTGACCCCGGCTCGCGCCTTATTGTGGCGGCGCGAGCGGCAGGCATTGAAATCACGGTGCTACCCGGTGCATCGGCTGCCCCAACAGCCTATGTGGCCAGCGGTTTTACCAACCCACACTACTATTTCGGCGGCTTTTTCCCACGCAAGACCACCGAGCAACGCGAAGCTCTGACCGCGCTGGCCTCACTTGACGCCGCGCTCATCTTCTACGAAAGCCCCCGACGCGTAGCCGATACCCTCGCGGTGGTGGCTCAGATCTTCCCCCATCGCGAGCTTGCTGTATGCCGCGAGTTAACCAAATTACATGAAGAGGTCTTTCGTGCCCCAGCACCCCAGGTGGCAGCCGAATTCGCGCGCCGGAATGCCGAAGAGGGCGTGCGCGGCGAGATCGTTTTAGTCATCGGCCCGCCAACGCCCCAAGAGGCCACATGCGCCGCTCAAGAAGCTTTTGCGCTGGCCGCCCAGCGCGCAGCCGAGCTGGCGGATGCAGGAGAGCTATCCAAAAAAGAAATCGTGGCCGCCCTGCGTGAAGAATTCGACATCTCACGCAACAAGGCCTACGAACTCGTCCACAACGCTTAAGGCGGCTCCACCCGGCCCTTTTGCCACAAAGATAATCAGGTTGCGGCCAACATGTACCTACCATTCCCTCGGCTCAAGGAGGGTCTAGAGAGCGCGTGGCCCCGAGCTGGCTGCTCACGCGCTCCAAGCGGGTATGAGCCACGGCCGCCCAAGCGCACGGGCGGCCAAAGCAGAATCATCTCTAGCCTAGCCCAGGTACTTCTCGAAGAAGGCCTGAATCCTGTCGAAGGGGATGGCGTCTTTGCCGCCTCCGTCGTAGAGGTCGGTGTGTACAACACCCTCCAGAAGCACAAGCTCCTTATTGTCGCCCTTGAGCAGAGCGAAGGCATCCTTGCTCATATAGCAGGAGTGCGCGTCGGCACCGTGAAGCACCATGACGGCGTTTTCAATCTCGCCCGCATACGCAAGCAGGGACTGGTTCAAAAAGCTCATGGTGCCGGTGACATTCCAGCCCCCGTTGGAATTGAGCGAACGGGGATGATAGGCGCGCTCGGTCTTGTAGTAGTCGTAGTAGTCCTCAACATAGAATGGCGCGCCCTCGGGCACCGGATCCACCACGCCCCCGGCCAGTGCATACTCCCCGCTCCGATAGTCGGCAATGCGCTGAGCCGCCAAAGCGCGGCGCAGCTCCATGCGAGCTTCAGGACTGTCAGCCTCGTCGAAATACCCCTTGGCAATCACGCGGCTCATGTCGTACATCGTCACGGTCAAGGTCGCCTTGATGCGCGGGTCAAGCGCGGCGGCGTTAAGACCCAGCCCGCCCCAACCGCAGATGCCAATAATACCGATGTGCTCGGGGTCAACATCCTCGCGGCAACTCAGGTAGTCAACGGCGGCCATGAAGTCCTCAGTATTGATGTCGGGCGAGGTCATATAGCGCGGCTCACCGCCCGATTCGCCACAAAACGAGGGGTCGAAGGCGATGGTCAAAAAGCCCCGCTCGGCCATGGCCTGAGCGTACAAGCCGGAGCACTGCTCTTTAACCGCGCCGAAGGGGCCGCACACGGCAATGCCCGCAAGCGGGGTATTCGGCTGAGCGTCTGCTGGCTTGTACAGGTCAGCAGCCAAGGTGATGCCATAGCGGTTATGAAAGGTCACCTTGGTGTGCGCAACCTTGTCGGAGGGGGAAAAGGTCTTGTCCCATTCCTGTGTCAGATTGAGTTGTGCGTCATGCATCATGCTCTCCCGTCGTCTCGTTTGACACGCGGGAATACGCCGATGGAAGTTTGCTCGTCTTCGCTTTTAATGCCCAGCAAAGCAAACTATAGATCACAGCCTTGATGGGCAACAAAGCCAGGGCGGGCGAAAGGAGTGTATCTTCCTCGGCGCTTCCCGTTGCGGCGTAATCACCGCCCTTAGATTCAACACGGTGGAGCAAGCTCTCAGTCAAGATGGAGGGACACAATGCACACAATCTTTTTCCCTGCAAGCACAAAAGCCACGCCCGCTTCGCGCACAAAAAAGCCTCCCGCTCTTGGAGTCTGGAATCAGATCCAAGAAGCAGGAGGCTCCTCGCTTACTCACGCACACGTAGCCTCAGGCCGCCAAGCAACCCAATGCTTAGGCTGCCCAACGCCGCAAGCATTACTCAAGTGTGCTTACAGCAGCACATCCTCCAGGTCGGAGAGCATGTAGTCCAGAGCAGTGATGCCGCCCTCGGCCGTGTACCACACGGTCGGGTTGGACAGGTAGATGATGTTACCGTTCTGGTAGGCCTGGGTCTGCTCGGTGATCTCGTTCTCGATGATATCCTGGGCCTGATCAGCGCCATCAGATCCGATGGCCGCATCGCGGTTCAGCACGAAGATGTACTCGGGATCCTCCTCAAGGATGGTCTCGAAAGAGATTTCGTTGCCATGGGTGGAGGTGGTGTCCACGTCGGCCAGGTTCTCAAAACCAATCTCGTTGCCGATGATGGAGCAGCGACCATCATTGCCCAGCACGCTCACGCTGCTGCTGGTGTAGAGGGTGACCAGGGCGGTGTGACCCTCAGCGGCCTCCTGGAGTGCAGCTATGCGATCCTCGAAGTCGGCCATGAGCGCCTCAACCTCACTCTCAAGCCCGAACATGGAGGCAATGGTGGTGGCGTTGTCGCTCACGCTCTGCACAACACCCTTATCGGTGTCAGTGGAGAGATAGACAACTGGGGCAATCTCGGAGAGAGTGTCGTAGGATCCGGACAAGCGACCGCCGATGAAAATCACGTCGGGCTCGGCAGCAGCCACAGCCTCAAGGTCGGCCTCCTTGATGGTGCCCAGATTGGCCACATTCTCGTTGTCCCCATACTCTGACAGGTAGTCCAGCGAAATGGAAGCACTGCCCACCACGCGGTCGCCCACGCCTAGGTTATCGAGGATGTCAAGAGAAGCCATGTCTAGCACGGCAATACGCTCGGGATCATACGGAACCTCAAGATCCACCGTCTCGCCGCTCGCGTCGAGGCTCTGGATAGTCACACTCTCCGGGGTCGAGCTCTCAGCCTCGGCTTCAGTCGAGCTGGAGGCCTCATCGGTCACCTCTGCAGACTCTTCCGCAGTGGAAGAGCAGGCTGCCAGCCCAATCACCAGCAGCAGCCCCATGGCAAGCAGTGCCCAGGCCTTTCCCCATTTTGCAATGGTCTGAGTCATGCTAACTCCTTCCCCCGTCCTTGTGGGCGGGATTGTCCTTCGAATCGGGTGTCGCCCGATTGCGAGCGGATTCGCTTCGCCCTCTGAGCGCCGTTTTGGCGCGCAAAGGGCCAAGCGAGCCCTCGGTCTCACTTAAAACGCTCGTATGTCAATCTGAAGAAACCCTGCGGAGGTGGAGGAGGATGCCACCCTCCGCAGGAACTATCTGCCTCTTCAAACCAAGGCAGGCCTCGCCTGGTTCGAAGGAGCACATCTCACCCCGGTATCAGTAGTAAATTGAGAGTGGTCTTCCCTCGATGTTCATTACCTCAAAATCGACACCGTAAATCTCACGCAAGTTCTCCTTGGTCATCACCTCATCCACCGTGCCAAACTTGCTCACCTTGCCATCCACAAAGGCGCAGATATAGTCCGAGTAAAACGCCGCGTAGTTGATCTCATGCAGCACGAGGATCACGGTTTTGTTCAAATCGTCACACAGGCGCCGCACGATTTTCATCATGTTGGTAGCGTGGTAGATATCCAGGTTATTGGTGGGTTCATCAAAGAGCACAAAGTCAGTGTCCTGTGCAATCACCATGGCGATGAAGGCGCGCTGGCGCTGACCGCCCGAGAGCTCGTCGATAAAACGATCGCTGAACTCCTCAAGCTCCATGTAGCCGATGGCGCGCTCCACAATTTCTTCGTCCTCAGGGGTCAGGTGGTTGCCCGAGTAGGGAAAGCGGCCAAAATTCACCAGTTCGCGCACGGTAAGCTTCATCTGCACGGCGTTAGTCTGCGTGAGAATGGCCAGCTTGCGAGCAAGCTCTTTGCTCTTCCACTCCGACACATCCTTGCCAGCAAACTCCACCTCACCGGAATCGCGCTCAATCAGACGCGAAACGATGCCCATGACGGTGGACTTACCCGCTCCGTTAGGACCTATGAACGAGGTGATCTTCCCTTTGGGAATCTCGAAGCTGACATTGTCCACGACGGGTTTAGAGTCGTAGCATTTCACCAGATCTTTGACGAGCATGGAATCCTCTCGTAAACGTTGGGGCGAAGCACAGGGGGTAGGTGTGGCCGCACAGCCAAGCACGCGCAACAGCAGACAGCAGACAGCAGGTCTAGCCCAAGCCGGTCTTGCGACGCAGGAGCAGGTACAAGAAGTAGCACCCGCCTCCCACGGTGATAAACACGCTGATGGGCACCACGTAGTGGAAAACCTGCTCCACAATGAGCTGACCAGCCACCAGAGTGATCATGCCGAACAGCACCGAACCCAAGATAAGCTGGCCGTGACGGAAGGTCTTCAAAAACTCGCGCGATAAATTCGCGATGATGAGACCTAAAAAGGAGATGGGGCCAACCATGGCAGTCGCCACGGCGATAAAGAGCACAACGCCCAAAAGCAGGCGGCGGATGGTGCGGTCGTAGTCGACGCCCAGATTGATGGCCTGCTCCTTACCAAGGGTAATGACGTCAAGAAGAGCCAGGTCACGACGCATGAAGAAGATGATGCCCGCAAGCACCACCGCCGCCGCCACCAAAATCTCAGCGTTGATGTTGCTGAAGCTAGCCACCAGAGTATTGAGCAGGGTGTCGTACTCGTTGGGATCCATCACGCGCAGCAGCGTGGACTGAACCGAGCTGAAGAAGGAGGTGAGCACCGTGCCCACCAGCAGCACGTAAAGCACGTTGTAGCGCGTCTTCTTAAACAGGTAGCTATAGATAATGGTAGCCGCAACACCCATAATCACCAGGTCAACGACGAAGGCTAGGTTGGAGTTCACCACCAGAATCGAACCCGACCCCACAAAGAACACCACAGCGGTGTGAATGAGGGTGTACATCGAGTTCATTCCCAAGAGGCACGGCGTCACGATCACATTGTTAATCACCGACTGAAACACGATGGAAGCCGCGCCGATGGCAAAGGCCGCCATCACCATGGCAATCACCTTAGGAATGCGGATGCTCATGGAAAAGCGCAGCAGCGTCTCATTAGAAAAGTCGATACCCACGGTCAAAAACAGTACACACGAGAGCACTGCCAGAATCGAAAGTACTGCCAGCCTGCGACGGTTGAGAATCCGGGCAAGCTCGGCACTTGGTGCTGAAACCGGAGCCAGCCTGCTAAGGATGTCGAGTCTGAATGATGGTCGCGTGAGAACGCCGATGGACTCATTGAGAGGAGCCATACTAACGTTCGCCTCCTTCCGTTGCCGGGCGAATACCAAAGTGCTTCTTCAGCTCCGCCTTCACCGATACCAGGTCGATCGAACGACGCCCGTGGTTGAGCCGGTAGAGCAAAAGGCCAATGAACACGAGGCTTCCGAGAATACCCACGATTAACTCAATGGGAAGCTCGTAGGGGGAGATGACGGTGCGAGCCAGCAGGTCACACACCAAGACGAACAGTCCGCCAAACAGGGCAGTATCCACTAAGGTGCCACGAATGTGGTCGCCTTTGAACATGGTCACGATGTTGGGTACGATGAGTCCGATGTAGGAGATGGCACCTACCGTCACCACCACGCTTGCCGTGATGGCCGCCGCAATGGTCAGACCACCAAAGAGAACCACGTTGTAATTCACGCCCAGGTTCTTGGAAAAGTCACGACCCATCCCCACGATATTAAAGTGATTGGCAAAGATGAAGGCGATGATCACCATGGGCACCGCCAGCCACACCAGCTCGTAGCGCCCCTGAATAACCAGGGAAAAATGGCCCACGCTCCAGGTGGAAAGCGCCTGGTTCATATCAAACATGAAGGCCACAAAGTTGTTCACGCCGCCCACCACGTTGCTGAACATGATGCCGATGAGCGGAACCATGACCACGTCCTTGAAGCGCACCCGCTGGATGAACCAAACGAAAATCCAGGTACCCAGCGTGGCCGCCGCAAAGGCCAGGGCGCTGCGGCCCCAAAAGCCCAGGGTGGGAATGAATACGAGTGCAATGAGGATGCCGAACTGGGCCGAGGCGATGGTAGCACCCGTCGTAGGCGAAACGAACTTGTTCATGCAGAGCTGCTGCATAATCAGACCCGCAACACTCATGCCGACGCCCGTGCACAGAATCGCCAGCAGGCGCGGCAGGCGCGAGGCCAAAAATACCAGCCACTGGTCAGGATCGCCGCTCAACAGGCCTGAAATATCCATATCAAGCACGCCCACAAAGAGCGAGGCAAAGGATACCACGGCTAACACGACGAAAAGAATGATTGTCGATGCGTATTTTGCGATAGCAACCACCCCTCCTGCTTTTATACGCTCACAGTATTGTTTCCGAAGCCCGCCTGACGCTGCGGGTGGGATACCTGCGCCCTTTGCCAGGGCGCCTCGCGAGACGGTGGGGAGTCTAGCAGAAAAAGTTAGCTTGCTGTTACAAAAATTTTCTCGAGAACCGCCAGATATTGAACTTTAATTAAGTAAATTGATCGAATATGCCGTTTACCCTTGTTTTAGAGCCGTTCACATCTTAACTTTTTACGATGAGTAGGATTATTCCATAAGGAAACCTTAAAAGTAAGCGGTGGCTAAACACGGCCGGATGGCAGGAGGACCGCGATTCCCCGCGATCCTCTCCTGTCTATTCAGCCAGTTTCTTCGCTAACAACTGATTGATGATTTTGGGATTGCCCTGGCCGCGCATCTCCTTCATACACTGCCCCACAAAAAAGCCGATGAGCTTGCTATTGCCCTCTCGATAGCGCACCACCTCGTCGGGATGTGCCGCTATGACCGCATCCACCACAGCCTCAATCGCTTCCGAGTCGCTCACCTGCTTCATCCCGCGCTCCTCCACGATGGCGGCAGGGTCTTTGCCCTCATTGAGCACGGCAGCAAGTACTTCACGGCCCTGCTTTGACGAGATCTCCTCATTCGCCACCAGTCGCACCAGGGCGACCGCCCGGACGGGCGTAAGCTCACAGGAGGCCAAGTCAAAACGCGCATCGGCGTTCATGCGGGCGGCAAGGTCATTGATGACGATATTCGCAAGTGGCTTGGCAAGAGCAACCGCATCGTCTCCCGCCTCAGCCATCGCCTCCTCAAAGAAGGTGGCCGTAGTGCGATGCTCCACCAGATGGCGAGCATCGTAGGCACCCAGGCCCCAAGTCTGCGCGAAGCGGGCGGCCTTCTGGTCAGGCAGCTCAGGCAGAGTGGCGCGCACGCCCTCAATGAACTCACCACTCAGATCGTAGGGTGCTAGGTCGGGCTCGGGAAACAGCCGGTAATCGTCAGCCGTCTCCTTTACCCGCATGACAATAGTGCGCTTGGCCGAAGGATCCCAGTGGCGCGTCTCCTGGCGGATGCTGCCGCCCTCCTCAAGTACCTCGGCCTGGCGGCAAATCTCATAGGCCAGCCCGTCGTGGAGGTTCTTAAAGCTGTTCATGTTCTTCAACTCGGTCTTAACACCCAGCTCCGTACTACCTCGACGACGCAGACTCACGTTGCCGTCGCAGCGCAGGCTGCCCTCCTCCATCGAGCAGTCGGAGATGC
>CAYTIS010000016.1:0-17974 GCA_964438035.1 uncultured Slackia sp.
GATTGTGGTCGCGGGGGCTGGATTTGAACCAACGACCTCCGGGTTATGAGCCCGGCGAGCTACCAGACTGCTCCACCCCGCACTCTGTAGCGCTCTGCTTCAAGCGCGAGAGGACATATTACTTGCTCATGATGTCACGTGCAAGCTTTAATCTCGCATCCTCCCCTCATCCACACTTTAAGCATAAGTCTCATGCGCCCGTCCTGACTGACTATGTCTCTCGTTCTCGCTAGCTCTTCGCAGCGTGCTCATTCCCTTGGTAAAGAGTTACCTCTTTGCAGGTCGTCACGGGTTGAGACTTTTCTGGGACTTTGCGCATGCGCGAGATGATGACCGAAGCGTAAGCCACAGGCAGACCAATGGGTGCCCAGGGTTTTTTGATTTCCACATCGACGCGTTCCACGGAAGGGAAGGTCTTTAAGATGACCTGCGCTACCTCCTCAGCCGCCCGCTCGATCAAATCGAAGGTGTTCAGACGCATCGTGTGGTCTATCAGGCGACATGCCGCGCCGTAATCGATGGAATCCTGCAGACAATCGCTTGTGCAGGCCTGCTGCAAATCTGCGTGCATCACCGCGCTCACGAGGAACTTCTGACCCAGCTTGCTCTCTTCGAGAAAGACCCCATGATTGGCAAAGACCTCCAGGTCGATAATCTTGATCCTGTCCATCCCGGTCCCTTTCTCGCTTGGCGCAAACACCCAGCCCGCTACCTGGTGCCTTTAGATGCACACCTCTCAGCATCCTGCGATGTGCTACACCGCCACGCCCCAATTCTTGCGCTCATCCGGCCACGTGCACGCAGCCCGCGCAGGGCAGGCGAAACAGGCGCGCGAGGCTTTATCGGCCTCGTAAAGCAATCTACCCAGCGGAGTAGAGTCGCTCGACCAACGCCGATGCTGGGCCACAGCCGCCACGATCATGGTCTTCTCACGCGGGTCAAAGCCCTCCACATCCTGGAGAATCTCCTGCGCGATGCGTGCCCCCGCCACCTCGTGTGGCTCGCCCTCTTCGTACTGGGCCGCCTTGCCGATGTCGTGCAACAGCGCGGCGGCGTAAACGACCTCTTTGCGAAACGGCAGCCTCCGCTCAAGCACGCGCACATAGGCGATACGCGCTACGTCGAGCAAATGCGGCAGCTGATGGCGGCAAAACTCCCGGTCAGTCTCGGCATCTTCCAGGCGCGCAGAGCATTCCTGAAAGCGCGGATGGGTACGTACGGCCTCCACCTCAGGCATGGCAACAGGCGGCGCAGGAGCCTCCAACCCTGCAGCACCGACGCGAGTGCAGCCTGACGCGGCACCCTGAATGCGAGCGGAAGGGGTGCCCCCAAAAGACAGCCGGCCCGCGTCGTCAGCGCGCGCGGGCATGCGCTCTTCGACGCGCTGGGTAGCCACCCTCTCGCCCACGACGAAGCTCCGGCTGTCTCCGTTCACCTGCGTACCTCTCCTCGCAGCGCCGCCCCTCTTTAGCGGCCCTGATCCACCATTCGAAAAAACTCGTCCACCAACGCGCAGTTCTCTTCAAAAGCACCGCGCTTGACCAGTGTGACCGTCTGCGTGCCCGGCTTGCACGCCCCACGCATGGACATGCACATGTGTTCTGCCTCCATCATCACGATGGCTCCCCTGGCGTTAAGGTGATCCATGAGGGCCTGGGCTACCTGCTCGGTTAGACGCTCCTGAAGCTGCAAACGCCGCGCGTACACCTCCACTGTGCGCGCAAGCTTAGAAAGCCCTGCCACGCGCGCACTGGGCAGATATGCTACGTGCGCCCTACCGAAAAACGGTAGCAAATGATGCTCGCACATGGAGAAAAACGGGATGTCCCGCTCAACCACCATGCCGCTTTGAGGGGCTTCAAATGTGGTGGACAGATGCTCGGAGGCACTTTGGTCAAGGCCACAGCAGATCTCCTCATACATGCGCGCCACCCGCAGGGGCGTTTCGACGAGGCCCTCGCGGGAGGAATCCTCCCCGATTGCCTCAAGCAGAAGCCGGGTGGCCTGCTGTATCTTTTCCTGATCGACCATCTGGATCCTATCTATCAGTCGTGTGCCGCACAGACACGAGTTGTAAGCGCGCCGCCATGACGGCGAAAGCACGCAAGACAATGAC
The DNA here is from genome assembly GCA_964438035.1 of uncultured Slackia sp. Classification (GTDB taxonomy): domain Bacteria; phylum Actinomycetota; class Coriobacteriia; order Coriobacteriales; family Eggerthellaceae; genus Slackia. The sequence goes on from CAYTIS010000016.1 coordinate 2,117, forward strand.
GCAACGACACCTGCCCTGCGCTCGCACAGGGCATCCCTTAAGAGCAGGTAGGCAGGTAGCTGCGCCTACCAGGACCTGCGCACCCGCAGCTGCGCAAAACGGATTCGGAATGACTACGATTAAGCGGCGTTTCCCTAACCCTGGAATTCTAACAGAACCCAAGCGCGCGATCAGGCCGCCACACCACCGCAGAGCAAACCTAAAGGCAGTTTGAGCCTCGTGTAAACCGCCTCATCCGAGTCGTATCTCATTGGTGGAAGCACCTCAAAAACACAGGCAACTGACAAACAACCCTGTTAGCACTCTTACCTACCCAATCCCGAAATGCCGGAAACCTCGTCGCACAATACGCCCATCACCCGCCCCGAAAAGGGGTACATAAGACTTTTGCCGTATACTAGGGAAACGCTGATCAATTCATTCCGCCCGCCTTAAGCCCTGTGCCGGGCACCTGCGTCCTTAAGCCTCATCGACGCAGGTTACTGAGCCTTCTTCGGCTTCGAGCACAAATGCTTCCAGCACAGGGCGGATTCGGACGAAAGCAATTAATCAGTGTTTCCCTAGCCGAGACCAATCGCAGCGTAGCACGTCAGGAGCACCATGCCCTATCTCAACTTTAGCCCCGCCTTCATTGAGCGCTGGAATGCCGACCAAGCGGCCAACATCCCCAACCCCTACGCCACCCCCAACAGCGCTGTCATCAGGCGAAACATGCAGCGCGACATGACGGCGCGCATCCATCGTCCGCCGTTTCAGCGCGACATCGATAAAATCCTCCATGTGCCGCCCTATAACCGCTATGCCGGCAAAACCCAGGTGTTCAGCTTTGTGCGCAACGACGACATCAGCCGCCGTGGTCTGCACGTACAGCTGGTAGCCCGTACAGCTCGCACCATCGCGCGCCTATTACGCCTGAATCTGGATCTCACCGAGGCCATCGCCCTGGGCCATGACCTGGGCCACACTCCCTTTGGCCACGCTGGGGAGCGTATCTTAAACGATCTCTACCACGCCAACACCAACCGCTATTTCAACCACAACGTGCACAGCGTGCGTGTGATGGATAAGCTCTACGCGCGCAATATGAGCCTGCAAGCCCTCGACGGCATTCTCTGTCACAACGGGGAGAGCAGCCAGAAGACCTTTCGTGTGGGCGAGGTGCACGATTTTGACGCCTTTGATGACCAGGTGGAGGCCTGCTACACCGACCAGCTCACCATCGGCCACCTGCGCCCCTCCACTCTGGAGGGCTGCGTGGTGCGCATCTCTGACATGATTGCCTACGTGGGCAAGGATCGCCAGGATGCCCTGAGCACCGGCGCCCTGAGCGATGATAGCGATTTTTCCGAGGGCGTGGTGGGCATCCAAAACGCCGAGATTATCAACAATCTCACGGTGGACATCGTAGAGCACAGTTACATGGGTACCTGCATCCAGATGAGCGAGGAAGCGTTCAAAAGCCTCAAAACCGCCAAGGCAGAAAACTACGAACGTATCTACCTTGCCGGTGACCAGGGCGATGTCTATGAAGAGGAAATTCGTCCTATGTTCGAGGAGCTCTACGCCCAGCTACTTGCCGACCTGCGGGCCGATAACGCGAGCTCGCCTTTGTTCAAGCACCATATTGAGCATATTGAGCGCCATCGGCGGTTCTATGAGGACGAACAGCCCTACCGCAAGGAAAACCCCCACCGCATCGTCGTGGACTACCTGGCGGCCATGACCGACGAGTACTTCCTGGCCGCACACCGGCTCATGTGTCCCACAAGCCGCCACCGTGTGGAGTTTCGCGACTACTTCGACGGAATGAACTACACCCCGGCCCCGTAGAGAGCAAACGACCCCGCAGCCTTTCTAGTAGCGGCTGTCAAAGATGCGCTGGGTCTTTTTCTCCGAGCGCGGCAGCTCGCCCATGGGCACGGGCACAGTATCAGGCGTGCAGCCAATCTTCGCCTTGAAGATCATCGCCAGCTCTTGGGCGCACCTCTCCTTGGCCTGACCCTCAAGCGGCGTCTCAAAGAGCACCGTAAGGATGTCTTTACCGCTAATATTCTCAATCATGACCTGGTATTCAGAGCTTGCGCCCTCGGTGATAGCCAGCACCTCTTCCACCTGCGCCGGGTACATAACGCAGCCCTTCACCTTGAACATGTCATCGGTACGACCAGCAAGCGTGTCGATGCGCGGATGCTCCATACCGCATCCGCAGGTACCGGGGATAATCCGTGTAAGGTCGTGCGTGCGATAGCGAATCAAAGGCGCACCCTGCTTGCGCAGAGTGGTGATAACCAGCTCACCCAGCTCACCGTCGGGCAAAACTGCGCCGGTCTTAGGATCCACCACCTCTATATAGAGGTAATCGCTCCAGATATGCATGCCGTGATGGCAACTGCACGAAATACCGATGCCCGGCCCGTAAATCTCGGTCAAGCCATAGATGTCGAAGATCTCAACCCCCATCTCGTTGGCGATGCGGGCACGCATCTTGTCGCCCCAGCGCTCGCTGCCAATCACGCCCTTTTTGAGACTGAGCGAGTCGCGCAGCCCCCGATCGGTAATCACCTCGGCCAACAGCAGCGCATAGGAACTGGTAGCCGTGATGACGGTGCTCTTCAGGTCCTGCATCATCTGAAGCTGCTTGTCGGTGTTGCCCGGCCCCATGGGCAGGGCCATAGCACCCAGCCGCTCGGCCCCCAGCTGAAAACCTATACCCGCCGTCCACAGGCCATAGCCGGGCGTAATCTGAATGCGGTCAAGCGGGCCAATCCCAGCGGTGCGGTAGCAGCGGGCGAACATGTCCGCCCAGTCAGACACATCTTGGGCGGTGTAGGGAATGATGACTGGCGTACCCGTGGTGCCACTGGACGAGTGGATGCGCACCACTTCTTCATCAGGTACCGCCTGTATACCCAGCGGATAGGCCTGCCGCAAGTCAGCCTTCTCGGAAAACGGTAGGCGCTCAAAGTCCTCCTGAGTTTGCACGTCGCTCAGATCAATTCCTTCAAACTTGGCGGCGTAGAAGGCCGAGCGCTCCTTGAGCGTGGCAAACTGCTTTTTGATGAGGGAGAATTGGGCATCGCTAATCTGCATGGCACGTCCTTTCTGCACCACTATCGTGCACTATTGTACGCTAAAGTTGCGCTAAAGTGCGCTTATCCACCTCACACGATTCAAATCGTATTTCTCGAGGCGCATCAAGGCTTTTTTGGTATCATGCGCCCACTGGTAGAGGCGCGCCAATCATCAGTAGTCTTGCATCATGCCGGGGCGGCAGCAGGACGAAAGGGAGCGGCGCCGAAGGCTGTGCGGATGCCCCGTCCGTACAGGCCTGGGACGCGGCAGAACATGCCGCGTACTGTCGCGAAATGCGGAGAGCTGCCATGTCTGAGCACCAGATTCCTTGACGCTCAGTCCTGCCACGCTCGAAGCGGAAAGGATTGGGCGTGGAATTCGTCAATACCGCCTGGGCACTTGCCCCGGCACTCATCGCCATCGTCTTGGCGCTCATCACCAAAGAGGTCTACATTTCGCTCTTCGTGGGCATTCTCATGGGAGCCCTACTGGTCGCGGGCTTCAACCCCGTCACCACCCTCGATGCCATCGTTGTGGACGGCCTCATCCCCGCCGTGGCCGATAACGCCGGCATCTTCATCTTCCTTGTAATTCTGGGCATGGTTGTGGCACTGGTCAACTCGGCCGGTGCGGCGGCGGCCTTCGGACGCTGGGCTGGCAAGCATGTCAAGAGTCGCGTGGGCACCGAGCTTGCCGCCTTCCTCTTGGGCGTGCTGATTTTTGTGGATGACTACTTCAACTGCCTCACGGTAGGATCCGTCATGCGCCCCATCACGGACAGCAAGAATATCTCACGCGCTAAGCTTGCCTTCATCATTGACTCAACCGCCGCTCCCATCTGCATGATTGCACCCGTGTCTTCCTGGGCGGCTGCCGTGTCAGGCGTGGCCTCCGACCTTAACATTAACGGCATCCAGCTCTTTATTGAGGCCATCCCCTTCAACTTCTATTCGCTCCTCATGATTGTGTTTGTGGTGGGCCTGATTCTCCTTAACTTTGACTACGGCCCCATGGCCAAGGCCGAGCTGGAGGCCTATCGCGATGGCCATCTGGGCAATCTTGAGGACGAAGCTCCCATCGTCAACAACACCAAGGCCAGTCTGTGGGACATGCTCCTTCCCATCATCGTGCTGATTGTGTGCTGTATCGCCTCCATGCTCTACGTAGGCGGTTTCTTCGGCGGTGAGACCAGTGGCAACGTGATAGATGCCTTTGGCAACACCGACGCCTTTGTGGCCCTGCCCTGGGGTTCACTCATTGCCGTAGTCTTCACCTTTGTTTACCTAGTGGCGCGCCGCGTGCTCACGCTCAAGTCGGCTTCTGAATCGTTTGTGTTGGGCTTTAACGCCATGGTGCCAGCCATTCTCGTGCTGACCATGGCCGTAGCGCTTAAGAACATGACCACGCTTTTGGGTGCCGATGTATTCGTGGCTGGCCTGGTGGAAGGCGCAGCTCCGGCGCTCTTTAACCTGCTGCCCGCCGTAATCTTCCTGGTAGCCCTGTTCCTAGGCTTTTCCACCGGTACCAGCTGGGGCACCTTCGGCATCCTGCTGCCAATTGTCATCCCCATCTTTGCCGATGACCCCACGCTGCGCATTATCGCCATCTCCGCCGTACTGGCTGGAGCCGTGGCGGGCGACCACTGCTCGCCCATCTCAGATACCACGGTCATGTCCTCGGCGGGCGCAAGTATAGAACATGTGGAACACGTGTCCACCCAGCTGCCCTACGTTATAACCCTGTGCGCCATCTCCTTTGTGATGTTCCTGATTGCAGGCTTTGTTCAAAATGCGCTCATCTGCCTGCCCTTGGGCGCAGCCATCACTATCGCAACACTCTTCGTACTCAAAAAGACCGTGGGCAAGACCTTGGATGGTATCACCCCTGCATAACAGCAAACGGGCCGCCGAGATTTCGGCGGCCCGTTTTTTAGTCCTGCTCTCGACCCTTCTTTCAGTCCACTTTTTTCGTTCATTCAGCCCTTCTTACGCTTGAAAAAGGCAAAAATTCGTTCGTGGAAGAGAATAGCCATCAAGGCGATAGCCGCACAGCCCACAAACAGCACAATGCTCTGAATCCAGTCGCCCTCAATCAGGCGGTCGGCTGCCATAGTTGACACGACGATACCGGGAATGCGCCCCACATTGGCCAGCACCACAAAATCGCGCATCCGCATACCGGTCAGTGGCACCAGGTAGGTGAGAGCGTCCTTGGGCAGCCCTGGAATAAGGAAGAGCACGAACACAATAAGATCGAGCTTGTCGCTTTCATCCAGGTCATGCAGCTTGTTCATCCACTTCTCAGGAATCATGGCCTGCACAAACGGTGCACCCAACCTGCTTACCACCACGTAGATGAACATGGTGGACACCACGCAACCCGCTAGGATGATGGCCGCCCCACCCCAGGTGCCAAACATCATCCCGGCCGCGATCTGCACCACTTCTCCAGGGATGAAGGCCACCACAATCTGGAGAAATTGAAAACCCAAAAGCATGAGCACGCCCAAGGGGCCAGCACTTTGCACCTGTTCAACCACGCGATCAAGACCGCCCGGCTCAGTCAGCTCAGCTACGATGGGCCAGATGAGGACACATGTCAGGGCAAGGAAGAAAAAGAAGACCGCCAAGCCCACCAACTTGAACACATCGGCCTTGGTAAGGCGTGCCCAGCGTGGCTTGGTGGATACGGGCTGGTCAAGGCGCTCCTCTAGCCGCTCGCGACACCCGTGCAGCTCTTCGCGCTTCTCGTGCAACTCCTCACGCAGCTGAGCCCCTTTGAGGCGCAGTCTGCCTGTTGCACCGGGACCTGACGGACTCTGAGGATTATCGCCGGTATTCGCACTGCCGAGATGCCCTTCTGTCATGGGTCCGTTCCTTCGTCGTTTACGAGCACGTGAGATGGCTCATTGTCCCACGGACCACGTATCAAAGCGACGGGACTGGTCAATCTCCCAAAACCCCGTGCAAAGCCACCTTCTAGTCCCCGTTTTTAGCCTTGGTAAACTCGTCTTTGAAGGCAGAGAACATACCCGTCACGCTTGAGGTGGTCGAAGTAGGATCCTCCTTGGCCTTCTTCTTGGGTACAGGTCGCCCGCTGGCCTTGTCAAACTCCTCCTTAAACGAAGAGAACATGCCCTTACTAGCCGCCACCTGCTTACCCACCGCATAGGCACCTTCGTTGAGAGCCTCACCAGCAGCCTGGGTGGCCTCCTGCACCTTAGGCTTATACTCAGCTACCTTCTCCTTCAGGCGCGCTGTGGCCTTGGCGGTAAACTCACCAGCGGTCTCGGCCCAGCCGCCTTCAGGCTGCAGCGTCCACACCTCATCGGTCACCAGGATTGCACCCGTGAACTCCTCGTCCGACCCGGCCTCCCGCGAATCGTTGCGCACCGTGAGCGCCATGCCCATGCCACGCCTGAAGCCACGGATAAACTCAGCAGGAACGGTAAGGGTACCCAGGAGGTACTTGGCTGTGGCTCCGTTTGAAGCCTCAACCTCGCGCACCTCGCCCGTGGTGACAGAAAAGGTGACGTTGCCCACGTAGCCCACGGCGGTGCCCTCGGCAGTCATGAGCGGCATGCCTTCCCACAGCACGCACCTGTCCCAGTTCACACCCAGGCGCTGACAGGCAGCGGCATTGGTGCTATCGCTTTCCTGATCTACCACGACGCGCCCGTCGATGAGCTTGAAACTATCCAGCGCCACAAACATATCCTTGCGGTGAAACATCCACAAAAGGTCGGGCCGCTTGACGATGAAGCCGATGCAGCGCTTCTCCTTGGGGTGGAACACACACGAGCGCACACGCCCGATGCGCCGACCGCGCTTGCTGCCAACCACGCGCATGCGGTACATGTCCCCACTGGTGATGAGCTTGTTCTTAGGCATGAGGCCCCCTGTTCGCACGCGAGGCCGGCATTGCTGCCGGCCTCGGATGTTCACACAGTTGTGATGTAGCAACAGGCCTGCTGCTGAGCATCCTTGCTCTGATCAGGCTCTTATTCCTGCTCGGGCGTGACAACCTCCTGCGAAACGACCTTTTGCGGGGCAGCCTCTTCAACCTGCTCGGAAGTGACAGCGTCGGTTGTCGCGCCCTCGGTGGCGATGGGAGACTTTTCGGCCATGGCAGCCTGAGCTTCCTCGGCGTTTTTGGCCACCTGGGCAGCTATGCGCTCGCGTGCAGCGTCAATCTTGGCGCGCAGGTCGTCGTTCTTCTCGACAAAGATGGGACGCACGGCTTCGGCAGTGGAGTGCACGCGCTGGGCCGCCGCCTCATACACCTGCTTACCTGCGGCTGCAGCCCGAGCGCCGGCCGCCTGGCTTGCGGCGGTTACGTTAGTGTAGACCGTCTGGCCCAAATCCTGAGCCTGGCCGTACATGCGCTGGCCCTGAGCCACCGCACCCGCATAAGCCTCCTGGCCGCGAGCAGCTGCTTGGGCGCCGAAATCCTGTGCCTGGCCCCAGGCCGCGTTAGCCTTCTCGGCCACCAAGGCGCGCGTCTGCGCACCGGATCGGGGAGCGTAGAGCAATGCAACGGCCGCGCCAATCACACTGCCAGCCAGAAAGATACCGAATTTTTTGGCCATGGTGTTCCTCCTCTTCCGCAAGACCCTGTGCCTTGAAGCCCCGGGCGAATCACATCAGTCTGCTCATTATAAGATATAAACCGCCTGCCATATCCCTTGTTACCCATCCCGCACCGTGTGCACACGTACCCGTTACCCACGCGTTGTTCACGTGCCCACGCCCGCACGCGCCCACAGGCCGCCGGCAGGAATATGCCGAAGGGGGCGCTGGACTGGCACAAACCTTTTCCTTGCTGTGGCTAGGGAGAAAGGTTTGCGGCGGCGTGGTCGATGTCGCGTACAGCATCGCGCAAAGCAGCCATCGCCACCAAATCATTGGCATAGCTCAGCTCAATGCGCGCCCTCAAGGTCGCCCGGTCAACCCAGTAGCTCTTCCCCAGAAAGGAGGTGCCCCGACCACGCTGCTCAGTCCTCACCTGGTTTTCTATGGCCATGTGTTCAATGAGATGAGGTAAGGGTGTATCGAAGGCCACATCCCCGAAGGTTCGCCCCTGCCCGTTTACGCAGGTGTGCTCCAGTAGGTGGGGATAGGTGGACAGCAGCGCGACGATGAGGTCGGGTGTGGTATGCGCATAGCGCCCATCAAGCACCTTTGCCTCTGCCACGATGCGGTCACGCCGCACCGCAATATGCTCGATACAGACGACATCTCCCGGCACTAGGCTGCCTCTCCCTGCGCCTCCGTTGTATCGGAAGCGGTCTTTGCCGTATCGGTCGCCACATCGTCCGCCTCTGTATCGTCAGCCGTGTTTCCTGCTTCTGTTCCCTCCGTATCTGACGTGCTTTCCTCCGAAGCGCTTGTCCCCAAAAGCTGCGGGGTCGCCTCCGTGTCATCCGAGATCTTGACCAGCACCGTCACCGACGCATCCTCGCCCTCGCCTTCCGTGAGGGTGAGCTGGCTGCGATCATCTGAAAACGCATAGCTGGCCGAACCAGACAGCTCACTGAACGTGAAGCTAATCTGCTTGGTCTGTGTGTCGATCTCATAAGCATAGGTCAGCTCTGGCATATGAATGTCCGTCGCGTCTATCACGATGGTCATGGAGCCGTCGTCCGTGCGCCATTCCCCCTGAATATCGGCCGCATCGTCGTAGCGGAAAAACATATCCCACAGGTAGTAGCCACCCACGCCCATCCCAGCCGCCGCCACCAGGGCAACCACCAGCGCGACCATCGCGCACCCCGAACTCCTCTTGGAGCTGCCGCGCGCACTCGCAGCCTCCCTGCGCTGCCGGGTGGTTGAACTCGCATCGGCGCGGCTCCCGCTGGCCCGGCCACCCCGCGCCCCGCGCGCCTCGTCAGCTGAGGCTGAGGTCAGCCGCTTCGTTCTACTGCGTGACCTGGTGGAACGCTCGGACTCGCCCTCTAGGTCAAAAAATTCGTCGGGCTCCTCCTCGATAAAGTCCTGCGAGGAGATGCCCTCATAAGGATTGCTCTTCATAGCGGGCCGCCCCCCTGCAAGGGAAATACCGCTCTGGGGTGCCTGAGACGCACTGCCCCTGGTACCAGCCCCTGAAGATCTCGTACCCGAGACGCGGGCTTGATCCATTCCAGTCCCCCCGCCCGTACGCGCGCGCAGACTCTTGAGCACCTGGGTCTCTTGCGCTGAGATGGGTTTCTGAAACGGTGTCATCGCCTTGATTCGTCCTTGTCACTGCCCTGCGGGGCAGGCTCGGCGCGTGCTTGTCCCGCCAAACCTGCAGGTCCTTCATCAAAAAGGCCCCCGCGCCGCTACCGACGAAGGGGCCTTTTCTATCCGACCATGTCGGAGCGCCGCCCTGACCTTAGGGTCAGGGATTATTCGGCCTCTATGCGCTCTGCGCCGCCCATGTAGGGACGCAACACCTCCGGAATGGTTATCGATCCATCGGAATTCTGATAGTTTTCCATGATGGCAGCCATGGCCCGTCCCGTGGGCAAACCCGAGCCGTTCAGCGTGTGCACGAAGCGCGAACCCTTGAAGGATGCTGGGTCGCGGTACTTAATGTTGGCCCGACGCGCCTGAAAATCGCCACAGTTGGAGCATGACGAAATTTCCTTGTAGTCATTGTAACTGGGCAGCCACACCTCGATATCGTAGGTCTGGCGCGCACAAAATCCCAGGTCACCCGTGCACAGGCTGATTACGCGGTAGGGCAGCTCCAGCTGCTGTAAGAGGTATTCGGCCTCAGCCGTCATGCTCTCCAGCTCCTCATCGGACTGCTCGGGCGTGGCGTACTTAACCATCTCCACCTTGGTGAACTGGTGCTGGCGGATGATACCACGCGTGTCGCGACCCGCGCTTCCCGCCTCCTCCCTAAAGCATGCGGTACTGGCGGTATAGCGCAGCGGCAGGTCAGCGGCCTCAATCACCTCGCCGGCATGCAGGTTGGTGAGCACTACCTCGGCCGTGGGAATCAAAAACTGATCATGGCCCACGTGATAAACGTCTTCCTCAAACTTAGGAAGCTGGCCCGTGCCGTACATGATTTCACGGTTCACGACTACGGGCGGAATGAACTCCTTAAAGCCGCGCTCCAGATGCGTGTCAAGGAAAAAGTTCTGAAGCGCACGATCAAGGCGAGCGCCCGCGCCTGCCAGCACCGTGAAGCGCGCGCCGGAGAGCTTGATCCCCCGGTCAAAGTCGAGCATCCCCAGGCTCACACCCAAATCCCAATGCGGCTTGGGCTCGAAGCCCTCAGCAGCAAAATCACGGGGCGCACCCCAGCGCCGACGCTCCGGGTTTTCGGTCTCATCCTTACCCACCGGCGTGGCTTCGCAGGGAATATTGGGCATCTGCGCCATCAGGGCTTCCAGCTGAGCCTCAAGCTCACTGCGACGAGCGCTCAGCCCTTCAATCTGCTCGTTGATCTGACGAACGGCCTCCTTGGCGGCCTCAGCAGCATCGCCCTGGCCCTCTTTCATGAGCGCACCAATTCGCTTGGACTCCGCATTGCGCGTGGCCTGCAGCTCTTCCACCTGACCAATCACCGCACGGCGCTCATCGTCAAGGGTGAAAAACCCTTCGCGATCCCAGGTGGTCTGGCGGTTGGCCATCGCCTCGTCGATGGTATCGGGATTCTCGCGTACATAGCGAATATCCAGCATGGAAGCTCCTCTCTATCAATCGGCTGAGCCTGCGTGCCCGACATGCTGGCGCAGCCGTTCGGCCCAGTATACCCCAGGCGGCTCAGCGCGCTGCCAAGCCTCCCAAACCCACAAACCGACAGCATCCCCAGGTGTTTCGCGACCTTCAAAACTTCGTGCGCTCAGAGCTGCTATCTTGCAAGACCCACCCCCGGCCTCTAGAATGCCAGGGAATGGTTTGAAGGTCGGAGCGGTGATGGCCGCGAGCGTCCGACCACGAAAAGAGGATTCATGGATATCGTCAGCGCAGTCTATCATTTCCTGTTCGAAACGTTCGCCGGTATCGGCGTGCTCGTACTCATCGTCCTGCTCGCCTCGCTTATCGCCTGCATCATCATGGAGCGCAAAACACGCCGCACCTTCAAAGACCAAGGCCCCGCCGAGGATGACGACAATTTCACCTTCTTCGACGACGATGAAAGTAAGTAGGGCCGCCGAAAGCCTCTGAAGCATGAAAAGCCGCCGATCAGCAATGCTCTCGGCGGTTTTTTTGTCCCTGATGCAAGGTGCGGGGTGCGGCCACTACAAGCAACGGGCTGCGCCAGTCCTCGTTCTAATACCCCTCCAGCTTAGTCGCCTTGCCGTATACGGCACCTTCAAGCGTTACGGGCGTGTCATCGGCCAGCACGTGGCGCGGCAGAAGCTCCAGCAGGGGGCGCACCACGAAGTCACGCTCGCACACACGGGGATGCGGCAGAGTCAGCTCCTCAGTCTGAGCAACATACATCTGGTAGTCCACGATATCCAAATCAAGCGTGCGCGGGCCGTTGGCCATCTCGCGCACACGCCCTAGGCTGTTCTCGATGGCATGCAGATAGCTCAGCAACTCCTTGGGAGGCACACCCGTACGCAGCAGCACCACGGCATTGACGAAGTGCTCCTGATCCTCATGGTAGGCCGGCTCGCTCACGTAGTAGCTGGAGATATCCACAATCTGCGTATCAGGAATGCAGCACAGGCCCGTGATGGCCTGCTGCAGGTTGGCGATTTTGCCCTCGGTTGTGCCCTCGTTTTCACCGCCCACCAAGGCCACATTGGAGCCCAGGGCCACCAGCACATAGGGACGCAAGTCCTTGAGTGCCTGCACGGTAGCTGAAACATCGTGGGCGCGCACCACCGATGCCCCCAGTTCGCAGGCAAAAAGCGCCTCTTGGGCCGAGACTTCATCACGATCGGCTGCATGCTCAATCTCGTAAGCCTTGCCGATATAGCTTTTGCGCGACACAGCGCACATGGTGGGATAACCCAACCGGTTAAACTCATGGAAGTTGCGCATCAGCTCCAGAGTCTGCTCCGGCGTCTTGCCAAAGCCCGGACCGGGATCAAGGCAGATGCGATCGCGCGATACGCCAGCCTCCTCAAGGACACTGGCCTGGGTGGCAAGGTAGTCTTTGACCTCGGCCACCACATCGCGATACCTGGGATTGTTTTGCATGGTGGCGGGCCTGCCCTGCATGTGCATGACCACCAGACCCGCATTGCAACCCGCAGCCACCTCGCGCATGGCAGGGTCAGAAAAGCCCGTCACATCATTGATGATTGAGGCCCCGGCCTCCACACAGGCGCGGGCCACCTCAGCATGGCGGGTGTCGATACTCACACACAGTCCCATGTCGGCAAGCTGGCGCACCACGTCGAGTACGCGGGAGAGTTCCTCATCCACGCTCACCTCGGCGCTGCCCGGGCGGGTGGACTCTCCCCCCACATCGATAATCTGTGCGCCCGCCTCCTGCATGGCACGCGCATGCGCCACGGCCGAAGCAAAGTCAGCATGCGCGCCCCCGTCAGAAAAGGAATCAGGGGTCACATTGAGAATGCCCATCACTACGGGCACACGCGCATCAAAGGCGAAGCGCCCACACGTCCACATCATGGGCGCAGCTCTCCTGTTCTCAGGCATCGCCCTGGGCGGCCCGCTTCTCAGACAGAGCCTCACCCGCACGCGCACCTGTGGCGTCGGAGGCCTCCGAGCCGACCGGCTGGGCCTGTTGCGGCTGCTGAGTAGCCTGATCCTGACCTGCACCATCACTCGTAGGAGGCTGGTTGGACGCGTCCTCACCCTGAGGTAGGGCTGCAACTTCCGACCCCGATATATCCACCGTGATGCCGGAAGAGTCGCGGGTAATCATGCCGGCCTTTTCCTTCTCCAGATATTCGTCCCAGGTACCCTCCAGCAAAGCTTCGCAGGCAGCACCGTCAACCGTTTCGCGCTCCAGAAGCACCTTAGCCATCAGATGCATCTGGTCAGCATGCTCGGACAGAATCTTATAGGCGGTGTCGTGGGCCTCCTTCATCAGACGCGCCACCTCTTCATCGATGCGCTGCGCCGTCTCAGGCGAATAGTCCTGGGTGTTGCCGTAGTCGCGACCCAAAAACACCTCGCGGTTGGGCTGGCCGAAGGTCTGCTGGCCCAGCGCGTCAGACATACCGTAGCTCGTAACCATCTTGCGCGCCTGCTTGGTGGCACGTTCCAGGTCGTTACTGGCACCGGTGGTGATGTCGCCGCAGAAGATCTCTTCGGCAACGCGCCCGCCCAAGAACATGGCTAGGTCATCCACCATCTCACTGCGACTGACTAAGAACTTATCCTCATCGGGAACCGACATGGTATAACCCAAGGCCATGCCGCGCGGCACAATCGTAATCTTGTGAACCGGGTCAGCGTGAGGAAGCATATGCCCCACCAGGGCGTGCCCGCTTTCGTGGTAGGCGATAACCTTACGCGTCTTCTCGGTGAGCACGCGGTTTTTGCGCTCCGGACCAGCCATGAGCCGCTCCATGGACTCGTTGACCTCGGCCATACCGATGACCTTTTTGTTGCGACGCGCAGCCAGCAAGGCGGCTTCGTTCATGAGATTCATGAGGTCGGCACCAGTCATGCCGCTGCTGAGCTTGGCGATGCGCTCCAAATCGACATCGGAACCCAGGGGCTTGTTTTTGGCGTGAACCTTGAGAATCTGCTCGCGGCCGCGCACGTCAGGCGCGTCCACCACAATCTGACGGTCAAAGCGACCAGGACGCAGCAACGCCGGGTCAAGCACGTCCACGCGGTTGGTAGCAGCAAGCAGCACCACGGCATCGCTTTTCTCAAAGCCGTCCATCTCCACGAGAAGCTGGTTGAGCGTCTGCTCACGCTCGTCATGGCCACCGCCCAGACCGGCACCGCGCTGACGGCCCACTGCGTCAATCTCGTCAATAAAGACGATGGCCGGCGCGGATTCCTTAGCCTGCTTAAACAGGCTGCGCACACGGCTGGCGCCCACACCCACGAACATCTCCACAAACTCGGAGCCGGAGATGCTAAAGAAAGGTACCTGAGCCTCACCAGCCACAGCACGAGCCAAAAGCGTCTTGCCAGTACCCGGAGGACCTACCAAAAGGCAGCCACGCGGAATCTTGGCCCCCAAATCGTGGTACTTTTGCGGGTCAACAAGGAAGTCTTTGATCTCCTGAAGTTCTTCGACAGCCTCATCCTCACCGGCTACGTCAGAGAACTTCACATCCGGGTGATCAACCGTGTACTCCTTGGCCTTGGCCTTGCCAAATGACATCTGGGAATTGTTGGCCTTGTTCATCTGCGCAAAGAAGAAAATCATCACACCGATGAGCAGCAGCATGGGCAAGAAGCTCAGCAGGGTGTCAAAGATGCTGTTAGGCAGCTGGACCGTGTACTGAACATCAGGGTAGTCCGACAGCAGCTCCATGAGCGAATCTTGGCCCACGTAGGTGGAGGTATAGGAGCGCGGACTGCCCAGCGACTGCTCCTCAAGCGCGGTGGTTTCGATGCCAATGTCGGCCCCAAATAGAGCCTCCATCTGAGCATTGAGAGACGCAAACGCATTGTTGTAAGCGCTTGCCGCCGTAGAACCAGCGGTGGCAGCCGGGTAGTAGGTGCCCGACACGGTATAGCTGCCCGCGTCGTAAATTACGTTTTCAACGCGACCCTGCTCCACCGCCTGCACGAACTCTGAGGTAATCAGAGTGTCCGTCTGCTGGCTGTCCATCATGTTGAGCATGGAGCTGCCAATGAAAAATGCAACGACAAAGAACAGAATCGCCGAGACGACACTGATGCGCTGGGGCGGCTTAGAACCCTGCTGCTTGGGGTCTTTGGGATCGCCACTAGTGCTGTTGTTGCCACCCCTGCCGCTGTTGACGCCCCCAAAGTTAAAGAAGGAGTCAAGGCCACCAAAGTTGGAGTCGGAGCCCGACCCTTCACGACGCTGATCAGGGTCTTTTGAGGAGCTGTCGCCCGGTCGCTGAGGCGCTTGGGGATGTCTGTTCTCGGGAGCCTGAGGGCGCTCGGGTGCAGACGGGCCAGCGTTGTTGTCGCGGTCGTTGGAATTGTTGGGGGTTTCGCTCATTATTTTCCTTGATACACCTCGGGTTTAAGGATGCCGATGTAGGGCAGGTTGCGGTAGCGCTCCGCATAATCAAGCCCATAGCCCACGATGAAGGCATCGGGGCACTCGAATCCCACGTATTTGCAGTCGATGTGAGCCTGCTGAGAGCTTTGTTTGCGCAGAAGCGTGGCCACCTGGATGGAGGCCGGATTGCGCGATTCGATGACACGCAGCAGATACTTCAGCGTTAGGCCAGAGTCTAGAATATCCTCGGCCACCAGCACGTGCCTACCCTCAACGTTGGTGGTGAGATCCTTGATGATGCGCACCACGCCGGAACTTTTAGTGCCGACTCCATAGGAGGACACGGCCATGTAATCCATCTCCAAAGGCAGGTCAATAGCACGCACCAAATCGCCCATGTAGATGGCGGCACCGCGCAAAACACTTACTACCAAAAAGGACGGAAAGCCCTGGGGCGTGGCATCGAAGGCCACCTCGCGGTAGTCCGC
This sequence comes from uncultured Slackia sp., assembly GCA_964438035.1. Classification (GTDB taxonomy): domain Bacteria; phylum Actinomycetota; class Coriobacteriia; order Coriobacteriales; family Eggerthellaceae; genus Slackia. The sequence goes on from CAYTIS010000016.1 coordinate 17,758, forward strand.
CGTAATGCTCTTACCGAGTTCGCGCACGCGACGAGCAATCTGCTCTTCGGTGTAGAGAATCTCGGAAACGTCCTCATCGCCGCGAGCACAGCCGTGCACGATGGATCCTGACATGGGCGCCTTCCTCTTGCATTAGACAACTGGTTCGGCAGTGTATCACCGATGGCAAATGTCCGCTTCAATGATGGAGCAAGCGGACACTGAAAACACGAATTCG
>CAYTIS010000016.1:18074-22186 GCA_964438035.1 uncultured Slackia sp.
GAGCCATGAGACAAAACACGCAAAGCGCGCCCCCAAGGACGCGCTTTGCGTGTTTGACTGTCGGGTGCTCTCGTGTAAGACGCAACGCTTAGTAATAGTAGTAGTACGCACTCGAAAAGCTTGAAATTATGGAGAGAATCAAGCTGCCGATCAAAAGAGCCATGACAACGGAAATCACAAAGGAAATCAGAAACCCGAAGAGGGCAAACTTGACGGCATCGTTGCGGGCCTGCGGGAAGTTATGCGCATTAGTAAGCCATGCAAGCAGAATGCCAAGCAGCCCCATGAACAGGCCTATGAGCAGCCAGCCAAACTTCATCCCGCCGCTCAGACTCAAAAGCGGCATGCCGGGCAGGTTTTGCGCGGCCGACGAGCCACTAAAGGGCGGCATCTGACCCGCAGGCGGCATTCCCTGGAAAGGCGGGTAGGACGAAGGCTGGCCGGTGGGCTGGGAGGTGCCGTAGCTGCCAGAATAAGGGGTGGCATCTGACATGAGTTCCTCGATTCACGAAGGGGATTGACGTAACCAGCCGATTATACCGACAGATTGCAACGACACATACGACACTCAAGCGTCGAATATCAACGGGTAGCACAGGGTAAGACACCAGATCAGCCCCCGTAGTCTGCCCCCAAGATCACCAGGAAGCTGCCGTCAAAGGTGTAGCTACCGTCGTTTTCTATGGTAGTGCCCACACCCAGGGCTTCACCAATGGAGCGCGCGGTGGACTCATCATCGCTGTCGTTATAAATGATGAGCGTGTTGGCATAGTCATAGCTGTCGGCATCGCCGGTCGCAAGCACTTCAAAACCGCTTTCGGTCAGCACCTCTGAGGCAAGCGAGGCGCTGCCAGCCACCCCGTTGCCGTTGTACACGGTCACAGTATCCTCACCTGTATCGGCAAGCACGCTTTCGGCAATGTATTCCTTATTGAGGGTACCGTCGGTAACGCCTCCCCGGTTGGCGGACACTGACTCGTCAACTGTGGGAGAAAGACCCTGATCAACGCGCTCCATCATCACCTGCCAGGCCTCGATATTGGTGTACTCCACCCACAGGTTGTTCTCGTAGACCGACACGGTAGGATTCATACTGGAATAGATATCGTCGGTGTCCATGCCCTGCAGCTGAAGCGCGATGCTCAAGATTTCTTCCACGGTCATGTCGGTGGTCACGTAGTCGGCCACCGCATCAATGGTGCTGGCCAGAGTAGCCGCATCGGAGGACAAGAGCTTGTCGGCGATGGCCCCCAGCACCAGACGCTGGTTGGCGGCGCGATAGGTATCGCCATCGCCTTGGTCATCGTAGGCATGACGGCTGCGACAGAGAATAAGAGCTTGGTCACCGTTAAGGGTCTGAAGGCCAGCCTCCACATATCCGCCAGCATCATCGTCATCAATGGTGATGGGCACATCCACCTCAATGCCACCCAGAGCATCCACCACGGCCTTAAAGCCGTCAAAGTCAATCTCGGCGTAGTGCGAGATATCTACACCTGCATACTCGGACACCACTTGCACCGCAAAGGCATCCCCGCCCAGCGCGTGAGCTGCGTTGATCTTCTGGTAGCCATATTCTCCCATGTCAACATAGGTATCGCGCATGATGGAGATAATGGTGACCTGCTGATTTTCAGGATCAATGCGCACGAGCATCATGGAGTCGCTGCGGAAGTTGTCGCCCGCGTAGGTCTCGCTGTTCTCGCGCTCCTCGGAACTATCGATGCCCAAAAGAAGCATGTAGAACGGCTCACTGGTCTCGGTGATGACCAGTTCTTCGGTCAAATCCTCGTCCACGTCTTCCTGGATGCGGCTGTTGATGGAGTCCACAAAGGCCGCCGCAGCCACCCCTGCCCCCGCAACGAGCAACAAAACGACCGCCAGCACCACAAAGCCGACCTTTTTGCGGCGCGACTTCTTGCGGGTTTTGGCGTAGGCGTTTTGCGTAGAGCGCCGTGAATAAGACTCAGCAACCGATTCGTGAGTCTGTGGCTCGAAGGCATCCCGTGATGCGCCCCGGCGGGGAGTGGATGAAAAGCGAGTCGTCTTTGCAGCGGTCTGCTCAGTTCGCGTACTACGGCGCACCATGGCGGCCTCCTGTCTGGTTCCGAAAGCAGCCCGCTTGGGGTCTACACGACTGCGGGCGCCTCGACTGAAATCGGAGCGCCCGCAATCGCATCCTCCCAAAGAGGGCTTTAAAGCTAGGCCCTACCGTACGCGGGACGAGGGCAGGACGGAAGCGGACACGACAACTCTACACCCGCTCTTCGGTGAATCCTCACATCCCTGACACCTGCCTTAAGACCGTATACAGAAAAATATTCTCCACTCGCCCTTATGCTGAGACGATTTTGGCACCTTGGGAAAGACGTGCCGGACTCGCACATTCACCCTACATCACCCCTCGATACGCGCATGCCCGGCACAAAGCCGGGCATACGGTCATGCTCGATATGAGTTTTCGAAACGAATGCCCCGGACAGCTGCAGGCAGCAAGCTGCGGGACCGGCCGGCAAGCCTACCCTGACGAATCCTCGTCGGTATCCTCATCGGCTTCCTCATCCTCATCGTCGTCAGAGGAGATATTCGCCGTCTCTGAAAGTTCGGCGTTTTCGATACCGACCTCCTGCACGCCCGTCACCGTGCCGTCGAGGCCGCCGCCATCGTTTTTATTGCGAGCCTCGTCCTCGTAGGGCGGCAGGCCTGCATCCACGCGCGCCATCATCTCCTGCCACTCATCAACGTCACACACCTCATACCAGATACCGTCAATGAGAGCAGAGGTGGTGGGGTTCATTGCTGAATAAATGTCTTCGTCCGTGTCCATGCCTCGCATCTGAGTGGCGATGTCCACAATCTCGACGATGTCCAGATCAGTGGTGATGTAGTCGGCCATAGCACTGATGGTGTTGGCCATGGTCACCGGGTCGGAGGCCAAAAGCTTCTTGGCGATAGCACCCAGCACCAGGCGCTGGTTAGCCATGCGGTAGTAGTCGCCGCTGCCATAATCGTCGTAGGCGTGGCGGCTGCGACACAGAATGAGAGCCTGGTCACCATCGAGGGTCTGCAGGCCTGCGGCCACATACCCACCAGCCTCATCATCGTCAATGGTCATGGGTACATCTACTTCAATACCGCCCAAGGCATCTACAGCCGCCTTAAAACCATCAAAGTCAACCGCCACATAATGAGAGATCTCGACGCCCGCAAACTCCTCGATGGTCTCCACCGTCAGGGCCGCACCCCCGTAGGCTGCCGCCGCGTTAATCTTGTTGGGACCATAACCCTCAATGTCTACGTAGGTGTCGCGCTCAATGGACACAAGCGTGACAATCTTTTGCTCGGGATCAACGCGGGCCAGGATCATGGAGTCGCTACGGAAGCTGTCCCCTGCAAAGGCTTCGCTATTAGAACGCTCCTCCGAGCCATCAATGCCCATAATGAGCATGTAGAAGGGTTCATCAGGAGCGGTCTCCTCCGTAGAGAGGGCGGCGAGCAGCTCCTCATCCACGCCCTCCTGCATACGCTCAGAGATGGAGTTGACGTAGAGGTATCCAGCAAAGGCCGCACCTCCGCTGAAGAGGATGAGCACCATCGCCACCACTGCAGCAATAAGACCCTTGCTACGACGTTTGGGCGGCTTGAAGTTCTTGCGCGAGTAAGCGGCCGCGCCCGTATGCCCGGTGGGCGCAGGCAGAGCGAGCCGACTGCCGGCCTTACCCGGCGGCAGCCGATGCTGAGTGCCATACGTCACAGGGCGGACGGTGGAAGAGCTGAGGGACTGGAAGTTTCGATTGCGCGTATCCATGGGGGTCATTATGCCGCCTTCGTTTCGCGTCCATAAAGAAATCGCACGAATGCACTCCTTAAAAAGTTCTGAAATTCGGAAAAATACCCTCTTCATCAGCGACTCTTGCTGCCGGCCCGCAACCGCACCCGCACTGGAAAGTCCGTGTATTACAGGTATTGTTCTATGTTTCAATCATGTTAAATCCCCGTGCACTCATGGATTCGAGTGAGGACCTTTCTTGCCCGCTGGCCCGTGATGCCTATAATCTTCGCCACTTGAGCAAATGCGACGACAGGGCGAGTAGGGACGAATCCATCCCACA
>CAYTIS010000017.1:0-22173 GCA_964438035.1 uncultured Slackia sp.
CCGTTTTACCGGCATTCCCGGTAACGAGGGTTCGAATCCCTCCCCCTCCGCCAGAAGATCTCTACAGGCCCGACTATCGGGCCTGTTTCATTTCAGGGCACCATTAATGCTTACCTTCTGTATTCATGTATATTCAAATCGTCCATACTGAAGCGTGTGTGAAGTGGTGCTCGTTTATACTGACGGACATCCGCATAAGCCCTGTAAGAGGAATACAAGCGCACCTCAGGGCGTGCTCTACAATGCGAGTTGCAACAGTGAGGAGATTGAGATGTCCGACAACGCCGTCCCCAATGATGTCAATGAGGTACCCGAATTTGACGAGGAATTGGAATCACTTCTGATTCAGGTGCTTGAGGAGGCTCAGCGCCGGATGCTTGAGGGTGAGGAGCTATCACCCTTCACCTCTGTGGTGGTCAAAGATAAACTCTTCCAGGAAACTCACCAGGGTGCCATTGAGGAGTGTTTTGCCTCTGCTCGTGATACCGTACGCAATACGGCCGGTGGACGCATCTATGCGTTTTGCTACGACGGTTATATTGAAACCGACGAGGGTGAAAAAGATATAGTTATTGCCGAAGGCGGCGTGGTAGGCGAGTCTCAGGCCTATGCCGTGGGCGTACTTTATGAGATTGACAGCGAGGGCTTCGCTTCTAACTTCTCCGAGGAAGTGGTGTATATCGCTGAGACTGCGAACTTTTGGGCCGATATGCAGGTTGAGGATGCTACTGATACCAAAGGTGAGGATGAGGATAAAAACGCTTCGGAGGAGGAAAGTACCGAGGAGTAAGCAGGTTGTATCATACGGAGCTGCAAGGCGGGTGGGGGTAGTGCTACCTTCGCCCGCTCTTTCTTCTAGGGAGTCTTTGGTTGCTTTATTTTTCCAGGACCATCACGCAAGAGTGTAAATCTTCGTACAAAGTAGAGAGTACACCACCGCACCTACCATCGGTTTTACAGGGTATGGGAGTAAGGAACCTTTGTAGATATGACCAGAGATTTGCAAGGATTTGGTCAGGTGTGCGGGCTAGCATAGTGAATATGTTGTGAGGTGAATTTTACGGCTGGAAATTGCGAATACGAGAAAGGGGACTCGCTGCTATCATGTGCGCGTTCCTGTTCCGGGTAGATGCCTTCCAAAGACCCGGGACCGTAAGTCCAGAGGAGGTGACCAATGAAGGCTTATGAACTGTTGTTCTTCGTCGCTCCGAGTATCGACGAGGAAACCCGTCTTGCCACCATGAAGCGTATCGAAACCACTATCGTTCAGGGCAATGGTACTGTCGATAACGTGGAGGAGTGGGGCAAGCGCAAGCTGGCCTACGAGATTAACGGCCTGACCGAGGGTAATTACACCCTCATTGATTTCCATGCTGATCCCGCCAACATTGCAGAGCTTGATCGTGTGTTGCGCATCACCGGCGCGGTGGTACGCCACAAGATTGTGCATCGCAGCGACCGCGACTAAACGCGGTCTTTCAATCGGACGGGGAGCGCATGCTCTTCGAGTTCAGAGAATGGGGAAGAACGATGAGCATCAACAGAGTGGTCCTTACGGGTAATCTAACACGCGACCCTGAGCTGCGCCAAACGGCAAATGGGTTTGCGGTTTTGGGTTTTGGTGTGGCGGTGAACGACCGTCGCCGCAATGCGCAGACCGGCGAGTGGGAGGACTATCCTAACTTCATTGACTGCACGATGTTCGGGACGCGCGCGGAAAGCGTGTCCAAGTTCTTAAGCAAAGGCTCCAAAGTCGCCATTGAAGGTAAGCTTCGGTGGTCCCAATGGGAGCGTGACGGACAGAAACGCTCCAAAATTGAGGTTATCGTGGATGATATTGAGTTCATGAGTCGGGCTGGAGGAGATGGTGGCTACCAGCAAGGCAGTTACCAGCAGGGCGGTTATAGCCAGTCTTCTTCGCGTCAGGGTCAACAAACTCATTCGGTTCCCGCCGCACCTGCGGTGGATACCTCGGTGTATGACGAGGAGATTCCATTCTAAGCGTTCGATTATCAGGTGAGGATTGGCGCGAAAGAGGGCAACACCCCTTTCGCAAGGCGGCGATAACGCCGCTAGCGCCCCTGAAAGCTATGGGACGTATTTATGAGAGGAGATCAATATGGCTGAACCCAATAGGGTGGCCCGACGTAAGGCATGTCCCTTCTGTAAGGAGGAGGCAGTCTATGTCGATTACAAAGACCCGGCGGCCCTTCGTAAGTTTGTGACTGAGCGCGGCAAGATTAAACCTCGTCGTGTGACAGCTGCCTGTGTGCGCCACCAGCGCGCCATCGCTCATGCGGTTAAAAACGCTCGCGAAATGGCGCTTATGCCCTACGTGGTGGTTCCGGTGAGCGGGCGCAGCGAGCGCCGCGGCCGCTAAAAGGAGGCACCGATGAAGGTTATCCTGCTGACAGAGCTGAGGGGTAAGGGCGGCGAAGGCGACGTCGTCGATGTAGCTCCTGGCTTCTTTAATAACTATCTTGGCCCTCAGCGCATGGCTATTCTTGCCACCAAGGGCAACCTAAAACAGCTTGAGCAGCGCAAGAATAATATCGCCAAGCGCGAGGAAAAGCGCGTTGCCGATGCTAACGCTCTTAAGGAGTCTTTGGAAGGCGTGAGCGTTTTTGTAGAGGCAAAGGTTGGCGAGGAAGGCGTGCTATTTGGTTCGGTGACCCCCGCCATGGTCGCTGAGGCTGTGAAGGCCGTAACCGGCGTGGAGATTGACCGCAAGCGCCTGGAGATGGGTACTCCTATCAAGACTGCTGGCGAGCACACGGTAGCGCTATCCATTTACCGCGACATCAAGGTTGACCTCAAGCTAAGCGTCGGTGTTAAGCCGGAAGAGCCTAAAGAGGAGGTCGTCGAGGTTTCCGAGGAGGCCACTGAGTAGCACGTACGTAAGCTACCCGGTTCATAAGGGCTGCTCGACCCACTTAAAGCTTCTTCGGTAGCTGCCCGACACAGCATACCTAAAGCCCCTGCGGATACCTGCGGGGGCTTTTTCACGCTACAGCGAGGTGTGGCTTATCATGCGTTTTCACAGGTGAGGGAGGATGTCTGTATGTCGCAATCTAATACAGGACGAGGGCAGCAAGAACCTTCGGTACAGCTCCAAAGTTCTACCGGGCGCCCGCTTCCCAGCAATATTGAGGCCGAAAAGTCGGTGTTGGCCGCCTGCATCCTCAATCCTGAGGCCATCGATGAGGTTTCCACGCGCCTTACGCCACAGAGTTTTTTTCGCCCCGCGCACCAGCGTATTTTCGAAAGCATGCTTGAGCTCAACGCTCGCCATGTGCCCATTGATCAAATTTCACTTGCCGAGCGGCTTTCAGCATCCGGTCAGCTTGAGGCTATTGGTGGGCGTGCCTACCTGATTGAGCTTGCCAATAACGCTCTTGCTCTCACCAACTGGAAGAGCCACACTGAGATTGTGCGGCGTACAAGTGTGCAGCGCGACCTGGTTTATGCTTCAGTAAATATCAACGCGCTTGCCTATGATGCTCCCGATGACACCAACGCGGTCATCGAAGAGGCCGAAAAAATGCTGTTACACGTCACTCAGCAGCGGGTGTCGTCGGTCTTCCAAAGTATTGACGAGCTTTTGGCCCAAGCCTTCGATGAGATTGATGACCTAGTAAACAATCGCGACCACATGGCGGGGGTGCCCACCGGATTTGCTGACATGGATCGGCTTTTCTGGGGTCTGCGTGGTGGTGACCTGTTGATTTTGGCAGCTCGCCCCGGCGTAGGTAAGACCTCCTTTGCACTTAATGTGGCCGCCAACGCTGCTAAATCGGGCGCGTCAGTGGCAATCTTTAGCTTAGAGATGGCTGCCAACCAGCTTGTCCAGCGCATTTTATGTGCCGAGGCGCGCGTGAATCTAGGGCGCCTGCGCCGGGGTGAGCTATCCGAGGGTGATTGGGAAGCTATCATGAACGCCGCCAACACGCTTTCGGGTATAGGTCTCGCAATCGATGACACCCCCGGACTTACTCTCCTTGAGATGCGGGCCAAGGCGCGCCGTCAGCTGCGCGATGCCCAGCAAGGCCTCGTTATTGTGGACTACCTCCAGCTCATGCAGTCATCCACCTATAGACGTGACGGTAACCGTGCGGTGGAGGTTGCTGAAATCTCGCGTGGTCTCAAGGTGCTTGCCAAGGAGTTGAACGTGCCGGTTTTGGCTCTCTCGCAGCTCTCCCGTGCGGTGGAGATGCGCAAGTCAAAGCGTCCTCAGCTTTCTGACCTGCGTGAGTCTGGTTCAATCGAACAGGATGCTGATATTGTCATGTTTATCGATCGCAGCATGGATGAGATGGAGGCTGAGGAAAAAGATCGGCCCGATCTAGGTACTGCCGAGCTGATTGTAGCTAAACATCGTAATGGTGCCACCCGCGATATTACCCTGTCGTTTAATCCCGAACACACTAAGTTTGGTAACTTTATCGATGCTTCGCAGCTCTGATTGTACGCTCGGTTTATCTCTTTCGGAATTCGCGGGTTGTGTTTGCACCATGGGCGACCCGTAAAGGACGCTTCAATGCTTAGGGGTTCCTGCGCGCTGCCAGGCATGATACACTCGCCCCATGAGCAGCAAACTGACATTCATTCACTCGGGCGACCTGCACCTCGGCGCACCATTCCGTGGTCTGCGTGCCCTCTCTCCAGCTTGGGCGCAGCGTCTTGTGCGAGCTATCCCCGAAGCCTACGACTGCGTGATTGATGCGTGCATTCAGTATCGGGTTGACTTCCTGATTTTGGCGGGTGACATGTTCGACAACGACAAGCCCAGCTATGCACATTTTCGTCATTTCATCCGGGGTTTGGAGCGCCTTGAGGCAGAGAATATCCCTGTCTACATGGTGGCCGGCAATCACGATCCCTATGCCAACTGGACGGATATCATCCCACAGCTACCCGCTAACGTGCGCATGATGGCATCCGATGCCCCGGAATTTGCTGTGCACCGTGGCAGCGACGGCCAACCTAAGGCCCTTATTGCCGCCCGGGGTTTCACCAACTACACCAATAGCGGCTCGCCGGCCGACGGGATGACCCGTGCTGACGTTCAGCGTGCAACAGGTGAAACCGCGCCGTTTGCTGTAGGCATCCTCCATACCGGCTTGTGGATGGATCCTCTCAAGGCTCCTGTGAGTGAGGCCAACCTTCTTGCTGCTGATATGGATTACTGGGCGCTGGGCCACATCCATATGCGCTATGCCACCCCTCAAGACGACCCTCATATTGCGTTTTGCGGCTGCATTCAGGGTCGCGATATCAAGGAAACCGGCTCACGCGGGTGCTACAAAGTCACCTTGGAAGAAGGGATGCCCAACCAGCTGGAGTTTATTCCCACCGCCCAGGTGGAATGGGAGCAGCTCTGTGTTGATGTGGCCGGGTGCGCAGGAATTGACGACATTCTTGCGGCCTGTGTAAAGGCCATGTTTGAGGCCAACGCGTCCTCCCAGTGTGAGGAGATGGTGGTGCGCGTGACCTTGGGTGGCCCCACTCCACTTTACGACGTTCTTGCTCGACCAGGAATCATCGAAGAAATACTCGCCGAGCTCAATGAGAGCTGTCCGACGTTTTATTGCGACGCGCTCGTGAATATGACTACGCCTCCATTTGATAAGGAGGCGTTTGTGTCTGCAGGTCTGTTTCCTGCCACGCTTCTGCGCTGTGCCCAGGACATGTGCGCCACTGGTCAACAGGAAGATGAGGAGGCCGAGGGCGGGCTAATGGATGAGGACGATGTAGACGATTTTGAGGTGCTGGGCAAGCATGTCGCCCCCACCAAAGACGAGTCTGCACCTGCTGTTCGCAAAACTCTTCGCGATGACAGTCGTCTGAAATACTTACAGGAGGAGTTTGCTCGGCGTGGGCTTACGCTGCCGCATGCGGTGGAGCACTCGCTTGATGATTTGACTGAGTCGGCCTGCGATATGACTCTTGCTCTGCTCGATGGAAGGGATGCCTAATGGAGCGGCATTTTCTGGAACGTATCCACTTGCAGAGTTTTGGGCGCTTCTCCGATATGACGGCAGGTCCCTTTGGCCCGGGGCTCAACGTCGTGTACGGCAAGAACGAGGCAGGCAAATCTACCCTCAATGCCTTCGTCTGCGGTGTGCTGTTTGGTTGGGAAGACGCGCGAGGGTCTAAAAACGTCTACAAACCCACTTCAGCTAAGCGTGCCGGTTCGCTGATTTTCGCTCCGCGCGCTCACACGGCTGGGGCAGAGCGTATCGAGCTTTCTCGCGTGCGTAATAAAGATGGCCTCAAAGCCAAGCCTGAGGCCGGTATTGCTTTGATGGATGATATTGACGAGGAGACCTATACCACGGTCTTCGCGCTGTCGGGTGACACATTGCGTACTCTCGGTGATGCTGGCGACATGACCGCGCGTCTGCTTACCGCCGGGTCGGGCACCACCGTGGGTACTACCGAGGTAATGGAAGAGGTCGAGCGTCGAATTGCGCAGTGCACCAGTCGTGCCGCCTCCGCTCCGTACTCGTTTCCCAATCTAAAGAAGCGGATGGATTCCTGTCGGGAGCAGCTGGCTGAGGCGCGCAGACGCTCAGATGAATTTAAAGATGAAGACCGTGAGCGCCGCGAGTTGGCTACCAAACGCGATGCGGTGGCCAAGGAGCTTGTACAAGCCAACGCAGAGGCTGAGGCCCTGGCTGTACTTAAGTCGCGGATTGCGCGCCTCAAAGAAGAGGAAGAGGCCGCCTGTATCCGTCGCGACAATGCTCAGCGTGAGGTGACTCGCTATGAAGCTGCTGTCACTATAGCGGCTAGTGCTGGGGCAGGCAGGCTTTCGGCTACCGATGAGGCGACGCTACGCGAAGAAATCCAGCGCGAGCAGGAAAATCGTATTCGCGCCATGCAGCGCTTTGAAGCCGCCCAGGACGATTTTCGCGATGCCCGCGCTCGCCACGATGCCAAAAAAGAAGAGGCAGAGTCACGCGATACGTCGCGGCCCGTAGCTGCGGTGGTATCTCTGATCCTTCTTGCACTCATTGGTGCGGCTGGTATTGCGATAGGGGTCATGCTTAGCCAAAATCTCGTGGTTGCCGCAGGGGTGTTGTGCCTGTTTATTACGGTTATTTTAGCGGTAATCATCTCGGCGGTCAGGCGCTCGAAGGCCGCGCGCGTAGAGGGTGTTGTTGAGGACGCTCACCGCACCATGATGGAAAAGAAAAGCATTCTTGATAGTCGCAAAGAGGAGGCAAGCCGCATTGATGCGCGCATCAATGAGCTTTTGACTTCGGCGGGTCTTTCTGACACCGAAGGGTCGCTGCGTCGTGCGGGTGAGATTATTGACGAGGCCCGCGAGGCGCGCACCGCGTTTGAAAAAAAGCAAGATCGCCTCGACGAATGGGTCAAGGTGCGCGATGAGGCGACAGCTCTAGCTGAGCAGTGCCGTGCTCAGCGAAGTGCGGCCCTGGTCGAATGCGGATTTGATTCGTCGGCCTCTATCACTGAGGTGGATATTAAAATCAGCCAAATCACTCAAAATCGTCTATCACTTACCGAGCAGCTAGAGGCGCATAGCCGTCGCCTAGGCGAGCTTGATCAGATGCTTTCGGAGGCCGAGCGCGAAAACAGCCTGGATCTTCTCAAAACTGAGCGTGCGCAGATCAAGACCCTGGAGCGGGAGTCGGGTATTGAGCTGGCGCGACTACTCTTGGCTCGCCAGATGCTTTCCGATGCCGTGCGCGCCTGGGAAAGCGAGAGTCAGCCCGAGGTGTATATTCGCGCCTCCGAGATTTTCTCACTCATGACCGGCGGGACATGGAAGTCGGTATATATGGAAGAGAGTGGCGCGCTTGTGGCGGTTGATGCGCTGGGCCGCTCTTGGGAGCCGCGTCTTTTGTCGTTGGGTACCTGTCAGCAGCTCTATTTGGCCCTGCGTATCGCTCTTTTAGAATGTGTGGATAGCGTAGGGGCGAGTATGCCAGTTATTGCTGATGACATCCTCGTCAGCTTCGATGATGAACGCCGAGAGGGAGCAGCGCGCGCCCTGATTGATCTGGCAAATAAGCGGCAGGTCATTATATTCACTTGTCATCAGGAGATGGTGCATCTGCTCTCTCAAGGTGAGCAGGATTGCACTCTTGTGACGCTATAATCAGCGGGTTGCAAACAATCGCAGCAGACCGAGGTATGAGGATCAGGCGCCTCACGGGGCGCCTGAAGTCGTTTTTGCTCTCCATTGCAACGGGCTTACCCGCAACAAGCGGTGGCAGGGGCACAGGGCGGTGCGGCTGGGGCTACGTAACAAAGGTTGTGAACCTGAAGAAAGAGAGACAAAGATGCCAAACGTGGTGTTGGTGGGGGTCCAATGGGGAGACGAGGGCAAGGGTAAGGTAACCGACCTGATTGCTCGCGACTTCGACTACGTGGTGCGCTACCAGGGGGGCAACAACGCTGGGCACACAGTCATCCATGGCGAGAAGAAGCTTGCGCTGCACCTCATTCCCTCAGGGATTATGTATGAGCACGCAGTGCCTGTGATTGGCAATGGTGTGGTGGTAAACCCGCAGGTGCTGGTCGAGGAAATGCGCATGCTGGAGGCTGAGGGACTAAGCTGTGAGCGCTTGACCATCTCCTGCGACGCACACGTGATTATGCCCTATCACATCGAGTTGGATAAAGCTTCAGAGTTTCGCCTAGGTAAAAATGAGATTGGCACCACCAATCGGGGCATCGGTCCGTGTTACCAAGATAAGGCAGCTCGCAGCGGTATCCGCATTCAAGACCTCCTTGATGAACATGTGTTTCGCATGAAGGTGACGGCTGCTCTGGAGGTAAAAAACGCCATCCTTGACAAGGTGTATGCCAAGCGCGGCTTCACGGTGGACGAAATTTGTGATGCCTACCTGCCCTATGCCGAGGTTATCCGTCCATATATAGCCGAGACTGCTCACCTGCTCAACACCGCTTTGCGTGAGGGTAAAAACATCCTCTTTGAGGGGGCCCAAGGTACCCTCTTAGATATTGATCACGGCACCTATCCCTTTGTCACTAGCTCCTCGTGCTGTGCGGGTGGTGCAGCTACGGGCTCGGGTGTGGGGCCAGCTGCGATTGATCGCGTGTTGGGAATCGAGAAAGCCTACGTTACTCGTGTAGGGGCAGGGCCGTTTCCTACAGAGCTCATCTATCCCGAAAACGGTGGGGAGGGTCAAGATGCCCTCGATGGTGACCTCATGTGCACGCAGGGCCACGAATACGGTGTGACTACGGGGCGCAAGAGGCGCTGCGGCTGGTTCGATGCCGTGATTGCGCGCTATGCGGCCGAGGTAAACGGTCTTACTGATATCGCACTGACCAAGCTTGATGTGCTTTCGGCCTTCGACACGCTCAAGATTTGCGTGGCCTACGAATGCGAGGGCAAGACGTACGACTATTTTCCCATGCAGCAAAGCGTGCTCTTCCACGCCAAGCCGGTGTACAAAACCATGCCGGGCTGGAAGGGCTGCGACATTACCAAGGCGACCAGCTTTGAGGAGCTGCCTCAAGCGGCGCAGGACTACGTGCACGAGATTGAGCGGCTGAGCGGGGTGAGGGCTACCATTATTTCCGTGGGCCCCGATCGCGCCCAGACCTTCATGAGGGGTTGGTAAGGATGAATGTACTCGTCTTGGGCTCGGGTGGGCGCGAGCACGCTCTGGCGTGGGCGATTGCACGCTCTGCGCGTTGTGAGGCGCTGTTTTGCGCTCCCGGCAATGCGGGCACGGCGGCGTTGGGCACTAACGTGGTCTTGGATATTCTTGATGCCCGCGCCATTGCTGGCTTTGCGCGCGATCATCACATCGATTTAGTGGTTATAGGCCCTGAGGCTCCGCTCGTGGCGGGGGTGGCAGATGAGCTGCGCGCCGCAGGCTTTACGGTATTTGGCCCTAGCGCCCAGGGTGCGCGCCTTGAGGGATCTAAGAGTTTTTCCAAGCAGTTTATGGAAGATAACAAGCTTCCCACCGCGCGGTACGCAACCTGTATCTCGTATGATGAGGCCCTGCGCTGTGTACGTGAAGCGGGTGTCCCGATTGTGGTGAAGGCTGATGGGCTTGCTGCTGGTAAAGGCGTTGTGGTGGCTGAGACCCTCGAGGATGCTGAAGCGGCGGTACGCGACTGCTTTGCGGGAGATTTTGGCGAGGCCGGCCTTACCGTAGTTATTGAAGAAGCACTGAGCGGTCCCGAATGCAGTATGCTCGCCTTTGTGGCAGGTGGTAAGGCGCTTTGTATGCCCTGCGCCCAAGATCACAAGCGCGTCTTTGATGGCGACCGGGGTCCCAACACCGGCGGCATGGGGGTATATTCGCCCGTGCCCTGTGTGACACCCCAGATCGAGGCCCAGATGTGCCAAATTATGGAAAAGGCTGCGGCGGCTACGGCTGCGGGGGGATTTGATGAGTCGTATCGCGGGGTACTCTACGGCGGCTTCATGCTCACCGAGGAAGGCCCTAAGCTCTTGGAGTTTAACGCGCGCTTTGGCGATCCTGAAACTCAGGTGCTTATGGCGCGACTTCAAAGCGATGCTTTGGATGTGCTTGAGGCCGTGGCCCAAGGAAGCCTAGAGGGAGTTGAGCTTACCTGGCGGCCCCAGTGCGCCGTATCAGTGGTGCTTGCCAGTGGGGGCTATCCGGGTTCCTACGAAAAGGGCAAGGTCATCCTTGGGCTTGAGGAGGCCCAAGCTCTTGAGGAGGTGACGGTATTCCATGCTGGTACCGCCTTTAATGCCGATGATGAGCTGGTCACCGCAGGCGGGCGGGTACTTAATGTGGTAGCCCTGGCCGACACTTTTGAGGAGGCGCGCGAGCGTGCCTACGAGGCGTGCTCCAAAATTAATTTCGAAGGCAAGCAGTACCGCCGCGACATAGCCCTGCGTGCTACCCAAGGCTAGCTTGTATGCGGGCACAGGGGGGTTCTTTCTTCACTAGGGCGCTTTACTGTATTTATCTGGGGGAATGATTTTTTCGCGATGGCGTTTTGAGGCATAGGAGACAAAAGGTGCGCTCTCGTCTCAGGTTCGTTATCATGAACCGCTGGCATGTTGTGGCGCGCGAGCGCCTTGAGACGATACCTAATACAAGATAGAGGCAAATCTAGATGCTGAGCGAACGGCTGCTTTCGCGCGTGGTGCGCTACTGTGCGGATAATTACATGTCGATAACTCCCTGCCAGGTCAAACGGATCCCTGGTCCCAAACCAGGGCGACGCTATATGCTCTACGCGCACATTCCTTTTTGTGAGCGGCTGTGTCCGTACTGCTCGTTCAATCGCTTTCCCTTCTCGGAAAAGCGGGCGATAGCCTATTTTCGGAATCTAGCCCGTGAGCTTTTGATGGTCAAAGAACTTGGCTACGACTTTGACTCGCTCTACATCGGCGGGGGCACGCCTACGATTATGGTGGATGAGCTTTGCAATTTTATTGATTTGGCTAAGCGCGAGTTCTCGATTAAAGAGGTATCGTGCGAGACCAATCCCAATCACCTCACGCTTCCCTACCTGAACAAGCTCGAGGGGCGCGTGAATCGCATGAGCGTGGGTGTGCAGAGTTTTGATGATGGTCTGCTCAAACAGATGGATCGCTATGAAAAATACGGCGATGGTAAGAGCATCCTGAAGGCTATCGAGGTGGCCACCCCGTATTTCACCTCGCTTAACGTGGATATGATCTTCAACTTTCCCGCGCAGACCGAAGAGATTTTGCGTCGCGACTTAGAGATGGTGTTAGAAAGCGGCACCAGTCAGACCACTTTCTACCCGCTCATGGCCTCGCCTTCGGTGGAAAAATCGCTGGCGCGCACAGTGGGTAAGGTGGATTACAACCGTGAGCAGCGATTTTATGAGATTATCAGCAATACCTTGGCCGGAGGTACGAATGCACCCTTTGAGCACGGCAGCGCCTGGACATTCAATAAGAGGGTGTCCGGTTGCTCCCATCATGAGACAGAAGCGGTGCCGGATGGCGGGGCTGCGGGAGAGGCACGGGCTAGTGCGGCTGTAGGTCTGGATGATAAGGAGGCGCGACCCCAGGATGACTCGGTAAAAAGCGCAGGGGTGTCAGATTCCGATACCGTGCGTGCGAAGGCATCTTTTGATGAGACCGAACAGATGATTGACGAGTATATCGTCGATTACGAGGAGTATCCGGCCATTGGTAGCGGCGGCCTTACCTATCTAGGTGCTACTCAGTACGTGAATACCTTCAGCGTGCGAGGCTACAACGAGGCCATCGAAAGCGGCCGCATGTCGGTGATGGGCAAGACCACCTTTTCCAAACACAACCGCATGCGCTATCGCTTTATGATGCAGCTCTTTGGCTTGCGCTTAGACAAGCGCCAGTGGAAGCGCGACTACGGAACATCGGTGGCTGCCAGCTTACCGCTTGAGTATGCGTTCATGAAAGCCTCAGGGGCCTTTGATCGCGACGACGATGAGTGCATCACACTTACACCCACGGGCCGCTACCTTATGGTGGTGATGATGCGGCAGTTTTTTATCGGGGTGAACAACCTACGTGACCAGGCTCGCGCTGCTTTGCCACCCGACGAGCGCGAGCTTTTATTCGGCAGCGGCTGTCTTGAGTGCGACTGCTAGGGTAAACGCACTTGCGTGACCCGCGCTTCTCTCAACAACCTATATACAACACATCCGCCCGGATTGGCTGTGTCATATCCGGGCGGATTGCTTTATGAGGGGTATCCTGATGGGCAGCCCATGTTAACTGATTGCGCTTAGCGGCCGGTTTCTGCGGGGCCTTCGTTGCGTGGATCGTTGGCGTTACCAGCCACGAGCATCTGCTCAAAAATTGAGGTCGTGGCCTGGAAGTCACTGGACAGTACTACGGTGGAACCCTTGCCGCTTTCAGCGAACCTGCTCATCATGTCGGTCCACTGGGTGAACATAAACAGCTCGTTGGCCTCCCGCGAAGACACACCCGAATCCTTAATGGTCTCAAGCGAATCTTTGATGCCCTGGGCGATGGCCTTACGCTGGTTGGCAATACCTTCACCAGCCTTCTCCATACTTTCAGCCTCAGCCTTGGCTTCGGTAACCTTCTTGATACGGTCAGCCTCAGCGAGGTCTTGAGCCGCAAGGCGCGTCCGCTGCGCGGAGTTGATCTGATTCATGGAATCCTCAACCTCACGTGGTAGCCCGATGCGTGTGATGAGGGTGGACACCAAGGTGAAGCCATAGCCAGCCATCTGGTGTGATACGGTGGCATTCACGTCTTTGGCGATGTCATCCTTTTTGGCAAATACCTCGTCAAGCGAATAGGTGGGGATGGCGCTTCGCAGGGCATCGGTGATGAAGTCCTTCATCTGCTCCACAGGGGCTTGCAGCATGTAGTAGCTCTTATAGATGCCGGAATCCTGCGGAGAGTTGCCCATCGAGTAGTCAACGTGGTACTGGGCCGATACCTCAAGACTAATGGTTACATTGTCTTCGGTCTTCACATCGATGGTGAAACCGTTTTTCATGGTACGCAGGTTCACAATTGAAGCGCGGCGCTCAAAGAAGGGAATCTTGACGTGGAAGCCTGCACCTACAAAGCGGTTGAATTTGCCCAGCCGCTCAATGATGATGGAGTGCTGTTGCTCCACAATGAAGAAGGAATCTCTGAGAATCAAGATAAGTAAGACGAGGAAGATAAGGAAAAGAACAAGGCCGACGATCATGGGTACTCCTTTCTGCCAGCGGGGCTGGGCATGTGCTTACGGGCACGCCGAGTAAGGCGGGTCTGTACAGAATACAGGTGCGTCACGCAGGATGCCAGGTCTGGCGCGGTCGGGCTGTTGGCTGCAGGCATCCTGGGTGCAACGGGCCTGAGGCGTGATATCTGAGCGTGCCCCTTGCGCGCCAAGGTGGTCTCATTGTACCGGCTCGAAAAAGAAAGCAGATCCTGAGCAGCAGTAAACTTACCTTAATATGTGACCCATAGAGCCCAATTGAATCACGTTAGCGTTGACAAATCTGCGACAATACGCAGCGATGATGCCGATTAGAGGAGATGCATATGCTTCGTGGACTGAGCTACGCCATTCGATTCCTTCTTGTGGTCGCACTGGTGATGCCCGCACTGACTCCGTGGTTTGCTTCGGATTCCCAAGGCATTGCTCTTGCCGATGAGGGGGAGGTGGGTGAGAAGGAGCAGGTCATCACTGAAGATGCGGGTGAGGAAGAACAAGTCGTCACCGAAGAGGCTTCCGTTAGTGAGGAGGCCGATGTGGCCGATGACGATACTGATGAGAACATCAATGCAGTGGATGACGCGCTTGATGAAGCGACCGATGACGCCCAGGATGCAGATGTCTCCGACGATGAAGACACCATGACAGAGGAGGAGTTTTACTCTGAATTCCATGGCACAAGCTTTCGCTATGATGACGGAGAGCTGATACAGTCACAGTCGCCAATCCGGACATTTGCTGTGTCGAGTGGTGTTACTTGGACGGAAAAGAACGGGGTCTATTACGGCAGCGACGGTTCCACCGTTTCTGGAGCGAGCGGTATTGGCGTGGATGTCTCCAAATGGCAAGGTTCTATCACCTGGTCGAAGGTGAAGGCTGCGGGCATTGATTTCGCGATTATCAGATGCGGATACGGATCAAGTGGCAAGGACGAATATTTCATCGCGAACGTGAAGGGATGTATCGAGAATAACATCCCCTTTGGCATCTATCTTTATTCCTATGCATATAACGAATCTACGGCGCGTCAAGAGGCCCAGTATGTGCTCGACTTACTTGAAGAAGCGGGGCTTTCACCCGATGACGTTGACTTGCCTATTTACTACGATTTGGAAAACCAAAACAGCAACGGTAAGCCTGCTGGTCTTAACAGTAGCGGTTCGTACGTTACTATCTCCAACTCAACACTTGCCACCATGGCACAAACGTTCTGTAACGCGATAGAGGCCGAGGGTTACGCTGCCGGCGTGTACGCGAATCTTAATTGGTGGAACAACTATCTCACAAGCTCGACCTTCGATTCGTACTCGCGCTGGGTGGCGCAGTACAACACCACGTGCACCTACACCGGTGACTACGACTACTGGCAGCGCATGTCTACAGGCTCAGTAAGCGGCATTTCGGGCAACGTTGATATTAATTTTTCCTATAACACGTTCTCCACGCCGAAGAATCTTTCCGCTACCGCTGCAGCTAGCGGCACCAAAATATCGTGGAAGTCGGTGTTTGGGGCTACAGGCTACGCCGTCTATCGCAAGATTTCAGGAGGAAGTAGCTGGACACTAATTGGCACCACTACTTCCACAAGCTACACCGACAAAACCGTACTGAGTGCAGGTAAGACCTACTACTACACCGTGCGTGCCTATCGAGGCGACGAGGAGACAGCGCTTGCCAACAAGTATGATTCCGAGTACTGGACCGGGTATAACTCAACAGGTGTTGACTCACGCTATCTAGCTACACCGACACTTTCATCAGCAGTGCCAACAGCAAAGGGTGTGAAGGTGAGCTGGAGTTCGGTGAGTTCAGCTTCAGGTTATGCGATCTATCGCAAGAAGGCCTCAGCAAGCAGCTGGACACTTTTAACGACTACAACGTCTACGAGCTACACCGACACATTAAGCCGCACAGCTGGAACGACCTATCAATACACCGTGCGGGCCTACAAAGGCACCAAGGCCAACGCTACTTCTAACAAATACGATGCCTACTACTGGAGTGGCTATAACACCTCAGGTCTGTCCACACGCTATATTCCCACACCTACCTTAAAAACTGCTACAGCAGCTGCAGCAGGCACTAAGATTACCTGGTCATCAGTGTCTACAGCCACAGGCTACGCAGTCTATCGCAGACTCGAAGGAGGAAACTGGACACTGATCGGTACGACCACTTCTACAAGCTACACCGACAAGACCGCACTCAAAGCAGGTAAGACCTACTACTACACCGTGCGTGCCTACAAAGGTAACGTCTCTACCGCCAAGTCCAACAAGTACTCAGCCTACTACTGGAGCTACTACACAACAGGAGGACTTGACTCACGCTATCTAGCTACACCGACACTTTCATCAGCAGTGCCGACAGCGAAGGGTGTGAAGGTGAGCTGGAGTTCGGTGAGTTCAGCTTCAGGTTATGCAATCTATCGCAAGAAGGCCTCAGCAAGCAGCTGGACACTTTTAACGACTACAACGTCTACGAGCTACACCGACACATTAAGCCGCACAGCTGGAACGACCTATCAATACACCGTGCGGGCCTACAAAGGCACCAAGGCCAACGCTACTTCTAACAAATACGATGCCTACTACTGGAGTGGCTATAACACCTCAGGTCTGTCCACACGCTATATTCCCACACCTACCTTAAAAACTGCTACAGCAGCTGCAGCAGGCACTAAGATTACCTGGTCATCAGTGTCTACAGCCACAGGCTACGCAGTCTATCGCAGACTCGAAGGAGGAAACTGGACACTGATCGGTACGACCACTTCTACAAGCTACACCGACAAGACCGCACTCAAAGCAGGTAAGACCTACTACTACACCGTGCGTGCCTACAAAGGTAACGTCTCTACCGCCAAGTCCAACAAGTACTCAGCCTACTACTGGAGCTACTACACAACAGGAGGACTTGACTCACGCTATCTAACCACACCGACACTTAAGAGTGTCACAAAGGTGAGCTCAGGTCGCAAGGTCAGCTGGGGATCGGTATCAGGTGCCAGTGGCTATGCGGTGTATCGCAAGGTTGCGGGGGCCAGCAAATGGACGCTTATTGGTACCACCACCTCAACCAGCTATACCGACAAGGCTTCCCTGTCTTCAAAAAAGACCTACTACTACACGGTGCGGGCCTACAAAGGCACCAAGGCCAAAGCTACTTCCAATAAATATGATGCGTACTATTGGAGTGGATATAAAACAAAAGGCGTTTCCAGTACCGGCTGATAATAGTGGTCATACCCCGCGCTGTTTGAGTAAGGCAGCGCGGGGTATGGTTCTTATAGGTGATCTTGTGTAAGGCGAACCGTAATTAATCCTGAGATCTTCGCAGTTTACATTCGCACCGTTGCGTGAGGCGAAAGGGGATAAATAGCGTGAGAAACGCCTTGCGTGTGGCCCTTGAGCCTGCTAAGATACCAAATCGCGCTACGCGCCATCCGGTCAGATAGCTCAGTTGGTAGAGCAGGGGACTGAAAATCCCCGTGTCGGGGGTTCAAGTCCCTCTCTGACCACCACGAATTCAAAGGCCAGCATCATCGCTGGCCTTTTTACTTTCGTGCAAATCAAGTTTCAAACCGGTATGAAAGCCCGCTGTTTTCATCTGAACTGGGACTATGTACCTGGAGAAGATACGCGCTTCCGAAACGCAACACCCTGTTCTCAAGCAAAATCCAAAAGGTCTGCGGGAGAGGTAATGAGAGTGTCGGGGTGCGCGGCAACAAGGCGCTCCAAAGGCTGATATCCCCAGGTTACAGCTATGGAGAAGGCTCCAGCATTCCGAGCGGTTTCTATATCGGCGTGCGAATCACCCACAAAGGCCACGTGGCACAAATCAACCCCCAGTGTATGGGCTGCCAAAATAAGCCCAGCTGGGTCAGGCTTGCGGGGCACGGGGCCTTCTCCCACGGCAAAATCCATTTGAGAGGAAAAATACCGCTCGGTCATAAGCCGGGTGCCGCCATCATACTTATTAGAAAACACCGCGAGCTTCTTCCCGCGTGCCTTCAATTCATCCAAAATTTCAACCATGCCAGGATAGGGCCGGGTCTTGCGGTCGCCCTCCCTGTCATAGAGGTCTCGCCAGTAGGCGATGCATGCATCGATAGCTGCCGTATCAAGGCCCGCAGGCATCGCCTGACTCATGAGAGAGCGCAGGCCGTGACCCACCATGGTGAGGATTTCTTCTTGGGTGTGGGTGGGAAAACCAAAGTGGGCCATGGTTGCGTTGGTTATATCGGTAAGGTCGGGTAGCGTATCTAACAGTGTGCCGTCCATATCGAAAATGAAGGCATCCAACCTCGGTTTCATGCGCAATCCTTTCAGGTGGCCTACATCCCCTCTCATCAGGGAAGATTGGTCGCTCAGGCGGGGGTTTCATCGCGTTGGTTACGCCGCAGCACTACATCCAATGCAGAGTAATAATACCCAGAATCGGATACTCCGCATACCCTGCGCCGAAGTTGTGCCCCATAGGGATGAGGGGTAGATGCTATTGGCTCTCAATCCGTCCAGGGTGGGGAAGGTGTTAACGAGTGGCGTGGATAATGAGACCAAATTAGTAGCATTTTCATGATTAGTTCTGGAGATTGCATGATATGATGTCCGGGTGTGTTCACGGGGCTGCATCGCGCAATCACCTGGGCTGAACAGGGGTTCGTGGGTGCGGTACTGTCGAGCAGCCCGTGCCAAGCGTGTCGGATTGTCCAAGGGAGCCTGACGCGCAACATGGGGCAAAGCGAACCGAGAGGCGGGATTCAGGACGTGCCATTCGGTTTAGTCCTAGTGCATCAGGCGTGCCGCAGATCCGTGAGACCACGGTAGTTCGGTTGTCTTCAACGACCGTTTGCGCGGCGGCCCACCCGAGTATGGCAAAGAGGGTGCGCCTCGGCGCAAGGGAAGTCTGCCGTTAACACCGGCTCGTTGAACAACCGTATTCATGAAGGGAGCGCCTGTGGGCGCCGATTAAGAAAAGGGGGTGTGCTATGGAGCAATTCCTCGACCCGGTTCTACTTGCGCGTATCCAGTTCGCGCTCGTGGTCATCTTTCACTTTATGTATGTGCCGCTGTCGATTGGCTTGGGATTGATTCTGGCCATCAGTGAAACACGCTACTACAAATCGCGCGACCCGAAAGATGCTGCGGCCACCAAGTTCTGGGCCAAGATGTTCACCACTACGTTTGCCGTGGGTGTGCTGTCGGGCATCACTATGGAATTCTCGTTTGGCACCAACTGGGCTGACTACAGCCGTTTCGTGGGAGACATCTTTGGTGCCCCGCTTGCCGCCGAGGCCTTGCTGGCCTTCTTCCTGGAGTCGGTATTCTTGGGCGTGGTGCTCTTCGGTCGTCGCAAGGTGGGGCCCAAGTTTTACCTGGCCAGCGCTTGGTTGGTGTGGTTTGGTAGCTGCCTTTCAGCCCTGTGGATTATCATTGCCAACTCTTGGATGCAAACGCCTGCTGGTGCTGAGCTTTCCGAGGATGGTTCGCAGGCTGTGTTGACCGACTTCCTGGGTGCTGCTTTTAACGCCTCGACGCTGCCGCGCTTCAGCCATACGGTACTGGCCCTGTTGGTCACGGGTGCGTTTGTGGCCATTGCTGTGTCGGCTTGGTATATGCGCAAAAAGCAGCATGGTGCCTTTGCTCACAAGACACTGCGCACGGGCGTGGTGGTGTCGATTATCGTCACCTGCCTCCTACTTGTATCAGCCCACTCCTCCGCTGTGGTGGTTGCTGAGGAGCAGCCCACCAAGATTGCCATGATGGAAGGCCACTACGAAGAGGGTACCCTTCCGCTCTACCTGTTTGGCTGGGTGGATGAGGATAGTGAGAGCGTACTTACCCCATTTTCGCTACCTGGCTTTACCAGCTGGCTTGCTTCAGGTGATTTTGACACCGAATATCCTGGTCTTAATGACCTGGCCGAGGAGAATTCCGATCTTGACGTAGATGAGTTACCGGTAAACATCGTGTTCCAAAGCTACCATCTCATGGTGGCCTGCTTCGGTGTCATCTGCATCATTGTTATCATTGCTGCAATCGCGGCCTTTAAGAAGAACAGCACGCTGGGTCAGAAGAAGTGGGCCCAGTGGATTATGATTCTGTGCCCGATTGTGCCGATTGTGGCCATTCAGTCTGGCTGGATTACCGCTGAGATTGGCCGCCAGCCCTATGTGGTCTATCCCGCCACTAGCTCACCTGATGGTGTGGAACTTCTGACCAGCGACGGTGTTTCGCAGTCGGTGTCCTCAATTGAGCTCCTCATTACCATCGTGCTGTTCATCCTTGTGTACGCCCTCATCCTCGTGGCGTGGGTGCGTCTGGTTTCCAGCTTCATTAAGAAGGGCCCTGTCGAAGACATAGAGGGCAACGTGGTTGATCAGAGCGAGCCTGTTCCCGCGCTCGCTGAGGCTTCTGCTGGGGCTTCCTCCGAGGCCTCTGACGGTGATGAGAAGAAGGAGGCGAACTAACATGGAAGTCTTGGAAATCATTTGGTTTTGCCTCATCTTTGTCCTGATTGCAGGCTATTTTGTCTTGGATGGCTTCGATTTGGGAGCTGGTGTGCTCAGCCCCTTCATCGCCAAAAACGATGAGGAGCGCGCGATTTTGCGCCAAAGTATTGGGCCTGTATGGGACGGCAACGAGGTGTGGCTGCTTACTGCTGGCGGCGCGCTGTTCGCGGCGTTTCCTGCGGCATACGCTACTACCTTCTCGGGCTTCTACCTTGCGGTTATGCTTGTACTCATGGGTCTGATTGTGCGCGCAGCATCTCTGGAGTTTGCTGGACATGACAAGGCCTGGAGCACGCTGTGGAACAAGCTATTCTTTGTGGGTTCGCTGCTTCCGGCACTGCTTTTGGGCGTGGCCGTGGGTAATGTCTACGCGGGTATTCCTCTGGATGCTAATGGTGACTACATCGGTGTACCCTTATTTGGCTTGGTGACCCCGTTTACCCTGCTTACGGGTCTGTTGGGTCTATCGGTATTCATTATGCAGGGCGGCAGCTGGCTTGCCCTCAAGGCACCAGCGGACTCCCAGATGCGTGTGTGCTCTAAAACGGCTGCGTACTTCGCGGGGATTGCGGCGCTGGTATTGTTTGTTGTGGTGTCGCTGTATGGACATTTCATCTTAGACACGAGCTTCAACAGCGTGCAAACGAGCGTGGGTGTGGTACTTGCGATTCTGATTGCGATTGTGCTGCTGGTGAATATCATCAAGACGCGCTCGGAGGATTTCGACCTTAAGGGCTTTTTGCTCTCCTCTGCTGTGTGCGTGCTGCTGGTGGCGCTGTGGGGTCTGAGCATGTTCCCCAACCTGGTGGTTGCGGGTGCGGGTGACCCCTTGGCATTCTTCTCCTCAGCTGCTTCGGGCGAGAACATCACCATTGCTTCGGCAGCATCGAGCACCTATACCCTTACTTGGATGCTGGGTATCAGCTGTGTGGGTGTACCGCTGGTGCTGGTGTATCACGTGATTATCTATCGCACCTTCCGTGGTCGCGTGAAGGTGGAGGAGCTGGAGTACTAGTACTAGCCAGCTTGCCCGCCTCCTACAATCATGAGCAGGTCTTACAACCCTTTAAGGCCAGAAAAAGCGCCGTCCTTCGGGGCGGCGCTTTTTTAGGTCGATTAAACCTACTCCATAGTAGTGAGGATGGTATAGGCGGCCAAGCCCTGGGCGAGCACAGCCTCATCAAAGTCGAAGGTGTCGGCGTGTAAGGGGATGTTCGTGCCCGTGCCCAATAAGAAGAACACACCAGGAAGATGGCGCTGGTAGAAGGCGAAGTCCTCAGCAATGAGAAGCGGTTGGGGCAGTATCACGGGCGCAAGGGACGGGAAGGGATGACGGGCGAACCCATAACACTCATCGGCCTTCGCGAGGGCCTCGGTGGCCACAGCGTAGAGCTGTTCGTCATTGATTACGGGTGGGTAGCCATCAGAGAAGTGGAGCTTGCAGGTGCAGCCTATCTCTTGGGCGCGTCTACGGGCGAGTTCAGTCAGGTCACTTCGGCATCGTTCACCCATCTGAATTGAGAACGTGCGCAGGCTACCTTCTATGA
Source organism: uncultured Slackia sp. (assembly GCA_964438035.1). Lineage (GTDB taxonomy): Bacteria > Actinomycetota > Coriobacteriia > Coriobacteriales > Eggerthellaceae > Slackia. The sequence goes on from CAYTIS010000017.1 coordinate 21,756, forward strand.
CGGCCTGTCCGGCGATAGCGTTGCGTACCGTACCAGCTTCCATGTGTCCAAACTTAAGCAGACACGGCTCCTCCTGTGCGCGTTGGGCTATATAGTCGTAGGCATCCAGATAAAAGCGCGCGCAGGCTTCAAGCGCATCAGTGCCGTCGGCGGATTTGGCGATATGGGAGCTTCGGCCCACAAAGGTAGCCGTGGTCTCATTGGATGCCGCAAGCAAGGGGCCGGGGCGACTGGCAATCTGACCGATGGGCAAGTCAGGCCAGAGATGGAAGCCAAAAATTCGATCGACCCCATAGTGCTCAAACACGCCAGATTCACAGATAATGCGCGCCCCACCCGTGGTTTCCTCCGCAGGCTGAAACACCAAAAGTACACTGCGCGGTAGCTCAGAGAAGTGGGCGGCCAGCCAGTGGGCCAG
>CAYTIS010000018.1:0-6980 GCA_964438035.1 uncultured Slackia sp.
AGAATCATCTGCGGGATGAAGCCGATAACGGCGCCGACACCAGCGATGATGCCGTCTACGACGAGACTCTGGAGCCAAGCGGCCACGCCGGCGGACTCAAGGGCATCCGATACAATCGGGGTGAGGCCCGGAATCCACAGGCCATAGGAACCATCAGAAGGGTCGGGCTCTTCCTCGGCAAGGGCCTCGACCAGGGCATCGTCGCCTGCCTCTTCGGCAGCCGCGACCTCTTCCTCCCATGCGGCATAGTCGTCCTCATAAGCCGCAGTGCCGGTGTAGAGCCAGCCGTCGCCAGAGATGCCGTCGTTGGCCCAGTCGGTGACCACGCCGCCGCCGATAGACACGGCAATGTAGTACACCACAAACATGATCGCCACAAAGATGGGCAGACCTAAGAAGCGATTGGTAACCGCACGGTCAATCTTTTGGGTGGTGCTGAGGTGCTTGCCAGAAATCTTCACGCAGTCGCGCACCAGGTGGGCTATTGCGTCGTAGCGCTCGGCAGTCACGATGCTCTCGGCATCGTCATCAAACTGCTTCTCAAGCTTGTTGCGCAGCTCTTCGGCCTTGGACAGCACTTCCTTGGAGGGCTTGAGCGAGTCGATAGTACGCTGCTCGCCTTCGAGCAGTTTGATGGCATACCAGCGCTTAAGGTGCGCGGGCGCATCGTGCAAGAGCTTTTCCACCTCGTCGATCACATCTTCAACCGCTGCGTCGAAACGGATCTTAGGAGCGGCAGCCACGCCGGATTTCGCCTGCTCAACGGCGGCGGCCATCAGCTCTTCCACGCCTGTATTCCTAAGTGCGCTAATCTCGACCACAGGACAGCCCACCTGATCGGAGAGCTTCTTGACATCGATCTTGTCGCCGTTTTTCTTCACCAGGTCGGCCATGTTCAGGGCGACGACCACGGGAAGACCCAGGTTCACGATCTGGGTGGTGAGGTAGAGATTGCGCTCCAAGTTCGTAGCGTCTACCAGATTAATTACCGCATCGGGGCGATCCTCAATCAGGTAATCGCGGCTCACGATCTCCTCAGGTGAATAGGGGGAGAGCGAATAGATACCCGGCAAGTCCGTAAGGGTCACGCTCTTGTCGCGTACGTATTTGCCCTCTTTTTTCTCAACGGTCACGCCGGGCCAGTTGCCGACATACTGGGACGCACCGGTGAGACTGTTGAACAGGGTAGTCTTGCCGCAGTTCGGGTTGCCGGCAAGCGCAATGCGAAGTCCCATCCTTGTCCTTTCTTCGTGTGTACCCGTACCACGTAAGGCACAAGGTACGAAACGAGGGTGTCCCTCGCCATGAGCCAAAGAGTTTGTTTGAGCTAACTCAAGTCCGAAAAAGAAGCCACCTTGCGTGGCTTGGACGCCAGTCTGAGGGCGCTCGGAGAGAAAGCAACCAGCCTTACGAAGAGGCTTCGACCAACACGCACTCCGCTTCGCTCTTGCGAAGCGAAAGCTCATAGCCGCGCACGGTCACCTCAATGGGGTCGCCCAGGGGTGCGACCTTGCGCACATGTACGTCAACACCCTTGGTGATTCCCATGTCCATGATGTGACGCTTGGTAGCGCCCTCCCCGGACAGTTTGACCACCTTGGCGCTGCCCCCAATGGGGATGTCGCGCAGTGTAGTCATGGCTCCTCCTTTCAAGCTTCCTTTGACCCGGCCTCACCCGGCCTCGCCAATGACTGCCCCGCCACGTCTTGATGCCCGGACCCGTACGGCATCAAGACGGCAGGAAAAAAGCCGGAGTGTCTCCGGCCCTACGAAACGATGCGCGCAAGACTGCGCGCATGCGATTCCCCTAAAGCAAGCAGGTGACTACGCGCTGGTAATCACCTTCATACCCACCTGTTTGTCGAGTGCCACCTGGGCACCCTTTACTTCTACAATGAGGTTGCCCGCGTTGGCACACACCACCGTAACGCGAGCACCTTCAACGAATCCGAGATTTTCGAGATGATGGTGCATCTCGCTGTTACCCCTGATTTTGATGATTGTTGCGATTTGACCTTCAGAGACGAATGCAAGCGGCAGCTGGGGAGCAGAAACCCCACTACCGGATGCCACTACTTTCCCCGATACCACAGCGGCTCCGTCCATGTCCGCACCACCTATCCGTCATATCGATAGCCTCGGGTAACTCTTCCGCGTACGGTATCACATATTCGGTGAAAAAGAAAGCCAGAGATTACTTTCCAGACGCAATACGACAGGGATGCGGACTCCATCAGGAGTTTCGATCACAAACCGAGGAAATGCTTCCACGGCAGCAATTTTCTGAGAATCAGGAGAAATGCAAGGTTCACCTGAGGTTGGAGCAGGATCTGAGGCGCTGTCAGAAACGGGGACAAGCTCGGTATTGGCGGGTGCAGACGAGGCTTCTGGACATGGAGGGCGGGACGCGCCGGCGTGCGACGCGCCGGAGCCGGATGAAGTCGCGTTGGTTGAGGGGGCGGTAGCTGCGGCCGGGCCGTGCTTGACCATCGCTGCCTCAGGCGAAGTGAGCACGCGAATGGCTGCGTTTGAGGATGCAGGTGCACGCATGCCGGACCATTCGGCTGCCAAGGGCAGGGGCACCTGGGCAACCAGCTGTTCGGTGGCAGGTGCCGAGGTGATAGAGCGTGCACCTCTGCGGGCGGCGGTTGCGGCCGCAGAGGACGCGCTTTCGCCCTGAGATGTACTCGGAGCCTCTCGCGCCGAACGGGGCTGAACGGCTTCCTCCGGCAGATTATCCTCGAAAAACGCACGCTCAAAGTCATGCAGACAGCCATAACACACAGGCATGTCATCAAAGCAGCGCGCCTTGCACACGGGACAGGTCTTCATGGTAGTCACCTCCGTAGGACGAGGCAGGTATCTGCCTCATTGCTCTGTGCGCGCGGGGGTAGACAAAATAGGTCATCCCCGCATTCGAACCAGGTACCCGAACGGGCCGGGCGCTCCACCACCAGGCGAGCAGCCGCGTGGCGGATGCGCCGATGCGGCCCCACCTCGCGATACACGGCAATCACGGTGCCGGTCATGTCTACAAAGGCCACGTCAATCGCGCGCTTCATCCCAAAGGTATGGATGTCGCGACAGGGAACAAGAACGAGATGCGCCTCCTCATGCTCGGCCCCCTTCATGCCGCGCAGGCGCTCCAGAATGCGGGTGAGGACCCGTGTGGTGTGGCTCATATGACCACCCCCTTTCGATATGGGCTTACGGTCATAGTTACCTCGTGTTCTAGTGTGGGCACGCTTACACCAAAGATGGTCGCACCGCTTAAAAACGGTGGGGAGAACTCGATGGTGGCCGTATAGCGCACGTGGCCCAACTCCGTGCGCTCGCAGGTCACCGCCACTTTTTCGTAGTCCATGGACAGGCCTTCCTCGATGCGCGCTCGCACCTCAGCCGCACCCGATACACCCTCGTAGCCATCGTCGGCCTGAAGTCGGATGGCATCGCGAGCTACGATGTCGAAGGCCGTGCAGTCTCCCACAAATATCAGGGCGTTCACCAGGATGAAGGCGATCGCCACCATCACGGGCAAGGTATAGGCTGCCTCTACCGTCATCTGTCCCGCAAGCCGCCGCTCCCGTCTCCGCCCGGCAGAGCGGTGCGAAATAGCAACAAAGCGGCGCGGGCCTGGTGAGCGAATGCGGCGGGTTTCGGAAGAGCTCTCTCCCTTGAGCGTGAGGATTGCTTGGGACAGCGTCCCGTCACCGCGCGTGGCCACATGCTCGGTATTGGCAACCACCGGCTTGGCCGAAGCGGTATTGGAAGGCTCTAAGCCTGCTGACTCAAGCATCCCCGTTAGGGTCTCGGAAGCCCAGGTGCCAAGCCCACTGGCACTGACCAGCGGGATGCTGTCAAGCAGGTTCTCAATTCCCTCAGTCAGGCCTTCAACTCCGGAGCCGTACGCCCCTATAAGCGTGCCCCACAGCTCAAGGACCGTAGCGCCCGCATCGGTCAAAGGTGAGCCAATATCCTCGGCTACCCCATCAAGCAGAGAGGCAAGCGCGTTTTCCTCCTCATCTTCCACGAGGATTGCAGCAGATACCGCCGCAAAGGTTCCCGAATCTTCCCCTGCAAAAAAGGAAGAGTCAGCCTCAGTCTCATCATCAGTGAAGGAGATGCCCGCCAAGGCCCCGTAGCGCCCCGGCGGATAAGCCTCCACGCGCTCGCCCGCCAGCTCATCAAGGGCCTCCATGATGATGTCGAGCACGCCCTGGGCCTGCTCTTTAACCTCATTGGCCGCAGGCAGGGCCTTGGCCTGAGCCTCGCTGTATTCATTGGCGAGTTCGGCCACCTTACGGTAGTAGTACTCAAAACCATTACCGATAGAGGTGGATGCCGAGGCTACCCGTCCCAGCGAATCAGCATCGAACTGGCAGACCTCACACTCCTCGTAGGTGCCTAACTCCAACTGCTCAAGTGAGCCACTGCCTTCCACGCTGTCGATGCCGGGGCAGCCCTCGTAGGCATGCAGGGCCCCGCCAGAGACGGGATAGACCTTCTCGGTGTAGAGATACGTCTCACGCATCTGAGCGGTGTTGCGGTACAGCTCGGGGAAGTAGAGGTCGGGCTGGGTCGTACCGTCGTCGATGGCACGGCCCTCGGCCAACTCGGCGATTGCGTATTCGTAAAACTTGGAACGCATAGCGCTTCTCACCTGCTCTTCTACCGAGCTGGAAGCCGGAGCCTCATCCTGGGCGCGATGGGCGTAGTAGGCCTGTGCCCGCTCGAGGGCATCAGCAAACGACCAGGTCTCCACCGATAAGGCGATGGGGTTTTCAGCATCGGTGATACTGGAGAGACTCTGCGCGCGCTCGGCCATGCATGCCTGTGGACTGAGGCCGCAGTCATACTCCCAGGCCCGAATCTTTGCGTCGGCCGCCTCCTGGGCCGCATCCTCCGCCTCCTGGGCGGCTTCAATCAACTCGCCGCTGGCTGCATCGGCCGCTTCGGCGGCTTCTGTGCCCGCCTTGGAAGTACCTACCTTCACGTCGGGAGCCTCGGAAGGCACCAGCTCCACCAAGCCGAGCGCCGAGCCCCCGATTGCATCCGCATTTTCCTGCAGCACCACCTGAGCCTGGGCCTGGGCGAGCGCCGGCAGGGCATCCTGGGCAGCGTTGAGGGTCTTGTCAAAGCCACGTGCCACATCATCGCGTTTGGACAGGATGGTCTTGCCCGCCTCGATGAGCTTGGTACCCACGGTTGCCCCAGCGGGGACACAGCAGCACACCGTGCCCACCGCCAGGGCCGCAAGTCCGGTAAGCGACATGGTGAGCAGGGTGGCATCGGCCACGCGCACGGTGAGAATAAACTCGGCGACCTCGTTTTCGGCGGCCAAAACCATGGAGTCGGCCACCGCTTGCACGCCTGCGGCCTGCGACTGAGCACGCGCACTCCACACGCAGAAGAAGGCGAGCGTGCAGGCGAGCAGAATCGCAACGGCCGAGCCCGCCGTGGTAAAGCCCTGGCCATCGACAAACACATCAGTCATGCATTCAATGCGCCGGGTACCACTTCGGATCCGTTTCATGCCTTACCCTCCCATCGTTCTATCCAGGCTTCGGGATCGGCACCGTACTCCGAGCTCACCACCCACTCGTCAAGCACCTCCACAGTGCGCGATACCTCCTGCGTGTACAGACCCTGCGCGTTGGTCATTCCTAAAAAGCCCATGCCCGCCCCGATGAGCGGCAAGGGACGCAGGGAATGCGAGATGCTCACGGTGGCTTCGGCCTCGCCTTCGCCCCCCGAGATCTCAATCGTCCACGAACCAGCGTGAAAGATGTCCGCTCCGGGGATGGCCGAGAGCCTGCGCTCAATGGCCGCAAGGGCGGCATCCTCATCGTCAACCTGGAGGGTTTCAATGAGGCGGCAGGCCTCTGAGGCTGCGGCCTCCATCACCGCCCGGTCATAGAGGATGATGCCTGGCTGGACAAGCATCAGCATGACGAGCAGTATGGTGGGCAGCAAAAACGCCGCCTCCACCGTAGCCTGCCCGACTCTGGAACGAGCAGGTCTATGGCATGCGTGTTGCTCAGAACAGCACAAGATCAAACACCCCTCCCGGCATCCTGTGGGTAAGAGAATCGAGCACCCCCTGAGTAATGCCGCCTTCGCCCACAGCGTCGACGAGCGCGCCCAGCGCGACAATAATTACGAGAACCGCTGCCGTCACCAAGGCATACTCAACGGTTCCCTGCCCGGCACGCGCCCAATGGCCAGACTTCGATGCAGGCCCGCCTATCACGAGGTCAAGCCGTTTATGCCGTCCTTGATTTCGTCCCAGAGGGTTTGAATTGCCGGAGCAAACAACGTGATGGCACCGATGGCAATGACAACGAGTACTCCCACAATGATTGCGTACTCCGTGGTACCCTGACCTCTCATGCAGGCCAACCTTGCGTGGGTTGTGGCCCACATCCCTTGTGATGTGCTCTTCCATGACTCCAACGCCTTCATCTCAGTCTCTCCTTTCCGGAGGTGCACCCCCGATTCTTGGGGCGAAAGCCCCCTTTTCCGTTGCACCGTCAATCCCTCGACCGACGGTACGAGGCCAGGCCTCATCTCAACCGGAACACCCCCGAGGAGGTGTTACCTGAAGACCATCTGTGCAGGCATGTAGCCGCATGCCTGCACTCTCAATCAATCGCCGCCCACACCCGCCCCTGATGTCATCCGACCAGATCAAGCATCACCGGCCCCATCATCAGAATGAGCATCGCCGGAAGAATGAGACCTGCCGTAGGGCCGAGCATCTTTACCGGCGTCTTGGCGACGCGCTCCTCCATTGTGGCGCGGTAACAGCTGCGAGCCTCGCTTGAAAGGGACTCAAGCATGCGCCCGATGGGGCTACCAAAGCGCAGGGCACGCTGAATGTTGGAAACAAAGCGCGAAAGCGCCGGTACATCCAGCTCAGCCGCCAGCCGCCGCAGGGCCTCGTCGCGCCCCACCAGGCCACTTTCCCAGCTCTGGCAGGC
>CAYTIS010000018.1:7080-10372 GCA_964438035.1 uncultured Slackia sp.
CACCTGCATCGCTATCGCCAGGGCAAACACCGTGAAGCCCTGAACATCGGCGAAAAACGGGTCGAGAAACCCGGGGCTGATTACCGAAAGGATGGCGAGCAAGCAAAACGGCATGATGGTCACCACCTGAGCCGAAAGCCGTCCCTGAGCCGTCTGTACACGCAGAGAGCGGCGCAGCTCAAGACCGCGCGAGATTGACTCCTCGGCCGAGCGCAGGATAGGGGTGGCACTGCCGCCGCAGGCGTACTGCACGTCCAAAGCCATGGCAACAAACCCCAGCTCAGGCAGGCCCGAAAGCCGATGGAAACGCACCAGGGCCTCATCCATTGAATAGCCCATCTCAAGATCGTGTGACACCTGCGCGAAGGACTCCTTAGCAGGCGAGGGCACCTCAGCAGCCACCTCAGCGAAGGCCTGGGGAAGCGAAAGGCCCGCATGCAAACAGGCCTCCATGCAGCGCAGGGCATCGGGTACCTGGTCGCGCAACAGCTCCTTTTCCCGCTCGCTTTCATGTGCGCAATACACTCCCGTCACCAGAGCCAAACAGGTAGGCACCAAAAGCCCCGCCAGTACCGAGCGCGTGCCCAGGACACACACCAGGCCAACAAGCACCAGAGCCACACAGCCTGCTGAAGCCACACTTTCGGGAGAAGCCGTAAACCCCTTGCGCTGGGCTAGGCGAGCTGCGTTGTTCAGCACCGGCGCTACCTGGGGCAACGTCACAAGCCACCGGGCTACACCAGCGGTAGCACCAACCCCGTTACGCAGCACATAGGCGAGCATCCCTCGCCCCACCGCGCGAACATCGCCTGCAGCAGCACCCTTGGCCGCGCCCGCATCTGTCTGCATGCGCGCCGCCGTATAAGCCCGTTGAACCTCCTTGAACACGGCTGCCCCGGCCGGTGCCGCCCCGGCAAAGCCCAATACGCAAGCGGCCCCTAAAAGCACTCCGCCTTCCATCGCTGCACCTCCTCCTTGGTTACTGTCTGCTTTTCTAAGGCCTCCTCAAGCCAGGCGGGCGCGGCGTACCAGCAGCCCTCCTCGTCAAGACCCCGACGCTCGAACAGGGGCACAATCCGGCAAGGCTGGCCCTCATCCCCACGCTGTACCTGGGCAATCGCGCTCAAGAAGCGGCGCCCGTCGCGAAAGCGCGACACCTGCACCACCATATCGAGCGCCGAGGCCACGTTGCCCTCAATCACGTCCACAGGCAGGTCAACCGCGTAGCGCACCATGGTCACCAGGCGCATGAGCATGTCCTGGGGCGAGTTGGCGTGCAGGGTGGTCATCGAGCCGTCGTGGCCCGTATTCATGGCCTGAAGCATGTCGAGGGCCTCCGCCCCGCGACACTCCCCCACAATGATGCGGTCAGGCCGCATACGCAGAGCGTTGCGCACCAGGTCACGAATGACCACTTCACCCACCCCTTCAGCGTTTTGGGGCCGCGATTCCAGGCGAACCACATGGGGGTGCTCCGTGAACCTCAGCTCGGCGGAGTCCTCCACGGTCACGATGCGCTCGCCGGGATCAATCACGCAGGACAGGGCATTGAGCAGGGTGGTCTTGCCGCTGCCCGTACCGCCACACACCGCAATATTGCGCCGTGAACGCACGGCCCATTCCATGCAGCGCTGGGCACGGGAGTCAAACGATCCACCCTGGGCCAGTTGTGCCAGATGGATGGCACGCTCGGTGAACTTGCGGATGGTCATCACCGGCCCGTCCAATGAGATGGGCGGAATCACCACGTTCACGCGATGACCACTGGGCAGGCGGGCATCCACCATGGGACTGCTTTCGTCCACGCGCCGCCCCAGAGGCGCCAAAATGCGGTCGATAAGGGCTCTGACCTGAGAGGCATCGGAGAAGGTGAACGAGCTTGCCTCCAACTTGCCGCCCCGCTCCACAAAGACCGAGGAGGTGCCGTTAACCATCACCTCGGTGACCTCCGGGTCGTCCATAAAGGGCTGCAGCGGCCCTAAACCAAAGACCGTGTCCAAAAGCTCGGCCACCAAGTTCTCCTTGGCCTCGGCCGAGCGCCCCGACCACTTCGACGAGGAGAAGGCCTTGGCACACGCGCTTTTCAGCTCACTGCGAGCTCGCTTGGGGTTTTCCTCCACCAGGCGCGCAATCATGTCACCGGGAACGAGCGCGCCCACCTCCTCCTTAAGTTCGTCAAGCATCCAGGTGCGCCCAGCCGCCCCCAAGGGACTCCCCTCCGCCTCGGCGGCGCGCACGCGCTCAAGCAGGGTCATGAGCGCCTCCCTCCTCCCACCAGAACTTGGGCTTGCGCACCTCGCTTGTCCTTACCAAAGAGTACGCGGCGTTTGGAGCGGCTCTGAGCCTGGCGTGCAAACGCTCCCTGCTTTTCCTCGGGCAACAGACGTACAAGCAGGTCATGCACGGCCATAACGAGCGGGTTTTTAGCCTCGAACAGCTCATGTGCATAGCCCGACCCCAGCAGCTCATCCACATCGCGCCCGCCATGGGGCAGTTCCACCGCGTGAGCGCCGCGCAGTGAACACGACACATCCACGGCTGAAAGCAGGCTTGTTTTGTCATGGCGGTTCACTACAAAAACGAAGCTCGTGGTGGCCACCCCAATCCGTGCGCACAGCTCCACCGCGTGAGTAGTACCGCGCAGGGAGGAGGGGCGGCTGTCGGTGACAAAGGCCACCGCATCGGCCGCATCAAAGACCATGGCCTGAGTATCTGACCAAAACGAACCGGTATTGACCACGGCCACGTCACAGCCTGCCGCCACCTCATCAAGGATGCGAGGCAGCTCGCGCGCCACCTCTTCGGAGGTCTCCAACCTGCGCGGCGCCGCCAGAAGCGAGAGACTGCCCTTGCCTGCGCTGCTGATGAGGCGCTCTAGACGGGACGGCTCTTCAGTCACCTCCTCAATCCGCAAAGGCTCGCTCACGCCTAACAGGTGGTGAAGATCGCCAAATTGAAGATCGGCATCCACGGCGATGGTGGCCAGGCCCGTGCGCGAGCAGGCGAGGGCCATGACGGCTGACAGCGTGCTCTTGCCACTGCCACCCGTGCCCGAAGCCACAGCGATAACAGTGGCTCGCTTTCCCACCGCACGGGAGCTAGTCGGACGTGCGGGAGCGATCGGAGGTGCCAGCGTGGCGGAAACTGCAGGAGCCGCCGAGGCGGATACCTGCTGCGAAACCGGGACGAGGGCGGCGGTCTGGGCTGCAGACAGAGCAGCTACCTGAGGCGAGGCTGCCGTCGGGGCCGAAACACTCGCCTGAGGCGAAATAGCCGCTGCCTGAGCCGAAAC
>CAYTIS010000018.1:10472-20466 GCA_964438035.1 uncultured Slackia sp.
CTGCCCCTGCGCGTTCCCGGACACAGAGGCCGCCACCTCAGCAGGCAAGGATGCAAGCATCGATGTCAGGTGAGCCTTCTTGAGCTGGGCAAACCTCTTGAGAAACTGTGACTCCGAGCGCAGGCCATCGATTGTGGCGCGCGCGGCCCGACTGGCCAATGAGCCGCTTTGTCCGCACGACACCACAAACACCCGCTTCTTCGGGTCATCATGCTTGACAGCCGCCGCGACATTCAGAGGCTCCATGTCATCACAGGAAACCACCCACACCTCTTCAATCTCGTCGAGCCTGCGGGCGGCCTCACGACACCCCTCGGCACTCGTCGCGCATTCAAGCCACGAGAAGCAGTCCAGCGGCTCTCCCGCCAGCCCCACCATGGCGGGATTGCGCAACGACTGACCGTCTACGCACAAAAGCACGCGCCTTCCCATTCCGTCTCCTCTCGCCGCACGCCCGCGCCTACGTTCCGGCACTCCACGATTCGTCGGCATCCGCGTAGGTCTCACCTGTCGTATCAGTCTCGTCCTCGTCGCTCACCTCGTCGGATGCGTCTGCAAAAGCGTCCTCATCTGAAGAGTCAACCGCATCCGAAACGTCGACCGCGTCCTGGGCATCCTCATCGAGCCCTTCTTCACCGTGAACATCCTCGTCGTAGGTAAGCTGGGAAGTATCGATGGTGTCGGAGGGCAAAACGAAATACAGCTCGGTCTTCTGGGCTGCCGCAATCAGCTCCTCAACCAGGTCAGGCTCCACCGCTAGAGTCACCCAGCTCACGTCCGTGGAATCCTCTTCGCCTTCCGAAGTGGTGGCCGAAGTTGCTAACACCAGCACCTGCGAGGCCAGAAGATCGGTAGCAATACCTGAGGTGGCATACACGTCCACCGTGGATCCAGCCCGCACCGAGCCGCCCACGGCCGACACTGGCTTAGCCGACACGCTCACCGCACACAGTCCATCAGGCACCTGCAACGCGCTGGACTCGCCTGTCTCAAAACGTCGCTGTAAGACCACCTCACCGGCATACACCGGGCTTGCCAGGGTCTTCCCCTCAACCTCGGCCAGGTCAAACACCGCTTCTTCGGGCAGCAACTCGCCCACCCACAGCTGCTTTTCCGCATTGGCAAGACTCACCGTCTCACCCACGGCAATATCACGCGTGGCCACATACACCTCCACCTGCTCACCGCCGTAGCGAGCTAATACCTCGGCGCGCTCCGCCTCCACGGCTGCATCCAGCTCCTGGGCGTAGAGCAGGATTGCTCCCACGCAGGCCAACCCGCAGACCAAGCCCGCGATAAGGCTCTTGCGTCCTCGCATCGGCACGCTCCCTTCCGCTTTTGAAACATTCACGCTTCTGACATGCTTAAATGATGGCACGCAGTCCTTGCTCATCCCTTGCCATCCCCTGATCGCAATTGAGTCGATTCAAGGCTCATAGCCCGCACGCACCGCGCCTATCCCGGCCGAAAAAGGCTCTACGATGCTTGCTGCAACCTTGCCGAAAAGCTGCTGAAATCTGAGTAACGGGGCACAGGTGGCCCTCCAGTCCGACCGAAATCTGACCGCAGTCCCCTCCCCTTCTTGCCCAAACCTTGCCGAAACCGAGCCAGGGCTGCCCATCAGGCAAAAGAAATTGAGCTTGAGTTGTACTTGATTGCCTTTGAATGCGAAGGAAACCAAGCTGAAAGGCTGCCGATATCGCCATCAAGCCCATTGCCAGCTGGCACGATAATGAGCCCGCGTTAGAGCCAATCCCGCCCCGGCCACTCCTCATCCCCACCAAGCGCACTTTTCCCCACAGCCACCCAAGGCCATCAGCCACACCCGTGCGCCGACATACAAAACGCCCCTCGCATATCGCGAAGGGCGTCTTTCAAAACCGTATCGATTGTCTGGGCCCAAGCCCACCTCACGCGACCTGCCTTACGCAGCCGCCTCACATGGCTACCTCACACGGCTGCCTCGCGCAGCAGCACCTGCCTACAACACCCGAGCCAGCCCATCAACGAAGGTATCCACGTCAGAGACCGTACACACCAGCGGCGGCAAGAAGCGCAGACTACGATCCCCCGTGGCGTTAAACACCAGGCCAGCCTCAAGGCCGCGCGCCACCACATCATGGGCATCGCCCACCGATTCGTCCAGGTCACAGCCCACCATAAGGCCCGCGCCGCGCACCTCCACCACCTGAGGCAGCGCCTCAAGCCGCGCGGCTAGATGTGCACCCGCCTCACGCACGCGCTTTGCGTATGCACCGAGCACCAGCTCGCAGAGCACCGCCTTGGCCGTCGCCACCGCCAGGCAGCTGCCGCCAAAGGTAGAGCCGTGATCGCCCGGCTTATACACCGCCGCCACCTCGGAACGCGCCACACACGCACCCGCAGGCACGCCACCAGCGATTCCCTTGGCCAGGCTCATAATGTCAGGCGTCACCCCGGTGTGCTGGATGGCGAAGGGTACCCCCGTGCGAAACACCCCCGCCTGTACCTCATCTGAAATAAGCAGGCCGCCCACGCCATGAACCAGGTCAGAAGCCAGGCGCACAAAGCTCTCCGCAAGAGGACGCACACCGCTTTCACCCTGAATGGGTTCGAGCATGACCGCGCAAATCTGCTCACCATGCTCCTTGAAGATGCTGCGCAGTTCATCCTCGTCATTGGGCGTGCAGGCCACAAAACCCTCGGGCAGGGGAGTAAAGTCTTTCTGAAGACGCTCTTGCATGGTGGCCGCCAGCGCTTCCAGCGTACGGCCATGGAAGCTGCCGCGCAGGGTCACGATGGTGTTGCCTCCCCTGCCCTCACGCCGCGCGAAGAGGCGTGCAAGCTTCATGGAGCACTCGTTGGCCTCAGCGCCAGAGTTGGCAAAAAAGGTCTCCCACACCTGCTCGCCAGGCGCGGGCGCAGCCGCTTGAGCCACGGCCTCATCGTCGCCCTCCTTGATGGCGCGAGCAAGCGCGCTGGCCCCTTCGTCATCCTTGTTGGCCAGCTTAGACAAAAGCGCGGCAACCTCACCGCGATGCTCGATATAAAAGTAGTTGGAGGCATGCACAAGGCGCTGTGCCTGATCACGCAGCGCATCCACCAGCACCGCATGTCCATGCCCCAGCGCGCACACGCCGATGCCCGAAAGAAAGTCCAGGTATTCGCGGCCCTGGCTATCCACCAGGCGCATCCCCGACCCCCCCACAAACTCCACAGGCAGGCGGGCAAAGGTATGCATGACAAACTGATCATCAAGGGCTTGTTGGTATTCGTAGCTCATAGCGCAGCCTTTCTCTCATGTGGTCGCACGCACGACCCCTCTTGTATGAGCAGCAGGGTTCATTCGTCAACAAGTCTCACACGCAGGCTTCCGACCGACCCTGCTCGCCACCCCAGGCGGAACCCAGCCGCCCGTAGTCGCCCGCACGATCCTGCTTCCGTCGGTTCCCCCGCAGCTAATCCTCCAGCGGCTTTTCTTCCACGCCGTCGATATTTTCCGCCAGGCGCGAGGCGAAGGTACTCAGCGGCTGCGGGTGCTGATCAAACTCATAAGCCACCCGCGTGGAGTGCATCACCGTACCCACGCCGGTATCGGTTAAAAGCTCCAGCAAAATGGCGTGAGGCGTGGTGCCATTGATAATGTGGGAGCGAAACACCCCCGCACGCAGGGCCTGCACGCACGACTGAAGCTTGGGGATCATCCCCTTGCCTACCTCGCCGCGCTCCAGCATCTCCTCGGTTTCCTCCAGCGTGAGATTGGAGATGAGGGAGTCCTTGTCCGAAAAGTCCTCATACAGGCCATCCACATCGGTGAGAAAGATAATTTTGTGCGCATGGAAGGCCTCGGCGATGCGCCCGGCCGCCATGTCGGCATTCACGTTGAAAAAGCCACCGTCTTCACCCTTGGCCACCGTAGCCACCACGGGGATGTACTCGTTGTCCATGATGCTGCCCAGATAGTCCACATTGATAGAGACTACGCGACCCACACGGCCCAGCTCAGGGTCAAGTGGCTCGGCCACGATGGTGCCCGCGTCGGCCCCCGACACGCCCACGGCCACATTGCCGTGACGGTTCAGGGCAGCCACCAAGTCCTGATTGACCTTACCCACCAGCACCTCGCGCACAATCTCCATAACCTCAGGCGTGGTGACGCGCTGGCCATTGCAAAATTCCACCGGCAGGCCCACACGACCCAAAGCCTCGTTAATCTCGTTGCCACCACCGTGGACGATGATCACCTTAGCACCGATGATCTTAAGGAGCAGGATGTCGCTCATCACATCACTGCGCAGCTGCTCATCCACCATGGCCGCGCCGCCATACTTGATTACGACGGTTTTGCCGGTGAGGTTTTTGATCCAAGGCAGCGCCTCAAAAAGCAACTGAGCAGTCTGCTCGTTGGAGATGGGGGGGCGCCGGTCGCGGGCGTATTTCATGTACTGGCTCCTGTCTTGGGAGAAAAGAAACGGTGCGAGGGAGGCATCCCAGGCCTCCGCGTGCTGCGCGTCCTGCTTCATACTACGTCCGATACTCTCCGTTAATGGTCACATACTCATGAGTGAGGTCACAGGTCCATACTGTGGCGGATGCCGAACCTGCCCCCAGATCAGCTTCAATCACAATCTCGGAGGCCGCAAAGCGGCTTTGGGCCTCGTCCTCGTCGAAGGGCACGGTTAGACCGTCGCGACACACGGGAATGCCCATGATATCGATGGCCACCTTTTCCTGGCAAAACTCGGCCCCGCTTTTGCCCAAGGCCATGGCCACGCGCCCCCAGTTGCAGTCGTGCCCGGCCACCGCTGTTTTCACCAGCGGAGAGTTGGCCACAGCGCGGGCGGCGCAGTCGGCCTGGGCAGCATCGGCCGCACCACACACGGTGACGGTGATCAGGCGCGATGCTCCTTCGCCATCAGATGCAATGGCACGGGCTAGGTACTCACACACCGCGCGGGTGGCCTGGACCAGCTCCTCAAAGGCCGGGGTTCCCTCCTTGATGACAGGCGCATCAGGGGCCGCAGCGCCCGAGGCCAGCATGAAACAGGTGTCGTTAGTGGAGGTGTCCGAATCTATGGTGACCTTATTGAAGGTCAAGCCTGCAACTTCGGAGATGAGATGGTGAAGAGCCTGGGGAGCCACGGGTGCATCAGTGGTCACCACAGCAATCATGGTGGCCATATTCGGCATGATCATGCCTGCACCCTTGGCCATACCGCCCACCGTGAACGTGCCGCCCGCATATTCCGGCACAGCACTCTCGTAGGAAAAGGCACACTCCTTGGGGCAGGTGTCAGTGGTCATGATGGCGCGGGCCGCATCCGCACCGCCCTGAGCCGAAGCCTGGTTGAGGGCAGCAGCAATGCCCGGGGCGAAGGGAGCTATGTCTAGCAGCTGACCAATTACGCCTGTAGAGGCCACCAGTACCTCGGTGGGTGTACAGCCCAAAGCCTGAGCCATGGTCTCACAGGTAGAGCGGGCAGCGACCAGACCCTCTTCGCCCGTGGCGGCGTTGGCGTTACCGGAATTGATAAGCACGCAGCGCGCCTGGCCAAAGCCTCGGCCATCCAGGTGCTCACGACTTACGCGTACGGGCGCGGCACAAAAGCGGTTGGCGGTAAACACACCTGCGGCGGCGCATGGCTGATCGGCCAGCACAAGGGCCAGATCAAGCCGGTCCGGCTCGGGGCGCAGACCCGCGCTCACGCCCGCAGCAGCAAAACCGGCGGCACTCGTCACGCCACCGCCATCAACGGGGCGCAGGCGCTCTGAGAAGCTCTGATTGCCCATCGGCATCCTTTCTTAGTTCGCTTCGTTTACTTCTTGTATACGAGAGAGGAGATGAAGAGGTAAAAACAGGTGACACGCAGCGAAGGGACAGACCAGAAGCACGGCCGACAAACCTCCGCTCTTGCACGCAACAATGCTCCTGGCAGAAAGCCGCCTGCCTTAGCATCGGCAACGCAACCGCTGCTGCGGCGGTGACCCGCCCGAGCTACTACTCCTACACCGGCAGGCCAGCCAGGGGTAGACCGGTGGTCTCGTCCAGCCCAAAGACGATGTTGGCGCACTGAATAGCCTGGCCAGCCGCACCCTTGCACAGGTTGTCGATGGCACCCACCGCCACAAGCACGCCCACGTCGCGGCGCACCACCAGACCCACCTGGGCGGCATTGCTGCCCACCACCGAGGCCGTGCGCGGACTTTCGCCCAGCTCCATAACACGCACGAAGGGTCGGCCGCGATAAAACCCCCGGTACATGTCCCTAATCTGCTCATCGGAATAGCCGGCTGCGAGCTCAGACAGCGGCAGGGTAACCGTGGAAAGCAGCCCGCGCTTAGCCGGAGCCAGATGCGGAGTGAAGATGACGCGGTCCGGCAGGTCCAGAATCTGCTCAATCTCAGGCGTGTGACGATGGCCCGCCATGCCGTAGGCCTCCAGGTTCTCATCGGCGTTGCAGAAGTGGGTTCGCGCATTGGCCGACTTGCCCGCACCCGTCATGCCCGACACAGCATCCACTACCACCGGCCCCTGGGCTGCCACCAAACCTGCGCGCACGGCAGGTGCTGCCGCAAGCGAGGTGGCTGTGGGATAGCAACCGGCACAGCCCACCAGTACGGGACCGCTCGCGCGACGGCTTGCCGCCTGGATCAAATCATCAGCAAACAACTCGGGCAGGCCAAAGGCTCGCGTACCGAGTAACTGAGGAGAAGTGTGCTCCGCGTTGTACCAGTGTTCGTAGATAACAGGGTCGTGCAGCCTATAGTCAGCCGAGAGGTCAAACACCGAAACCCCCTGCTCAAGCAGGCCTGGCACCGCAGCTAAGGCGGCGGTGTGCGGCACGGCAGTGAACACGGCATCGCAGCTGGCCAGCGCCGGGTTATCGTGCGAGGAAAATACCAGGTCGCTTACGCCCTTGAAGGCCGGGTACACGCTCGCCAGCGACTGCCCAGCATCGGCGTTGGACGTGATAGCCACCAGCTCAAAACGCGGGTGCGCCATCAACAACCGCACCAGCTCGACCCCGGCAAAGCCCGCCGCACCAATCACGCCTACCTTGTATGTCTGATTCACGGTGATATTCATCTGCGCCTCCATAAGGGCCTTTGCGTGCACTGCACCCGTAGGCCCGTCCCTATCCGTTTAGCACCCGACAGAATACAGCTAAACTGTGGTTTGTATACGAAATATGCAGAATACTGCGAAAGCGCGCAGCAAGCGGCCACAGGCACAAAAAAGGAGGGGTAGCGACGGGACGGGCACCCCACCCGAAGCGAGGTAACGGCTCGTCCGAAAGACAGACAGGTGGCGATTCAACCACGTGGCAGCTTGACCAAGCGGCGGCCTGACTAGACGGCGGCTTGGTCAGACGACGAATTGAACACACCCACTCTGGGCTTCTTCGCAAAAAGGAGTCCGGGCGGCAGCCATCCCACCGCAGTGCGCTACCATGTGCGCACTATCCGCACCCACACGATTTATATCGAGAAGAGGAAGCGCATGTCTGAGGCTCTGTACCGCACATACCGTCCGCAAACCTTTGACGAGGTAGTGGGCCAGACCCACATTGAGCGCACCCTCAAAAACGCTATTCAAGCCGACAAAGTAAGTCACGCCTACCTGTTCTGCGGGCCGCGCGGCACGGGCAAAACCACCACAGCGCGCCTGCTCGCTAAGGCGCTGCTGTGCGACAGCGGCCCCACACCTGCCCCCGATGGCACCTGCGAGCAGTGTCAGGCTATCGCCCAAGGCATCCATCCCGATGTCATCGAGATGGATGCCGCCAGTCGCACCGGCGTGGAAAACGTTCGCGAAGAAATCATCGGCCGCGTCCAGTACGCCCCCACGCGTGGGCGCTTCAAGATCTACATCATCGACGAGGTCCACATGCTTTCGCCTGCGGCCTTCAACGCCCTGCTCAAGACCTTGGAGGAGCCGCCCAGCCACGTGGTGTTCGTCCTGTGCACCACCGATCCGCAAAAAATTCTCGAAACCATCCAGTCACGCTGCCAGCGCTTCGACTTTCATCGGCTGTCCGTTGAAGAGATTGTGTCGCGACTGGGAGCCGTGTGTATGGCCGAGGGCGTGCAGTTTGAGGGCGAGGCACTTGAGCTGGTGGCCCACCGCGCCCAGGGCGGTATGCGTGACGCGCTCACCTCACTTGAACAGCTCATTGCCTTTGGCAATGGGAATGTGACCGCCGAGGTAGCACGCGCTGTGCTTGGCTCGCTTGACGAGAACGATATGAGTGCGATTGTAGAGGCACTGGCCGCCCGTGATGCCGCCGCCTGCTTCACCTGGGTGGCCGACTACATCGAGACGGGAGCCGACCTCGCGCAGTTCACGCGCGATTTGGCCGGATACGTGCGCAACCTCTACGTGCTGGAATTGACCGGCACCGCACTCGGCCAGGAAGCACCGTCCTCCTCGCAGACCACCATGGCCGAAATGGCAAAGCGCTTTGGACCTGACCGACTCGCCTACCTTCTGCGCGTGCTGGGCGATTTGAGTACTGAACTGCGCTCGTCAATCAACGCGCGGCTGTCTTTTGAGATAGCGCTCACCCGCATGGTGCGGCCCGAATCCGACCTGACCCTAGAGAGCCTCGCCGCCCGCATTGAGACGCTGGAGGAGGCTATCAGAACCGGAGCAGGCATGGGAACGGAGCGTGTACTGGCAGCTGGAGGCGCCGCCACAGGAACGCTTGCAGGAGGTGCCGCAAAAGCGATTGGAAATGATGCTGCGATAGCAGCAAAAGCAGGCTGTGCCACAACGGGCGCGCAATCGGGCGACACCCCGGCCGGAGCAGACGCTGCCCCTCTCGTCGCACGTGCACCAAGAGCGCAGGATACCCAAGCTCCTGAATCCAGCTGGCCCACACCCTCGGCCAGCGTGCCGCGCACCTCTGTCGGATACAAGCCCGTTGCCCGAGAAGAAGCCCCGACTCGCTCAGCGGCCGAGCTTGCCATGGAAGCCGTAAGCAAGGCTGCCGCACTGCGCTCCCAGATAGAACAACGCACAGGCACACACCCAAGCGAACCCGCAGCAGCAGCCGTGCCCTCCGATTCTGCATTCCCCGCTACAACACCGGCGGCTTTTGCTGCTACCGCACCTGCTGCGGCTCCCACTGCAGAAGCCGCTGTCGCACCTGGTGCGAGCGACGGCAGCGCGGGCGAGAGCGTGCGGGCCAAACTCACCAATCCAGCAGCACTGCAGCGCGGATGGCAGGCTGCCCTTGCCGAGCTCAAGCGACAGCGCGCGGTGTATGCCGCACTCATGCAATCGGCACGCATTATGGCCAACCCCGATGGGTCGGGCATCGTCATAGAGTTCTCTAAAGAGAACGACTTCGCCTTTTCAGCAGCTCAAAAGCCCGACGTGTCCACAGCGCTTTCCTCCGCGCTCGCACACGCGTTTGGCGATACCATCCCGTTTCGCATCACCCAGGGCAGCAGCATTGCAGCCAGCATGCGCGCCGCCGCTTCCGCAGGCGCGAGCGCGGATGCGGGCGCAGCAAGCGGAAATCCCGCCGCACACCACCCAAGAAGAGCAAACCCTGCCTCCATACATCCAACCGCACCCAAGAGCACAGCAGGTCACCATGCTGCCGTAAGTCAGCCGACAGCCTCCTCTCAAGCAGCCGCCCAAGCTCGCCCCGCCGCAGCCATCTCCGCCAGTACGGCCTCACCCGCACGCGCAACAACTACCCCATCTCACACCGCGTCGCACGATGTCAGCACTTCCGCTCGCCTGGAGACGAACGGGCCCGCTCCCGTCGATCCCTCAATAGTTGGCAGGCAACTCGGCTTTGAATTGGCCGCCTTCGCAGAACGACCCCAGGGAACAGTCCTTGCCACAGGCTGGCCCGGCATCACCGAGCATATCGCTCAAAACAAGGCCTCTGCTGACCCCTCAACCCCTTTTGCACAGACCCCTTCGGCACCCACCGCGACGAGTCCCTTTGCCGGTCGCAAGCCTCCCAGCAACCTCGGCCGTGCTTCAGCCGGCTCTTCG
>CAYTIS010000018.1:20566-22144 GCA_964438035.1 uncultured Slackia sp.
CCAGCAGCTCCCGCTCCCGCCGCAGCGGAGGACACCATGGATCTGGCGGACATCTTTGGTGCGTTTGGCGTGTCGATGGAGGATGTGCAGGAAGAAGGTGGCACTCAGGCGGACTAGCCATTCTGTGATAGGCTTCCCCGCATGCGTTTTGAGAGAAAGGACATTCCATGGACATGAAGGGCATGATGCGCCAAGCCCAAAAGATGCAGGCCGAGCTTGCCAAGGCCCAGGAAGAAATCAAGACGATGACCGCCGAGGCCACCGCTGGGGGCGGCATGGTCACCGTAGTCGCTCAGGGCGACATGAGCATCGTCTCCGTCAAGATCGATCCCGCCGCCGTGGACCCCGACGATGTCGAGATGCTCCAGGATATGGTAACCGCCGCCGCCAACGAGGCCCTGCGCGCGGTTTCGGCCCAGAGCTCGGCCCGCATCAGCGCGGTGACTGGCGGCATGAACATCCCCGGCCTGATGTAGGCACGCGTGGAGCGCGCACCTGCCATCCAAACCCTGCTCGACGAGCTAGAGCGCATGCCGGGCGTAGGCCCCAAAAGCGCGCAGCGCATCGCCTATTGGCTGCTCAACGCCGACCGCGAAACCGCCCTGCGCCTAGCCGAGGCCATTGTGGAAGTTAAGGACACAGTGTGCTTTTGCACCCGCTGCTTCAACTACGCCGAGGGCGAGCTGTGCGAGATCTGTGCAGCCCCCAACCGCGCCAACGGCCAGATTTGCGTGGTCAGCGAGCCGCGCGACATCTCGGCCATCGAGCGCACGGCCGCCTACGCCGGGGCCTACCACGTGCTGGGCGGCGTACTCTCACCCGTGGAGGGAATCGGCCCGGATGACCTGCATGTGTCCGAACTGATGCGACGCCTGGCCTCGGAGGATGTTCGCGAGGTAGTACTAGCCACCAACCCCAATGTGGAAGGTGAGACCACGGCGGCCTACCTAGCGCGCCTGATTAAGCCCCTGGGTATCACGGTGACGCGTCTGGCCAGTGGTCTGCCCGTGGGCGGCGACCTGGAATTTGCCGACGAAGTAACCCTGAGTCGCGCCATCGAGAGCCGCAGAACGATGTAATGCGCAGCGCTAATACGCCAATGCGCTACCCTCTTCTGAAACTCGATTTTGGAGAAACAGTATCTTTTTCGTGCACAAAGATGTAGAATTCCGGCCATTACAGAGGCACTGAGCTTCGGTAAGAGATGAGGGTTCTGCTGTAAGGAGGGGAGCAGAACCCTCTGTCTTTTTGGGCACCACGCGCCTGACTGTCGATCCCAGATCTTCGCCCTATCGGCAGCTCAACGCTTGTCGCCACTTCGACCAGCCCGATACCCGCAATACACGCAATCCGACCACGGCAACGAGCGCGAATCGTTCCCCGTCCGCGCCGCGTGCCTCCCGCTCATCGTGAGGTTTGCGGATTTGTGCGCGCCAGTTGAATATTGTGCCTCCCGATTGGCGCGGTATATGAGAGAATACCCACCTGCGCGGCAAAGCGCAGTTTCGGGCGATTGGCGCAGTGGGAGCGCAGGTCCCTTACAAGGACAAGGTCGGGGGTTCAAATCCCTCATCGCCC
>CAYTIS010000019.1:0-22129 GCA_964438035.1 uncultured Slackia sp.
CTAACCCCGTTCAGCCCGACCACCGAGCTGAAGACACGCCAGGTGCGGCCCCATACAGCACCTGGCACCTTTGCAGTAAAGCAGCCGACAGAAAGGAACAATAAGCATGGCTGTTACCATCTATTATGAGCAGGACGTGGATCCCAAAGTCATCCAAGGGATGAAGATTGCCATCATTGGCTATGGATCCCAGGGCCACGCCCATGCGCTCAACCTCATGGACTCCGGCTGCGATGTGCGCGTCGGCCTGCGCAAGGGTTCGTCAAACTGGACTGAGGCCCAGGAGGCCGGCCTGAATGTAACCACCATGGATGAGGCCGCCGAGGAAGCTGATCTCATCATGATGCTCGTTCCCGACGAGTATCAGTCCACGGTGTATGAGGAGCATGTGCGTCCGCACCTCAAGGCCGGCAACACCTTGGCCTTCGCCCATGGCTTCAACATCCACTACGGCTACATCGTGCCGCCCAAGGATGTCAACGTGATTATGTGTGCCCCCAAAGGCCCTGGCCACATCGTACGCCGTCAGTATGTGGAGGGTTCGGGCGTGCCCGATCTGGCCTGTGTCCAGCAAGATGCCACAGGCAATGCCTGGGACATCGCCCTGTCCTACTGCTGGGGCATCGGCGGAGCCCGCTCTGGCATTATCAAGGCCACCTTCAAAGAGGAGACCGAAGAGGACTTGTTCGGCGAGCAGGCCGTGCTGTGCGGCGGTCTGGTGGAGCTGATCAAGGCGGGCTTTGAGACCCTGGTGGAAGCCGGATATTCGCCCGAGCTTGCCTACTTTGAGTGCCTCCACGAGATGAAGATGATTGTGGATCTCATGTATGAGTCGGGCATCCACTTCATGAACTACTCCATCTCCAACACCGCCGAGTTTGGCGAGTACTACGCTGGCCCCAAGATCATCAACGAGCAAAGCCGCGAGGCCATGCGCGAGCTGCTGAAGCGCGTCCAGGACGGCTCGTTTGCGCAGGAGTACGTGGACGACTGCAACAACGGCCATGCCTGGCTGCTTGAGCAGCGCAAGGCGCTCAACGAACACCAGATTGAGAAGACGGGCGAGCAGATTCGCTCCATGTTCTCCTGGATCAAGAGCTAGGCTCATCACGAACAGCGCCTGTCCCTAAGGCGCACGGTACTGCAACTCTCTGACGCGGCCGGGATGCCATGCTTTTGCCCCGCCCCTTGGGCGTGCGACAGAAGGCGGCACCCGGCCGTTTGTATTGGGAGGTGTGGGCGGCTGCTGACGGGCTGCTCAGATGGCTGGAGTGGCGCGGAGCCGCCAGAATCCCTCTAAAGCTGCTTAGGCTGATCAGTATGCTCCTCCACGACACACGTAGCATGCGGCAGCTCCACCGTAAAGACCGAGCCCTGACCCGGCATGCTGTGCACCTCTACCCTGCCATCGTGCAGTTCTACAATGCGCTTGACCAGAGCAAGTCCCAGGCCCGTGCCCGCACCTGCCCGCGATGGCTCCCCCTGAAAGAAGCGCTCAAACGCGCGCCTGCGCACCTCTTCATCCATACCGCAACCGTCATCACCCACCTGGACGATGGCCCGTCCGGCCTCACAACGAAGCGACACCTCAATGCGTCCGCCGTCATCAGTGAATTTAAGTGCGTTGTCCAGCAGGTTCTGCCATACCTGGGCAAGAAGCTCCTCATTGCCCAAAAGCATCACCTCGTCCAGGGCTACCGACACCTCCACGCCCCGTGTGCTCCACTGCCCCTCAAAGGCCAGCACCCCTTGGCGAATCTGCTCATCAAGACTAAAGCGCGCAAATTCCTCGCCAACCTGACCGTGATCAAGATGTGAGAGCATGAGGATGCTGCCGGTCACCGACCCCAGCCGCCTGACGTTGTGGATGATTTTGGCGATACACGTGGCGCGCCGCTCTTCGGATAGCGACGTGCTTTGCAGCAGCACCGCATAGCCCTCGATGGCAGCCAGTGGGGTCTTGAACTCATGCGACACGTTACTCACAAAATCGTCGCGCAGCATCCGCGTCTGGGAAAGCTGATGAACCATGGTGGTGAAGTTCTGGGTCAGTTCGCGCACCTCACGCACGCGCGAGCGACAGCGTAGGTTCACCTCAAAATTACCCCGGGCCACCTGCTTGGATGCCTCGCTGATTTCGGAGATGGGAGCGATGATGAGGCGGCTCATCAAACAACCTAAACCCGTACCCACCACCACACTCGTAATGGCAAGCATCCATAGGGGATTCATGTGACCGGGCTCCACCATGCCTGCGCGAATGAGCTGGATAGAGATGGCTGTCGTACTCATCATCACCACCACGAACAGCGCAAAGAGCGACAATGATATCAGCACGGACAGAGTGACGTCTTTTCCCATACGGGCACCTTGCCTTTGCCTCACGCAGTCCAAGCGGCCTCTCGTCTGAACCAGCTGCAGGCCCCGCTAAGACGTGCTGGGGTGCTGGACGGGACCACCTATGACCGCCTCTTTCTGCACCATCTTATACCCCAGGCCGCGCACAGTAACGATTTCAAAGTCGGGGTTGGTTTTGAAGCGCTCACGCAGGCGGCTGATGTGCACGTCTAGGGTGTGAGCGCTGGGAGCTACCGCGCCCGCCCAGATCTCGTCCATGATCTGCTGGCGTGTGTGGATGCGCCCCATGTTGGAGGCGAGCAGGTACAGCAAATTGAACTCCTTCTGCGGCAGCTCAATTACCACCTCACCCCGCACCACCGTGAGCGTGTCACTGTCAAGGGTGGTCAGTCCCAAGGTAATGCGGTGCTCCCGAATAATTCGCGCCCGACGTAGCAGAGCCTCCACCCGCCACACCATCTCGTTGACATCAATAGGCTTGACCATGTAGTCGTCAGTGCCCGCGCGAAAACCCTCCTGTTTATCGGCGGCTCGACCGCGTGCGGTAATGATGAGCACGGGAAACTCGTAACCGGCATTGCGTAGGGTGCGCGTGAGGGCAAAGCCATCCATGTCCGGCATCATCACGTCAGTGAGTACCACATCCACCGAGCGCGAACCCAGAATGGCAAGGGCCTCAGCGGCATTCTCAGCTTCAAGCGCCTCATACCCTGCCTCGGAAAGTACCGCACAGAATAGTTCCCGCAGATCCACGTCGTCTTCAATGACCATGACCGTGAACATACATCTCCCCTCGTCATGTGCCTCCCAAAGCGTGAGGGTGGCCCGGGATGGCGCGTAATGTTTGATTGTTTCACCAAAGCCTTGTCCAAGGCTTTGGCTGACAGGAGCTGTGAACGTTCCGTGAAAAACAGCCGCCCAAACGGCGCAACCCTCTCCCACGAGAGATTGAGTTGAGATAGGCCGCCTACGTTTTCCCTGTCACCTGCACAACGATACCGGGAAGGGAGAACAACCGCCATGCCCACCGATGAGGATACACCCGCGCGCGACGCAGATGCCCCCGAATCCCAGGAAGGCGACCAGACCGGCAAGGCCGCCGCACCAGATGCCTCCGAGGTAGCCGAGCTGCCTGGCACCACCAAGGCCGCCGAGGTGTCCGCCACCTCCGAGAGCACAAAGGGGGCCAGCGATGCCAAGGCTACAAGTGCATCCGCAGTCCCCACAGCCACCGACACTCCCAAGTCCACATCCAAGCACCCACTGTTCAAGCGCATCGCAATTGGCCTGGTGGCTCTTGTCGTGCTCGTAGCGGTGATCTTTGCTGCAGTGGTATACGTGGCGCGCTCGTTTACCGAGCAAGAGCATGCCGTACGCTCTGACTGGTCGGTTGAAACCGGCGACATGCTCTCCTCTGACGAGGAGCTGAGCCTCAGCATCTACGAATCCTCCGCCACCTCCGAGGAGCTACGCATCATCCAAGTTGTGCCCACTGAAATAGAGGACGAGGGCTTTACCTACTACGACGAAGAGGTGCAAGATCGCCTGGCTACGGGCATTGCCGACATAAAGGAGAGCGCAGAGTGGACCGCTGACGCGCCCTTAGCAATACTCAACCCCTTTGGCACCGGCTCTAATGGGCTGTATCTCTACTTTGAAACCGACTTTGCCACACAGATCACCTACACCGTACACGTAGACGAGGAGGGCATCGAGGACTTTACCGCCACCGCCCAAAACGTCTTTTTGGACGAGGATGTAGCCGCCGACCAGGGTGATTCCGCCTACACCCGCATCCACGAATTCCAGCTCATCGGCCTGGTACCCGGCAAGACCAACGAGGTCACAATCACCGTAACCGGCTCATGGGGCAACACCCGCCAGCAGGTCACCTTCACCGTGGACATGCCCGAAACCCAGTCTGGCTACTCCACTCAGCTGGAGTACGAGGACGGCGAGTCCACCCAGGAACTCTCCGACGGCCTGTACTCCCTTGTGCGCACCAACGGATATCTGGGCTACGGTTTCTTCTTCGACAATAACGGTACCATGCGCTACGAGATGGTCACCGAAGGCTTGGGGCTAGACCGCATCTTGGAGTTTGACGGACACATCGTGGTATGCGCCTCATCCAATAAGCTGGCGCGCATCGACGGCCTGGGGCGCGTCGTCCAGACCTATGAACTGGGCGAATATATCCTGCACCACGACATCAACTATTCCTGGGATGATGCAAGCGTGCTCGCGCTGGTAGAACGTGAAGGCAGCGAGACCGTGGAGGATATCGTCATCGAAGTCGACCTCGTCACGGGCGAGATCTCCGAACTGGTTGACTTCACCGAGCTGATGGCCGACTACGTAGAGGGCTGGACCCGCGTAATCAGTGCCACCGACCCGTTTTTCTGGCAGGTCGGCGAGCGCGACTGGATCCACCTCAACACCGTCCAGTACATGGAAGACGACGACAGCATCATCGTGTCCTCGCGCGAAACATCCACCATCATCAAGGTGAGTGACGTGCACACCGATCCACAGGTCACCTACCTTATCGGCGAGGAGGAGTTCTGGGAGGACACCCCCTATGAGGACCTGACCCTTGAGCAGGTGGGAGATTTCACCCCGCAGTACGGCCAGCATACCGTGGAATACGATGGCGAGGGTCCCACCGAAAACAGCTACTACCTGCTCATGTTCGACAATAACTACTGGGCCATCTCCACCCGCGATGACTACGAACCCGACCTTGAGGGCACCACGGTGAGCACCGATTTGTACTCAGGCGAAACAAGCCACGTCTATCGCTACCTGGTGGATGAGGAAGCCGGCACCTTTGAGCTGGTGGCCTCCTTCGACGTACCCTATTCGAGCATCGTGTCCAACGTGGCACACACGCCCAGTGACTCCACCAACTACGTGGTGAACAGCGGCGTGGCCAACGTCTTTGGCGAATACGACGAGGACGGCACACTCATCAGACAGTTTGCCTACGAAGCGGAGCTTCAAAGCTACCGTGCCTTCAAAAACGACTTCGTAGGCTTCTGGTTTATGGAAAACTAGTCGGGCGAAAGCAAGACCACCCAACGTAAGCCCCGCATCTACCCTGGCCACCCCACCAAGGACGGCCAGGGTTCTTTTTTGCCCGCCCACCGATACGACAGCCAGCGTAGGTCGATGCGCCCGGCATGAAGAATGTGCGCCGTCTTGCCTCTTATCAGCCCTCCTTAAGCTTGGACTAAGCAAGGGAGCCTATTCTACCTGCATCGACCAATCGTGGCTGGTCGATGCATCCCCTTTGCGCCTGCCGATACCCAAGGCTCAGTCACCCCGGGCCGACCGTCGGCAGGCCTTGTTTTGCACACTTCACGCAGCATAGCTGACCTCGGCACACCTGGGTGCCTGCTGCGGTGCGAAAGCGGCCGTCTTATCCCAAGGCTTCCGGCATCCATGCGGCGCAAAGCGGGCATGCCGAACTTCGGAAAGGAGCCGCATGATTGAAGTACGAAACCTGAGCAAGCGCTACGACGACAACCTTGCCGTCAACGACATCTCGTTTTCCATAGAAGACGGGACGATTTGCGGCCTGCTCGGACCTAACGGTGCCGGAAAATCCACCACCATGAACATCATGTGTGGCTGTTTAGCCGCCACCTCCGGCGAGGTACGCTACGACGGGCTGGAAATTTACTCTGATGCTAAGGCCGTCAAGCGCTCCATCGGCTACCTTCCCGAACAACCTCCGCTTTACCAGGAGATGACCCCCTGGGAATACCTCATGTTCGTGGGTCGCGCTAAAGGCCTCTCGCACATTGAGGCGGCGGACTCCGCCTTGGCATGCGGTGTGACCTGCGGCCTTGAAGACGTGGCCGACCGGCTTATCCGCAACCTCTCCAAGGGCTACCGCCAGCGCGTGGGAATCGCCCAGGCCCTGGTGGGAAATCCCAAAACCGTGGTGCTGGACGAGCCCACCGTAGGTCTTGACCCCATCCAGCTCATCGAGATCCGTAACCTCATCAAGCGCCTGGGCGAGCACCACACCGTAGTAGTGAGCAGCCACATCCTCTCGGAGATTCGTGCCCTATGCGACCAGGTGGTCATCATCTCGCGCGGCACGGTGGTTGCCAACGGTGCCCCCGACACCCTGGAAGAGCGTCTGGCCGGCACCCGCACCACCTCGCTGGTGGTACGGGCAAGCGAAGATGACCTCAAGAGTTCCCTTGCCGAGGTGGACAATATCGCACAAATTGAGGTAGCCCAAGGTGACGAGGGCACGGTGCGTGCCACGGTGCAGGCTAAGGGCCAAGCCGACATCCGCGAGGCGCTCTACCGAGCCTGCTGCAGAGCCGACTTAGCCCTGCTGGAGATGTCTACCACGCGTGCCTCACTGGAAGACGTGTTTATTGAGCTCACCGCCCTCGATCATGCGGAAAGCACCGACGCGAAGGATGCCTCTTCCGCAGCGACCCCGCCCTCCGCTCAGGCCGCTCAGATCGGAAACGAAGCATCGCACGGCTCCGATGGGACCCAGGTCGAAGAAACCCCCCAAGCTGCCGTCAGCGCAGACGACGCACGTTCCAAAAAGAGGAGGTAGGTATGCTCGCTGTTTTCTCGCGCGAGCTGAAATCGCAGCTCGTCACCGTAACCGGATGGGCCTACACAGCCTTTGTGCTAGCGTTCATCGGCATCTATACCATGATGTACAACTTCAACTTTGGCTACGGTAATTTTGAATACGCGCTTTCGGGTCTGACCTTTGTATACCTGATGGCAGTACCCATCCTCACTATGCGCTGCTACGCTGAAGAGCGTCACCAACGAACCGACCAGCTTCTGTACTCTCTACCTCTCTCGTCATTCAAGATCATGATGGGCAAGTACCTGGCCCTGCTGGTGCTTCTGGCCATGCCGCTTGCGGTGTCGTGCCTCTATCCGCTCGTTCTGGCGCAGTTCGGCACGGTGTATCTACCCACGGCCTACGCCGCAATTTTCGCCTTCTTTTTGCTCGGGGCCGCACTCACGGCCATCGGCATGTTCGCCTCCTCGCTATGCGAAAGCCAGGTCACCGCAGCTGTGGCCTGCTTTATCATGCTCATTGTGGACTACTTTTTGCCCACCCTTGCCAGCTACATCCCCAGCGGCACCGCAACGGCAGTCGCCACGCTCACCGTACTGATTATCTTGTGCGCCATAGGCCTCACGCTCCTCACCAAAAACGGCGTGTTTGGCGTGGGCGTGGGCATCATCGCCGAGATTGCCGTCATCATCACCGCGCTTCTCAACTCCTCCGCCTTTGACGGACTGATAAGCGATCTGCTGTCAGGGCTTTCGCTCTTTGATCGCTTCACGCCCTTTGTCAACGGCATGTTCGACCTCACCTCGGTGACCTTCTTCCTGGCAGTGGGTGCAGTGTTTGCGTTTCTCACTATACATTCCTTCGACAAGAGGAGGTGGAGCTAATGACTGAAAACGAATCCAAGCGCCCAAGTGTCTTTGCGCTTCTTGCCGCCACCCTGCGTCGCACGTTTTCGCCTAAAAATCTCAAGACCCTGTTCACCACCCGTTCGTTTACGGCGGGCGGATACACGGCCCTTTCTAGCGTGGCCGTCATCGCCATTGCTGCCATAGTGGTACTTGCCGTAGAGGCCCTACCCACCAGCTACACCTCCATCGACATTTCCGAAGCCCAGACCACCTCCATCTCCGAAGAAACCGAGGAATACCTAGCCGAACTTGAGCAGGATGTAACCATCTACCTCATCGCCACCGAGGGCGCTGAGGACGACTATCTTCAGGTTCTGCTGGAGCGCTACGCTGCGGCAAGTAGTTACATCACCGTGGAACAGCGCGATCCGGGTCTGTACCCTGGCTTTGTCAGCCAGTACACCTCCGAGTCACTTTCGGAAAACAGCCTGATTATCGTTAGCGATGACAGCTCCAAGGTGCTGGACTACTACGACATCTATACGCTTTCCTCGACTACCTACTCCTACGAGTTTTCCGGCGAGTCT
This sequence comes from uncultured Slackia sp., assembly GCA_964438035.1. Classification (GTDB taxonomy): domain Bacteria; phylum Actinomycetota; class Coriobacteriia; order Coriobacteriales; family Eggerthellaceae; genus Slackia. The sequence continues at coordinate 8,364 of CAYTIS010000019.1, forward strand.
GCCATCACCAGTGCCATCAAGGCCCTTACCGGAGCCGAGATGCCCACCATCTACCTGCTTACAGGCCACGGCGAATCCGACCTGCCCACCTCCTTTGCCACCACCGTCTCTCAGGCCAGTATCGAAACCATCGAGCTGAACCTTCTCACCGAGGGAAGCGTGCCCGAGGATGCCGATGCCGTGGTGATGTATAACCCGCAATCCGACCTCTCCGAAGATGAGGCCGCAGCACTTTTAGAGTACATCGAAGCCGGGGGCGGATTCATGCTGATAACCGACTACCTGCGCTCCGACATGCCCAACCTGGACACCGTGATGGACTCCTACGGCCTTGAGGCCCAAGACGGCCTGGTGCTGGAGGGCGATGCCTCCTCCTATGTGAGCGGCTTCCCCTACTACCTGCTGCCCACCATTGCAGAGTCCGACATCACCCAGGACCTCTATGAAAGCGGCTCATACATCCTCGCGCCCCTTGCTCACGGCATCGCAACCATCGAGTCGTATCGCAGCTCGCTTACCATCACCACCCTGCTTTCCACCTCCGACAGCGCCTACCTGGTTGATTCCGCCACCATGGAGGAGTTGGAGGACGAAGATGCTTACGGCTCCACGATGCTTGGCGTAGTCGTCACCGAAACGGTGGGTGATGATGCTCAGTCGCGTGTGGTGTGGATCTCGTCGGCCGAAATCTTGAACGACTCGGTTGACCAACTGGTGGGCGGATCGAACAGCAGCTTCATGCTCAGCGCTCTGTCCTGGGCCGCCAACGCCGATGATGCGGTATCTTCGCTTTCCGGCAAAGACCTGGGAATCAGCACCATCGTGATGGACTCCTCTACCGCTACCGCCCTGAGCGTGATTGTGGTGGGCGTCATCCCGGTGGCACTTTTGGCCATCGGCTTCTTCATTTGGCGCTCAAGGCGGGTACGCTAGATGGCGCGGCACAACAAGGCCTTGGAGGCCGCCAAGCAGCGCGCCGAAGGTGTCGCTGCCCCACCCGTTGGCTCTGAGCCCCCGCGTGAGGCAGCCGCCCCGGCCACACACTCCCCGCGCGTCAAGGGCCTTGTCGCGCTTGCAACCGTCTTTGTGCTCGCGGTGGCGGCTTTTATCACCCTGCCCCTGCTCTTCCCCGAAGAAGAGCTTGAGACGGTGGAGTACGACCTGCTCCTGGGCGTGACCGAAGACGAGATCACAGGTATCTCCTGGGTCTACGAGGACGAAACCATTGAGGTATCCCTGGAAGACGAAACCTGGGTGTTGCCCGACGATACCGAAGCCGAACTTGACCAGGACAGCGTGAGCGATATCGCCACCACGCTTGCCGAGGCCGACGTAGCCCGCAGCATTGATGCCGACGCCGAAACCGACGAAATGGGTCTTTCTGAACCTCAGATTGAGGCCAGTATCACCCTAGCGGACGGCTCCACCATCAGCTTCTCCATTGGTGCCTACGATGACTCCGAAGGCTATACCTACGTGACCACCTCGGAGTCCGATACGATTTCGCTGGTGGACTACAACCTGATCACGGCCCTGTCGGTAGAGCTCTCGCAGCTCTACGCCACGGAATCTGCCATCAACGCCTCGCAGGTTGACTCCTTGACCGTAGAACACGACGGGCAAACCCTCCTGCTTACCTATATTGAAGACGGCTCCGAGGAGCTTTCCTACACCCTGGATTACGAGTGGTTTGTCGGTGAGGACGAAAGCAGCCTCACCCCCATCAGCGACACCACAGCATCGCAGTTAACCACGGTGGTAAACAACGTATCGTGGGAGTACGTAGTTGATCCCCACGATGACGGCACTACCGACTACGGCTTTGATAACCCCACGCTCACTGCCACAATGGACTACACCACCTATGAAAGCGTAAGCACGGGTGAAACCGACGAGGATGGCGAAGAGGTCTACGAGACCCAGGAGGTTACCGGCGCCTACACCCTCATCGTGGGTGACCAGGCCGAAGATGGCACCTACTACGCCCAGCCCGAAGGCTCCTCGATCGTGTATGCCATTGCCGCCGAGGATGTGGAGACGCTGCTTGCCGCCTCGGTAGAAGACCTGCTGCCCGACGATGTCCTGCTCATGGACTGGGACACGGTGGACAGCATCGACGTGACCTACGGCGAAGAGAGCTTCACGATTGAGATTGTGCGCGAAGAGGTTGAGAATGAGGATGAGGACTCCGAAGACGACAGCTCCGAGGAGATTGAGACCAGCTATTTCATTGACGGAGAGGAGGCCGATGCCGACGACATCGAAGCGCTCCTTGATGCCCTTGATGACCTTTCAGCCGAAAGCGAAGCCAGCGGCGAGGCGACCGAGAATTCCTTTGAGGTTTCGTTCACCTTCCACCGCAACACCTCCGCCTTCACGGAGATGACCCTGGGGCTTACCCGCTATGACAATAGCTTCTACCTGGTCTCCTTTAACGACCAGGAGCGGCTCCTCATCAACCGCAACGACGTCACCGACCTAGAGGAGCTGATCGAAGCGCTGCTCTAGAGACTCCTATGGAGAAAGGTCTCCGGCGTCTGTGCAGCACCCAACCCTGTGACACAGACGCCTTTGGCTGCTGTACCATGGACAAACCACACTTTTAACCAAGGAGAAAGGAAGCGGGTTGACATGAGAATCCTTGTTGCCGACGACGAGCGGGATATGGCCCGCGCCCTTGAGGCTATGCTCAAACGCGAGCGCTACACCGTCGATGTGGTACGCGACGGCTATGCCGCCTACGAACACGGGCTGGAGCGCATCTATGACTGCCTGGTGCTCGACATCATGATGCCGGGCAAAGACGGACTCACGGTTCTCAAGGAACTTCGGGATGAGGGAGTGGAAACACCCATCCTGCTGCTCACCGCCAAAGGCTCACCGGCCGATCGTATCGCGGGTTTGGATACCGGAGCCGATGACTACCTGCCCAAGCCCTTCGTGATGGGTGAATTTTTGGCCCGTGTACGTGCCCTGACCCGCCGCAGCAAGGTAAGCATTGAGTCGTCCACCCTCACCGCTGGCGACCTATCACTTGATCGCACCTCCTTCGAGCTTTCTTCCGTCGATGGGGCCGTGCCGCTTGCCAACAAAGAGTTCCAGATTATGGAGCTGCTCATGCGCAATCGTGGCGGCTACCTGCCCATCGATCGCCTTATCGAGACGGTCTGGGGCTTTGGCAGCGAAGCCGAATCCAACGTGGTGTGGGCACATATCTCCAACCTGCGCCGCAAGATGGAGTCGGCAGGCTCCAAGTCCCGCATTGTGGCAAGCCGTGGGCGGGGATATATGCTTGAAATTCCCGCCGAATAGCATGGCGCGGGAATGCGATGATTCGCTCGCTGCGCAGAAAACTTGTGCTGGCCGCCATGGCGGCGTTCGTGGTGACGATGGCCATCATCGGGGTGGCCATCAACACGGGCTATGCAACCCTGTGCACCGTACGCACCGATGCCGCCATTGAAGCCCTCGAAAGCAACGACGGCTCGTTTCCCGAGCAGCAGGAGCAAACTCGCCAGTCGATGTTTGACGACCTATTCACTCTGACGCGCGAGACCTCGTTTCACACCCGCTACTTCGTCGTGTGCCTAGACGAGCAAGGCATTGTGGTCGAAGTGGACATCCAGAACATCTCTTCGCTTGACGATGACGACGCAGTAGCCTTGGCCCAAAGCATCTTGGATTCCGGAAAAAACGAGGGCTACCACGACTACTACCGCTTCCACGTTTATGACAACGGCAGCGAGGGAACTTCGGTCATCGTGGTGGACTGCTTCGTACAGATGCAGGCCCAACGCAACATCGCTGCCATCACCATCGGTGTCATGGTTATCTGTACTCTCGTTGCTCTGGCCATCTTCATTCCGCTGTCAGGCCGTGTAATTCGCCCCTTTGCAGAAAATCTGACGCGCCAGCAGCGCTTCGTGACCGATGCTTCACACGAACTTAAAACCCCTCTCGCCATCATCTCCGCCAATGTTGACCTCATGGAGGCCATCGTCGCCGATGACGGTAATACGGATGCTGGGCAGGCTTCTGGTAAGGCTGACAGGAGCGGGATGGGTGCAAACGACGCTTCTGAGCCTTTCGAATCCGAGGATCGCAGCACCACTGCCTCCGAGCTTTCCCCCTGGATTTCTAGCACGCGCACTCAGGTGGCACGCCTCAATGGGCTGGTGCGTGACCTGGTGGAGCTTGCCCGTGGCGATGAGCGGCGCAGCGAACCTTCCTTTGAGGTGGTCAACCTGAGCACCATCGTCTCTCAGGCCGCGCGCGACTTTGATGCGCTGTCGGCCACCAAGGGCATAGCGCTTTCCTTCTCGATAACAAGCGATGTGAACATACAGGGCTGCGCCGAAGATCTTGCACGGGTGTGCGGCATCCTCCTCGACAACGCGATGAAGTACTGCGATACAGGCGGACAGGTACGCGTGACCTTGGAAAAGAGGAGACGCGTTGCTGAGCTACGGGTAAGTAATCCCTGCGCCACGCTCACCGATGAACAGGTTGAGCATCTCTTCGACCGCTTCTGGCGGGCCGACGGTGCTCGCACCCACGTCCCCAACGAGGGCGGGGGCGACGCGCAAAGCAGCTGTGCGATGGAACGCTTCGCAACCTCCCGGTCCCTCGGAGGCCATGGCCTGGGATTGTCAATTGCCCAGTCCATCATCACCATCAACAAGGGCAAAATTGAAGCCCGGCTGGAAGGCTCCACGGTGGTACTCACCGTAACTCTTCCCCTGGTCAAATAGACCCCACCACGCAATCGACGAACACAGAGGCTTCGCCCTCTCATCGGCGGGGCTTTGTATGCTCGGGGGTACACCCTGCGCTGCCGAGCCGTTGGACAGCTCGCCTCAAGCTGAACACCCTCCTCTGCCGCAGGCGCAAGAACTGCGAGCTACCTACTCCACCGACTTTAGGCTCTCCACCATATCAATCCGCGCGAGCTTGGAACGCATGGCGATTGTCACGATGACCGAGAACGCCATGGTGAGCACAAAGGCGATAAGAAAGCTTGTCGCGTGGATGTCACGCCCAAACATCACCTGATCCACCTCGGCCGTCACCACCACAAAGCTCTCCATCCATATCCCCAGCCCCATACCAACAAGCGCACCAATCGCCGAAAGCAGCAGGGTTTCGCGGTAGATATAGGCGTTTACCTCGTGCGGCGTAAAGCCCAGTACCTTGAGGGTGGCAATCTCACGCGCACGTTCGGTAATATTGATATTGGTAAGGTTATAGAGCACTACGAAGGCGAGTACCGCCGCAGCCACAATAAGCACCACCACCACGGCATCAACGCTTTGCAGCATCGTGCGATACGAACTGATGGTCTCGTCGTTAAAGCCCACCGTGCTCACGCCATCAATCCCCAGCAGCTCCTCGTTTATCTGCTCGCGCACGTCCTCATCCTCGATGGCCTGAGCATAGATGGTCACAAAAACGGGTGTCTCCCCAAAGACCTGCTCATACAGCTCCGCCGTCATGAAGATGTACTGGCTCACGTAGTTTTCCATGATGCCGCTCACCACGACCTCAAAACCCTCGCCCGAGGCATTGCCCACCGTGTCCTCCTCGTAGAGGTGAATGATGTCGCCCTCTTCCACGTTGAGTTCGGTCGCCAGCTTCTCGCTCAGCACCACGCCCTCATCGCCCAGCTCCAAGGTCTCATGTCCCACGCGCTCGCGCAGTGTCACAAACTCCTGCAAGCCCGAGGCATCCTGGGGTACCACCAGCTCGAAGCGCTGGTCATCCTCCTCTTCCTGAGTATCAGAGCGCGCAAGCATGTTGTCGGTGGCCATGAAGGCAAAGTCCTCAATACGCTCGGTATCCTCCAGCACGGCGAGAACCGCCGCCATGTCATCCTCGGAGGCATCCTCATCCATGCGCACGGTCATGGTGTAGTGATAAATCTCGCCAAACTGCTTGTCGATGATGCCATTGATGGCGTTTTGTAGCCCCAGGCCCGTGAGCAGCAGTGCCGTGCAGCCCGCAATGCCCACCACCGCCATGAAGAAGCGGCGCTTATAGCGAAAGAGATTGCGCGCCGTCACCTTCCACGAAAACGAGAGGCGCCGCCACAGCGGGGTAATGCGCTCCAGCAAGATGCGCTTGCCGGCCTTAGGAGTGCGTGGCAGCATAAGGGCTGCGGGGGTCTCGCGCAGGGTGGCGGCTGCGGCAAAGTACGTGGCCACAAGCGTGATGCCAATGCCAAGACCGGCCGAAAGCAGGGCCAGACCAGGATCAAGGGGGGTAGGACGTGGCGGCACCACATAGACCACCGCATAGGCTTCCATAATGAGGTAGGGCAAGAAAAGCGAGAGGATCGCAATGCCAATCAAGCTGCCCACCCCACTTGCCACCAGGGCATACACCAGATATTTGGAGATGATGCGCCCCTTAGCGTAACCCAGGGCCTTGAAGGTGCCAATGAGCACGCGTTCCTCTTCCACCATGCGCGTCATGGTGGTAAGCGACACAAGCGCGGCCACCAAAAAGAAGATGAAGGGAAACACTCGGGCAATCTGATCTATCCGATTAGCATCCGACTCAAAGCTCGCCACGCCCACAATCTTGGAACGGTCGAGCACGTACCAGGAAGGATCGGCAATCTCGTCAATCTGAGCTTGGGCGTCGGCCAGCTCTTGCTCGGCTTGAGAAAACTCGTCTTCGGCCTCGGCGCGCTGCTCCGCAAGCTCGGCAACGCCCTCTTCCCAGGAGGCCAGACCCTCTGCATAGTCAAGACGCGCCTGTTCAAGCGTGGCCTGAGACTCCTCAATGGTGGCCTGGCCGCTTTGGTATTGAGCCAGACCCTCTTGGAACTGTACCAGAACCTGCTCGTAGGCCTGAGTGCCCTCAGCAAGCTGTGCCCACCCGCTATCCAGCTGAGCCTTTGAGACCTCCAAAGCGGCAGCTGCCTGGGCAAGCTCCTCTTCGGCCTGGGCGCGCTGCACGTCAAGGGCTGCTTGGGCTGTGTCAAGGCTCTCCGTACTCACCCCGTCCAGCTGCTCGTCAATCAGAGAGATAGCCCCTCCCAGCTGGGCAATCGTGACCTCCAGCTCGGCACGCTGGGCCTGAACATCCTCGGAGGTCTCTTCACCTTGCTCATCAAGAGCATCAAGGGCCGCCTGTACCTGGTCAAGTTGCTCCTGTAGCTGCGCACGCGACTCCAGCGCCGCACGTGCCTGGTCAATCTCATCCTGCGCGGCATCCAGCTGGGCGGTAACCTGAGCCTGCTGCGCCTCAAGAGCAGCTAAGCCCTCGTCGTACTGCGCCTGACCCTCCTCCAGCTCGGCCTCGGAATCCGCAAGCTGGGCTGCCGATGAAGCCAACTGCTCACGCGCACGTGCCAGCTCAGCCGCAGACTCCTCAAGCTGAGCCTGCCCCTCGTCAAGTTCGGCCTCTCCCTCGGCAATCTGGGTAGCGGCCTCCTCAAGCTGGGCCTGGGCATCGTCAAGCTCGGTCTGAGCATCGTCAAGCTGTTCCAGAGCATCGGCACGCTCGGCATCGTATTGCGCCCAGGCCTCGTCAAGCTCCTCCTGTGCCTCAGCCTTTACCGCATCAAGGCGCGTCGCGTTGATCTGCGGTCCCAGCTCCTCAATGCGCTCGGCTACCACAGCCACCGCTTCGTCGTAGGCCTCATCGGAAGAAAACAGGTCTTTGGCACCCTCCACAGTCACAAAGGCCTGGGTGTAGGGCAGATCGTCGGCAAAATCCTCCTCAGCGATATACATACACTCATCGATGGAGCCACTACCCAGCGAGGTGGTACCCATGCTGGAGATGGAAGCGTAGTACGACGAGCGAACAAAGCCCACCACGGTGTACTCGGTATAGGCAAGCGTCTCGTCTATATCCTGGGTGCCCTCAAGCACGTATACCGTGTCGCCCAGCTTCACCTCGCCATCGGTCACCGCGTCGGCCGAAAGGACGCATTCACCCGGTTCATCGGGCCATTCTCCCTCCACCAACAGGGGCCGGTTGATGTAGTCAAGATCATCGGACACGGCATTGGTGCCATCCGACGTATCGCTTGCCTGGGCGGCCTCAATATCAAGCGAGTGGATACGGATGGTGTACTGGGTGCCCTCGATGGTGGCCAGCACGTCTGTTTCGTAGGCACCCGACACGCCCTCCACGCCCTCCACGGCGCGCAGCTTCTCAATCTCAGCGTCGGTGAACCCGAGGGTGGACATCACACGCAGATCAGCAAGGTTGGTACCGTCGTAGTACATGTCTCCGGCGAGCTTCATGTCGGGCGCGGTCATGCGCAGGCCAGCGTAAAAGCCCGTGCCCAGCCCGGCGATAATCGCAATGGCGAGGAAGCGCCCCAGCGAATGGGTGATTGAGCGCGCCACCCCCTTGGTAAACGCGCTTCTCATCGCAGGCCCCCTTCATCAGACAGGAAGCGCGCGCGTACGGCGACAAAGGTCGGGCCGCCCGAAAAGTGCCGCACCGTCCTCACCACTCCACCTGATCAGCCGAAAGCGGCGCATCATTCATGATGGTCGATTCCACTCGGCCTTCCTTTACGCTAATCACACGATCGGCGATTCCTGTAAAAGCCGAGTTATGCGTAACCAGCACCACGGTACGCCCCGTAGATGTGCAGGTGTCCTGCAACAGCTTGAGGATGGCCTTGCCCGTCTTGTAGTCAAGCGCACCGGTAGGCTCATCACATAGCAGGAGCTTAGGATTTTTCGCTAGAGCACGGGCAATTGCCACACGCTGCTGCTCACCACCCGAAAGCTGGGCGGGAAAATTGTCCAGCCTATGCCCTAGACCCACCAGCCGCAGCATCTCGTCAGCCGGAAGCGGGTCTTTACAGATTTGCGCGGCCAACTCCACATTTTCCCGCGCGGTGAGGTTTTGTACCAGGTTGTAGAACTGAAACACGAAGCCTATGTCGTAGCGACGATAATCGGTCAGCTCCTTAGGATTAAACCCACTTACCGTACGCCCATCCAGACGAATGGTGCCCGAGGTGCAGGAGTCCATCCCGCCGAGCATGTTAAGCAGCGTGGTCTTGCCCGATCCAGACGGGCCAACCACCACCACCAGCTCGCCTTGTTCGATGTCAAAATCCATGCCGTCCACGGCCGCGACCTGAACCTCGCCCATTTGGTATACCTTGCGCACATTGCGAAACTCTACGAACGCCATACATCCCTCACCATCATGGGGGCAGCGCGCCCACGATGCGCAAAAACGCTCCCGCAGTCCGCGCAACCCGCCCGAACTTAAGCCGCGCTGAAGCATCGGCACAGGTCAGAACACTGTTTAGCTACGTGTATGATGACGGGTAGAGAAGAGTCCGGCAAGGCCCCTCAATGAACAATCATCTCAGGCTATGAAACCACCAGCTGCTCGTATCAATTCTTAAGATGCACCACTCTCGTCGCCCGCGAAGCCACCACGGGGTCGTGAGTCACTACCACCACGCCCTTTCCCTCATGCGCGAACATGTCGAAGAAATCCAGCACGACATCTCTGTTCTCGGCGTCGAGCGAACCTGTGGGTTCATCGGCTAAGATGAGTTCGCAGGGTCGCACAAGTAGACAAGCCAGGGCAAGCCGCTGGCGCTCCCCGCCCGAAAGACGATAGACCTTCTGGCTTCCCATGTCCGCTAAGCCCACCTTAACAAGGGCATTTTCCCTGATTGCGGCCTTTTCTGTGCGCAAATCCCCCGCATAGTGCTGGGCAATCCTCAGATTGGCCTCAACGCTCGCCTCTTCTACAAGAGCCGGATCTTGGAAGAGATAGGCAATCTTTGAACGCAGAAGCATGCGCGCCGCTCGCGACATCGCAGCAGGGGCCGGCACGCCAAAAAGCGCCAGCTCGCCCTCATAGCCTTCTGGGTCAAGCAGGCCCACAATATTAAGCAGAGTCGACTTGCCCGACCCGCTACGCCCCGTGATAGCAACAACCTCCCCGCGCTTTACTGTCAGATCAAAATCCGTAAGCACTGTCCGGCCGTCAAATGACTTGCCTATCTGCAGGGCCTCCACCAGCACATCGGCCTTCCCCATCATCGAGCCCCCTTCAAAACATCGATGGCGCACCGCCGTTCTGTCAAGACAAGCGCCGACACGAAAACAGCGGCATCAATGAGCACCAGCACAAGCACGGCCAGTCTTGCCGCTGGTAGATCAGCATCAACGACCTCAGACATGAGCTGGCCTGAAAAGCAAAGCGCCCCCACACCCGCCGCTGCCCATACAGCGACGAAGACAAGGAGTACCGGCCAGGTACGCCCAACAAACCCATATCCGTACATCCGTTTCACTGCCGCACGTCGGGCGTTTACATCAAAAAGCAGGGAAGCAGATTGGATGGCGAGGAAGAGCGACACGGCAAGCAATACCCCCGCTCTGAAGACAAGCTGGGCCTGAACCTCGCGAAAGCCCTGGAGCGTCTCAAATACGGCACCCTCTACGGTCACGAGCTGCTGCAGATTGTCATCAAGGCCCACCTCTTGAAGCAGGGACAGATATGCCTCATAGGTTTCCTCCACGCCTGCATCCTCAATTCTCACCTTGAGTGCCTCAGACATGCTACCTGTTATCGCATTGCTTCGCTCCAAGCCCACGCTATTCGCAAGCGTCATCACCTCAATGATGGGGTCGCGCACCGAACCATCACCGTCAGAGCCCACCTCTGGACTAAACGCAAACACGTCCTGCCCGGCAGCTGTCCACACGATCCGCACACCCCGATCCTCGGGTGGATCACTGACGGTTCGCCCAAAAAATGCCAGGTCAGCATCCGTAACTGATCCTTCCTGGGCCACCTTCAGGGTCTCCCAGTATGCAAGAATCTCCGCCTCATCTTCCCTGCGAGACTCCGGCACAAGCAGTACCCAATCCTCTTCGGCCTCCGAAATAACAATGGGGTTGCCCTCTGTGTCGTAAACGGGGTATTCCTCTAGGTAGTTCGGATTCACAATCATGGAACGAAACTCGTCGTCACCTTGTTCAAGAGCTTCGGGAAGGTACTGGATGGCGTCCACGTACAGCGCACCCCGCTGCACCGCCTCGGGATACAAATCCAACGCGATTGCTGCCATTGTTGTTGTCAACATATCGTTCGCGTCATATCCCGATCTCAGGGGAAAGAACAGCGCGTATTCAGAGGTCTTCTCCCAATTGGCGTAGCGGGCCTGCTCCTGCTGCACAAAGCGCGCCTCGGCCACCGCCGAAACAGCCGTCCCCACAAGCACGGCGCAGATAACAGCCTTGGCCACCAGGCAGGCTCCCGCCATCCCCCGCGTGCCCTCGCGACCTTTGAGAGCCAAAGGAATACTCGGAGGCTTCGTGAGATATGCAACAAAAAACGAGGCAGCAACTACCGCAAGAAGGGGAAGTGCCACCCGGATACCTGCAATGGAAACAAGAAAAAGGCTCGTACCCGGAACCAAAAGCGAACAGGCAAGGGTCAGAACAACGGCCAGGGCAAGCAAGTCGCACAAGAGCGCTCCGCCCGTCTGGAACCACGAGCGCCCAGGTCCGGCACCATGCAGCTCCACCACAGCACGGCGCCGCGCGTCAGCCAGCTGACAATAGGCCGCCATCGCCAGAAGCATGAGGCATGCCAAGGCTGCCAAATACGTGATGATGGAATCGCGTGTTTCGCCCGCATCGTATGTATCCGATACATCATAGGAAAAGGACAGGTCAATTGAACCTCCGGCATCGACAAGACGAGCTTCAAGCTCCTCCGCAAAGACCGAAAGTGCCACGTCACTTGGAGCCTCCACATAGTAGGTTCCCGATGGGGCATGTGAACCAAACGCCAGCTCCATTGAGTTGATAGAGCACGCATCGTTGCCGAGGATATCGCGCAGTACGGCCACCTTTTCGCCCTTGGAAGCCTCTCCTGATACAGAAATCGACCATCCGATCTGCCCGCGTACCGTCAAGGCTATATCAGCCGTGCCCTCAATAGAAAAGGCCTCGAAAAACGAGGTCGCGTTCACTACGAGCGCATAGTAGGCGAGATACGGCCTGTCATCCTCCGTCCATCCACTCACCTTGCGATAGATATTCACCGAGCTGGCCTCGGCGGCCTCGCAAAGGGCCTGCAAAAACGCATCGGCATCCTGGGCCGCGCCCTGATTTGGCACCTCAAGGACAACGTAACTATCAACCGCCGCATTACGTTCAAGGCGCTCTTCCAAGTCAGCGCCTAAAACGGCATCCACAAAAAGCAATGTCGCCGTCAGAAACGCAAGCAGGCACAAAACCCGCCTCGGCCAGCTCATCGGATCTCCTACAGTCCTTCAGCTATCACTCGGTGCCGCATGTGAAGTTAAACTTCGTCCCAGAGGGAAATGACTCCATAAGGTTTTTGAGCTTCACTGTAGTCACCTTTTCCTCAGGCTTGCATTACCGCTGATCAACGTTAGGTACTATAGAGCCTTAAGAATAATGTGTCAATTAAGGAATAGACGGTGACTTTGCGCGCTTCACCAGCGTGTCACAGTGTCCTGTGTCCTGTGGCTGCGGCTACCATAGAGCCAGCTGCTGAGGTTCGCAATCGTAGGTGCACAACACCTCGTCCACCGTAATCTCAAGCGCGTGAGACTCCCATTCCTTGATGGGCACCGCAAACACGACGCCACTCTGCTCAAGCGCAAGCGTGCCGCCCACCATCCCCACGCAATGCCCGCCGCACATATCGCTCGACACATCGTCGGGGGGCAGTGTTATCGCAGGTGCCGACACCCCTTTCCCAAAGTAGTACGGAGTCAAATCCAGGCATCCGCACTCCGGCTCCACCCCATGCTCACGAGCTACGCGCAGGGTGCACGCAACGGCTTCTTCGGCATTGAAAGGCTTACTCAACAGGCGGTTTTTCGTAGAGGCGCGCATCGTTTCCAGGATGCCTTCCCTCGCACACAAATCCGCCTCAAGCTCGCGCGCCGCATCAGCATTGGGATAGCGCTTAAGAATCGCCGCAACACGCGCGCCCTGCTCCAACAGGCGCTCTATGCCACGCGTCTCAGAAGAAATGCCCACTTTGATATGTTCGGGCGAGAAATACGCCATGTATACGAAATGGGGTGTCTTGTTGTACTCGCGCTGCTGAGGCGAGATGGAATCCGCATTATAAAAGGCCGGATTAAAGCCAGTCGCCTCACGACAAGCAGGACACATGTCGTCTTTATAATTATCAAAGGAGGGCAGCTCGGTCATCAGGTCGCACGCGCGCGACTCATACGTTTTGAGATCGAAGGCACCGATGCAAAAACGCTCCTCCTTGCGCGCGATGGTGAAGGTGCGCCCTAAGACAGGAAGGCGCATCTGCGTTTGTTTACGCAGATCATTCACCTGGATATATGGGCCATAGGCATCGTAGCCAAGGCCGGAAAACACCAGGGTGGCATCGGGCATGAATCGGGGCATACACAAGCTCGCTTCTCTTTGATGGCCCTCATGGCAAAGACTGACGCTCGATCGACGCTGGTCGGTGCGTGCCTAGGGGCGTTATTCGCATCGTTTCTCCTTGCATCATAGCGCAAGGCCTTTGCGTGGCAGCCTTCCCTCCCGCGAATCACGCGAAGAGCAGGAGGGCGGGAGGAAAGCAACGACCACGCGCCGCGCCAAAGCTGCGACCGATTATTTCACGAAATCACTGATTGCCTCTTGCGTCGCAGGGGTCCGAAGAGTACTATTCACCCTTGCTTCTTCGGAAGCGGCTGCTCATTACGCGGGCGTGGCGGAATTGGCAGACGCGTACGGTTCAGGTCCGTATGGGGGCAA
>CAYTIS010000020.1:0-3636 GCA_964438035.1 uncultured Slackia sp.
CGTGACGGTGGTCTTGCCCGTAAGCTCTCTCTGCACCTCCTGCGCCTTGGCCGCAACGCCCTCACCTACAAGCGGCCTTACGCGCTCACGGCCTTAGGCGATCACCGCAGCATCCGCCCCGTCAATGCGAATGGTGGCCGCATAGAAGGCCTTAAGCGCTTGAATGCCCAAGCTGACATCACATACGCCGGTGGTCTCATAGGCTGAATGCATGGCCAGCTGGGGACAGCCCACATCCACCGCATGCATACTGACCTGCATATTCGAGAGATTGCCCAGGGTCGAGCCGCCCGTCTTGTCGCTGCGGTTGGCAAAGACTTGGAAAGGCACCCCGGCCTGCTCACACACGGCCGTAAACACCGCGCGGCTAAAACCGTCGGTACAGTAGCGCTGGTTAGCGGCCTCTTTCACCACGATGCCGCCGTTGAGGTAGCTGCGGTTGCCCTCGTCATACGCCTGTGGATGGTTGGGGTGAACCGCATGGGCATTGTCGCAGCTCACCAAAAAGGAGCGCGAAAGTGCACAGCAGTACTCCTCCTCAGTCAGACCCAGGGCCGCACAGATCCGCATCAGGCTGTCGCGCAAGAAGGTGGAAAGCGCACCCTGCTTGGTGTTGGAGCCAACTTCCTCGTTATCGAGGCAGCACCACACGTTCACGCTCGCCTCGTTACGCGTCGCCACAAAGGCCTTGAGCGATGCAAAAGCACACATAAGGTCATCGAGCTTGGGTGAGGAGACAAACTCGCTTTTCGCCCCCCAAATCTGGCCCTTCTGGCGGCTGTAGAGGAAGAGGTCACGACCCAAAATCTGCTCAGGTGTCACCCCCAGCTCTTGGGCGAGCAGCTCATCGAGCGCGCCGCTCTTTAATGCCCCCGCAGAGAACAGCGGACATACATCCACCGCCCTGTTGGGTGAGAAGGCCTCGTTCACCTGATGGTTAAGATGGATGGCCAGGCTGGGTATGAGGGCCACGTCACGATCTAAGGCCACCAGACGGCTTTGCACGCCCCCGCCCTCGCGCACCATGACGCGGCCAGCAAGGGAAAGCGGCCGGTCAAACCAGGTATAGTCAATCACGCCACCGTAGGCCTCGGTATTGAGGCGCAGCGAACCGGCCGGGCCGTCCAACTCGGGCACGGATTTGACCTTGAAGGTAGGTGAATCGGTATGTGAGGCAGTGAGCTGGAAGTGGAAGGCGTCCCTCTGATCCAGTACACGCTCGCCCACCGAAAATGCCACGATACTCGAATTGTTGCGCACCGTGTAGCAGCGACTGCCCGGCTGAATCTGCCAGGTCTGGCCCTCGGGCACAAAGGTAAAGCCCGCCGCGTCAAGGCGCGTGCGGGCTTGGGCAACACTGTGAAACATGCTGGGGCAGGCGGCGATGAAGTCCACCAGCTCCTGGGAGTCGGCATGCTCCTGGAAAGTGATGGGGGCCACGGCCTTACACCACCTTGCCGGCACAGTGGTCGATGGCGTGCTGAACCACCTCCGCCGTCCATCCGGTAAGGCGCTTGGATCGTGCAATGAGCGCACTTTGCGCCAGCACCTCGTAGGCCACAGTGATGAACTCAAAGCGCTTCACCAGGCTGGGTTCATCGAGGCTCAGGCAGCCCTCGCTTGTCTCGTAGGGCTTGAGGAAGGCGGTCAGACGCGGGTTGAACATCACGTTAATCTTGCCTGCGCCATCCTCATAAGCGATGATGGCCTTGCGCGAGCCAATCTGGTTGGCTGCCAAACATGCGCATTCGCCGCGCATCGATTCCATGGTGTCCCTGAGGTCAAGGGCCACCTGGACATCTTCTGCAGTCGCTGGCTCGGAAGGAAGACTCAGGAATTCGCGGTCTTTGACAATCTCTTTAATCATAGAAAGGCCTTATTTCTCGTACGGATGGGGCATGTCACCTGCCCCCGGTATGCGGGAGGCCTTATGCCCAAGGCGGGGCCTGCCGCCTAGGCCTCCGGGGTGGACACGATGGTCACAGGGTCTCCGGGCCGCAGCTCGCCCCCGCGAATCACGCGGGCAAACACCCCTTCGCGCGGCATGATGCAATCCCCTACCGAATGATAGATGGCGCATCGCGTGTGGCATTCCTTACCAATCTGCGTCACCTCAAGCAGATTATTCCCACACTCCAGACGCGTACCAACGGGAAGCTTGGTCAGCCCAATGCCCTCAACAATGATGTTTTCGCCAAAGTCGCCGTCATCAACGGTAGCTCCCCGGCTTTTGAACTCATCAATGCTCTCGAAGGCGAGCAGACTCACCTGGCGATGCCAGGTACCCGCATGGGCATCACCTTCGATACCCCAGTCAGGCCGCAAGACGATGGAATCAACCGGCGTCTTGCCCGTCCCCTTTTTCTCGCTTATGCACACGGATCGTACAACACCCATGGCAAGCACCTTTCTCACAGGCGGTATGCCGCGCGCCACCTCGGCATACCCGGTGCAGCTCCTCTGATAAGCCCGCGCCCCGCTGCACGATACATGCGCGGGCGATTCTTTGGCGCGGTGGCATTATAAAACGAAAGTGAGACAGATGCTCAAGCCCGCAATCAGCCGAGGCCGACTGCGGCGACCACAGCGGGCTACTGTGACAAGCTAAGCCGGGCCGCCGTTCAGCTAAACTTGACAGCCCTACCCCTTGATGACCTCGGCGAGGACCTCCCCAAATACAGCGATATCGGCTTCGGTGGTGTAGCGACCCATTGAAACACGCAGAGCACCGGCGGCGCGCTCAGGATCAAGCCCTAAGGCACAGAGCACGCGGCTTGGCCCGCCCGAGCGCGACGAGCAGGCGCTTCCCCCTGACACGCCGATGCCGCGCTGGTCAAGGCGCAGCACGAGCGTTTGGCTCTCAAAGCCCTCCACGGTAAAGCTCGCGATAGTGGGCAAAAAGTTGCGCGCACCCGGGGCCACGGCAACCGTGGGACGCACGCCGGGCAGGGTAGCCACCCGTTCATACAGCCGGTCGCGCAAAGCGCCCAGGCGCGCGGCCTCAGCGTCGCGGCCCGGCCCACAGCTAGCCTCGCAGGCAGCGGCAAAACCGACGGCCGAGCACACGTCCTGGGTGCCGCTGCGCAGCCCACCCTCCTGGCCACCACCCAGAGCTAGCGGCACAAACGGGGTGCCCGCCTTGAGGTACAGTGCACCAATTCCCTTGGGACCGCCCACCTTGTGCCCGGAAAACGAGGCCGCATCCACCGCCCAGGCCTGCACATCCACCTCCACCTTGCCCAGGGCCTGAACGGCATCGGTATGAAAGAGCGCGCCCACCTCATGGGTCAGGCGAGCCAAAGTCGCAATGTCTTGAACCGTGCCCACTTCGCTGTTGGCCGTCTGCACGCTCACCAATACCACCTGAGGGGTGAGCGCCTGGGCAAGCGCCTCAGGGGTAATCCGCCCCTGGCTGTCAGGAGCGACCTCAACAATCGCAAAGCCCTCGGCCTCTAGGGCGTGCACGGCCTTAAGGACGGCATCGTGTTCGATGGCCGAGGTGATGACCTCAGGACGACCCTGGGCATGCCCAGCCTGGGCGCGGGCCGACCAGGCCCCGCGCGCCAGTCCGAAGACGGCAGCGTTATCGGCCTCGGTCGCTCCGGAGGTGAAGATGATCTCGGAGGGGCGCTGGGC